>CAJCIA010000001.1 GCA_903970275.1 Betaproteobacteria bacterium
CGGCCTGCCGGTAATCACCTTTTTCGAGATCACCGCCCCGCTCGTCCTCATCTCGCCTTGGTACCGCCGCGTTTTCATTCCCGTGATGCTAAGCTTCCATCTGCTCAGCCTTGTGCTCATGAACATCTTCTTCTTCGACGACATGCTCCTCTACCTGCTGCTCGTCGACTGGTCGAAAAGGTACCCCGCCCTGCGACGCTGACGTCCTACTTACCCTCGCCGTTCCCGGAGCCGGCGTCCTTGCCCGCCGTGCCCACGCCGTGCGCGAGCGTCAGCAGCACATCCGTCTTGGCCAGCGCGCCCAGCAGCCGCCGGTCCGTCGGGTTGTCCAGCACGGGCAGGCGCTCCCCGTCGTGCCGCGAGAAAACGTCCAGCGATTCCTTCAGGGACGAGTCGCCCGTCAGCACCGGCATGTCGTCGTGCATCAGGTCGAGCGCGATGACCATCCGCGGCATGTCCTTCTCCTGCAAAAATGGCTTCAGGTCCTGCAACGCGATCGCGCCCAGGAAGCGCCGGTCATGGTCCACCACGTAGAGATGCTTGAAGGTATGCGAGGCCAGCACGCCCGCGATCTCCTCGAAACCCGCTGTCTCCATCACGTGCACCGGGTCGCGCTTCATCAGGTCGCGCACGTGCAGCAGGAAGAGCGGCGTGTCCGGCTGGTTGAGCGCCCCCTGCAGCTGCCGGCTGTAGACCGAATCCTGCTGCAGTTGCCGCGCGACCAGGAAGGACGCCACGCAGGCCAGCATCAGCGGCATGATCGCCGCGTCGCTCCGCGTCATCTCGAAAATAATCAGGATCGACGTGATCGGTGCGCGCGTCGTCGCCGCCAGGAAACAACCCATCCCCACCACCGCGAAGCTGCCCGCCGGGATGATCGCGTGCGGCAGAACCGCCTGCACTCCCTCGGAGAAAAGCGCGCCGATCGCCGCCCCGCAAAACAGCGTCGGCGTGAAAACGCCGCCCACCGCCCCACTGCCCGTCGTCGCCATGGTCGCCAGCACCTTGAGCACCAACAGCGAAAACAGGAACTTCCCGCCCAGGTTGAAGTTCAGGATCCATTCCGACATCCCGTACCCGCTGCCCCAGACCCCCGGCTGCACGATCGAGATCAACCCGACGATCAGCCCGCCCAGCCCCAAGTTCAGCACCGGCGGCAACTTCAGCCCGCGGAAAAACCTCGCCCCCGTGCGCAGCAGGAGCAGGAAGACGGGTGCCAGCCCGCCCGCCACCACGCCAAGCAGCGCGTGCAGCGGCAACTGCCAGTTCGGCACCGTGGCGAATGGCGGCATCTGGTAAATCGCCTTCGAGCCCAGGAACTGCGTGGAGACCACCGTCGCCACCACGGAGGAAAAAACCAGCGGCCCGAAACTCTCCAGCGCGATCGACCCCAGCACGATCTCCGCCACGAAGAACGCGCCCGAGAACGGCGCATTGTAGGCGCAGGCGATGCCCGCCGCCGCCCCGCAGGCGACCATCAGCCGCAGCCGGGCGGGCCCAAACTTGGCGCTCCGCCCAAAGAGCGAGCCGGCCATGGCGCCCAGTTGCGCGAGCGAACCCTCCCGCCCGATCGACCCGCCGCTGGCAATGGTGATGAGCGACGACACGCTTTTCAGCACCGTCGCGCGCACCCGCATCACGCCGTTGCCCAGCGTCACCACCTCCATGAAGTCCAGCTTCGCGCCCGACCAACGCCGCACCAGCAGCAGCACCGTCCCCGCCACCAGCCCCCCGCAGGTCGGCGCCGCCAACCGCACCCACCACGGCACCGTCGGCAGCGTTTCCAGCGGACCCTTATAATGAAAAATCAGGTACTGAAGCCCCGTAAGCGATTTCCGGAACGCCACCGAGGTCACCGCCGCGAAAAGTCCCACCAGCGCGGCCGAGAAGTAAACCGACTCGAAGAATTCCAGCGGACCCCGTTCCGTCAGCCACACCCGCAGGCGCAGCAGCGGCACAAACAGCCGCCGCACCGAACCGCGCCACGTGGCGCGTGCAGCCGGAACGCTCGGCGCAGATTCGGTCATGAACTTCGGCGACCCTACCGCGCCCCCTCGGGCGCGACGATGCAAAAGTCCGCGCCGACCGCAACCTCGATTCCGCCGCGGTGTTAGTCTTCTCAATTCCGAGATTGTTCTCCATGCCGTGGATTTCCGGGCTGGCGGATAATTTCCCGCCACCCTCGGTCGACCCCGCTTACCCAACTCCACCTCGATGCCTCCCACCTCGCTCCTTCGCCGCCTGCTTTTCCTCACGCTCGGTTTGGCCCTTGTCGGCCACGCGCCCCTTCGCGCCAACCTTCCCGGCGGCGGCAACGGCACCGGGCCGAACGTCACCGTCACCGAAACCGCCAAGTACATCATCCTCGCCAACGGCATCTGCTCCATCAGCATCCAAAAGGACAGCCCCCATCTCGACGCGATCGATTACACCTACAACAACAACGGCAGCGTCCGCACCTCGCCCACGCTCAAGGGCCCGGGCCAGTATTACTACGGCGGCTTCAGCATGGGCGGTCTGGACATCGAGCACATGCCCCAGCACGTCGCTCATTTCAAGTCCAGCGTCGCCGTCGATCCCAAGAGCAACGGCGGCGACTACGGCGACGTCATGATGGTGAGCGACACGGCCAATCTTGGCATCTTCGAGGCCCACTTCTCCATGCTCCGTGGCTCGCCCGGCTTCTATTCCACCGGCATCCAGACCCACCGCGCGCAGGATCAGGCCGTCAACCTGACCGCTTGGGGCGTTGTGACGCGCGTCCCGCCTAACTTCAACTGGCTCAGCGCGGACCAGGCGCGCGACTTCCTCATCGGCATGCCGAGCAGCAAAGGCACCGGCATTCCCAACTCGCCTCACGAGATCACCGTTGCGCTTGATGGCGACCGCCAGGGTCAGCTCGACGACAAGTTTATCTACGGGCAAGACCACGCCGATCTCAAGGCCTGGGGCTGGAGCAGCGTCGGCCCCAACGGGCTGAACATTGGCCGGTGGATGATGACCAATCTGGACTTTAGCAATGGCGGCCCGATGAAGCGCGACGTTTCCGCCTATCCCTATAGCGAGCTCAACAACACCATTCTCTCGGGCGAGCTCGGCATGGGCGGTGACGGCAACTTCGCGCAGGGTGAAATCTGGACGAAGACCTGCGGCCCCTGGTTCATCTACCTGAACAACGTCCCCGCCTCCATCACGGACCCCGCGCAGGCGGCCCACGCCCTCTTCAAGGACGCGCTCGCCCAGGCCGCGGCGGAAAAGAAGGCGTGGCCCTACAAATGGTTCAAGAACAAGGCCTACCCCCAGGCCGAAGGCCGCGGCACCGTGCAGGGCAGGATCGCCATCCACGACAGCGGTAACCCCAACGCCTCCAACGCCGGCATCTGGGTTGGGCTCGAGGAGCAGCCGCCGACCCTCAACAAGTCCTACGATTTTCAGATGTGGTTCAAGCCCTATCAGTATTGGACCCAGACCGATGCCCAGGGAAACTTCACCCTGGGTAACATGCTGCCCGGCGACAACTACACCCTCTGGGCGTATGGACCCGGTGCCGCCGGCACCTTCATGTCGCTGAACCAGAAGGCCCAGAATCCGCCGCTGGAAGTCGACGTGCCCGCGCAGCCGTTCGCCGTCAAGGTCACCGCCGGCGGCACCAATCAGCTGGGCGACGTGAACTGGACGCCGCTCCGCACCGGTTCGACCGTCTTCGAGCTGGGCCTGCCGGATCGCAAGATCGACGAGTTCCGGCACGGCGAGGATTATCCCTTCCCCGATGCGGAGCCGAAGCTTGGCTACCCGACGCCCATTTGGGGTCCGCAGATGGAGTACAACTTCGATTTCCCCGATGGCCTCACTTACACCGTCGGCAAAAGCCGCTGGTCCACCGACTGGAACTTCCTCCTCCCCTCGTTGCCGGATACCCATGGCCAGTACCAGCCCTGCACCGGCACCATCCTCTTTAACCTCGCCTCCGCCCCGCCGGATGGCGGCACCGCCTCCATCTACATCGGCGCGGCCGGTTTTTCTGGCGACAGGCGTTCCGCCGTCAACCAGGTCGTCGTCAGCGTCAACGATACCGAGCTCAACACCGTGCCCGGCGCGAAGGGAGCCCCGGCTGACCTTACCCCCACGGGCTACTTCCCTGCCTACTCCGACGACAGCAGCATCCATTTCGGCGATCACGGGCCCTTCTCCGATGAGCGGATTTATTTCCCGGCCCATCTCCTTCATGCCGGCCAGAACAAGGTCGCCGTCCGCCTCAACGGCCGCGGCATGACCTACTATCTCATGGTCGATTACCTCCGGCTCGAGCTGCCCGGATACGTTCCGCCTGCTCCCGCCAGCGTCACCGCCTTCGCCGGCAACCATGCCGCCCTTGTCACCTGGCCTGTCGTTCCGGGAGCCACTAGCTACGACGTGCTTCGTTCCACCAACCCGACCACCGGATTTATTCCGGTGGCTACCGGCACGCCCGGCCTCGTCTGCGGTGTCGACCAGTTGAACATGACCTACACGGATGCCACGGCGGCCAACGGAACGGCCTATTACTACCAGGTCGTCTCGAAGAACCCGCAGGGTCAAAGCCCACCCTCACCTGCCAGCGCGCCCGTGAGCCCCGCCGTCACCATCTCAACCGGCGCCCCGGCGGCTCCCGCCAGTCTGAAGCTGGTGAGCTCCGGCCACCATAGCGTCGTGCTCAGTTGGCCGGCGTCGGCCGAGGCGAACTACTACCGCGTTTACCGCAGCACCATGCACTCCAACAACGTGGGAAGCTTCTACTCGCTTCGCACCATCATGCTGAATGATCAGGTTCCTGGCACGACCTTCACCGACACCGCCCTGACCGATGGCAAGTTCTATCGCTACACCGTCGACGCCGTGAACGCTGCCGGCGCCAGCGAACCCTCCAACCCCGTGAATGCACATCCCCTGCCCACCCCACCTGCCGCCGCGCCGGGATCACTGGCCGGCACGTGGATCAGCGGCCGCCAAGGCGCCGGGATCAAGCTGACGTGGGAACCGGTTCCGGGCGCTACGGGATACGTCATCTATCGCTCGAATCAGGGCGCGGAGTTCAAGTGGCCCGGGAACTTTGTCATCCCGCTCCTGGAAACAACCTGGACCGATGTCAACGAAGGGAAGAAGAAGGGCCAGAAAAAAGCCGACGAGCACATGAACCCCTCCCAGAATTATGATTATCAGGTCACCGCCATCAACGCCGGCGGCATCTCACCACCGGCCACCGTGCACGTTCCGGCCCAAGGCGGTTAGGGTCCGTGCTTCCCTTGGCACGGGGCCATCCTATCATGATGGAAATGAATGCCGTTTCCTTCAAAACCTGCGCGGTAAACGGCCTCAAGATTTTCTATCGCGAAGCGGGCGAGGCGGCAAAGCCCGCCGTGCTTTTGCTCCATGGTTTCCCGACCTCCAGCCACATGTTTCGCAATCTGATCCCGCAGCTGGCGGATGATTATCATGTCATCGCGCCTGACCTGCCGGGCTTCGGCTTCTCCGATGCGCCCACGCACGATGTCTTCGCCTACACCTTTGAGAACGTCGCGAAAGTCATGGGCGATTTCACCGAGCTGATTGGACTCAGGAAGTTTGCCGTCTACATCTTTGATTATGGCGCGCCGACCGGGCTGCGCCTGGCCCTCCGCTTTCCGGAGCGCATTGCCGCCATCATTTCCCAGAACGGCAACGCCTACGTCGAGGGCCTGAGCGATGCGTGGGCTCCGGTCCGCGCCTTTTGGAAAAATCCGACGCACGAAAATCGCGAAGCCCTGCGCCAGCTCCAGACTTTGAAGACGACCCGCTGGCAATACTATCAGGGCGTCACCCACCCGGAGGAACGCATCGCGCCGGAAGCGATCGCCCTCGACCAATGCCTGCTCGACCGGCCGCAGAGCGGCGAAGCCCAGCTCGACCTGATCGGCGACTACAAGACCAACATTGAGCTTTACCCCAAGTTCCAGGAGTTCTTCCGCAAGTATCAGCCGCCGACCCTGGCCGTTTGGGGCAGGCACGATCCGTTTTTCCTTCCCGCCGGAGCCGAGGCTTACCGCCGCGACAACCCTTCTGCCAAAGTCGTGTTCTACGACACGGGACATTTCGCGCTCGAGACGCACGCGACAGAGATCGGGATGGAAATCCGCGCTTTTCTCGCCGCACATTTAGGAGCGTAAGGGTTCGCCCTCCCGGCACCCTGTCGCGGTTAACCCGAAAACTGTAGCGGCGGTCTATGACCGCCGACGGAATCACACCAA
>CAJCIA010000002.1 GCA_903970275.1 Betaproteobacteria bacterium
TGAAAGAGAACGTCCCGCACGGGCCGTTCACGCGCGCGGAAGTGGAGGACCAGCTCACGCGGGGCGAGGTCACGCCCGACTCGCTCGCCTTCGTCGATGGCCTGACGCAATGGACCCCGCTTCGCGAGGTGCTGGCGAAAGTCGACGCGCTGCATCCGCCGCCACCCGCGGTTTCCGCCCTGCCGGTCGCCACCGGACAGGCGCACGTTCCGGCACCGGAAACCGCCGCGCTCATGGGCACCGGCTACTCCTACGCCGCCACCATGCAGCCGCCGGAGCACCTGGTTTACGCTGGTTTTTGGCTGCGCTTTGTGGCGATTTTCATCGATGCCATCATCCTTCTCCCGTTGGCCATCGTCTCCTTCATCATCAGTTATGCGAGCATGGAGACGACCGATGAAACCGCCAAAGGGCTCTTCATCTTGGTCCGTCTCGCTTGGACGCTGGTGAGTCTGGTCGTGCAGTGGCTTTATTTTTCGTTGCAGGAGTCAAGCCGGTATCAGGCCACGCTAGGAAAGCGGGTGATGGGTCTTCAGGTCACCGATCGGCAAGGTCAGCGCATCGGCTTCGGCCGAGCCACGGGCCGTTTTTTTGGTAAGATCATTTCCGGGATCATTCTCTACATCGGCTTCATGATGGCCGGCTGGACGCAGCGCAAGCAGGCGCTGCACGACATGCTGGCCGACACGCTCGTGGTGCGGAAGCCGAGGTCCTAGCGGGGTCAGGCGCGGCCCGCCGCCGCTTGTTTTTGCGCGGAATTCCGGTAGCCTCCCTCCATGCCTCTCGACATCAAGGACCTGGTCACCTCGCGACTCGGCGAAAACTACGAGCTGCACGACCGGCACCTGAACCGCACCCTGGTCAAGGTCCAGCGCACCATCGGCTTCGACATCGTCTACGCCCGGGCCGAAGGCGCCTACCTCTACGACATGGACGGCAAGGACTACCTGGATTTCCTCTCCGGTTTCGGCGTTTACAATATTGGCCGCAATCATCCGGTGGCCAAGAAGGCCATTCGCGACATCCTCGATCTCGACCTGCCCAACATGGTCCAGCTCGACTCCGCGCTGATGAGTGGCCTGCTGGCGGAACGGCTGGTGCAGCGCCTGGCCCAGCAGGGCGCGCCGCATCTCGATTCGGTCTTTCTCTGCAACAGCGGCACCGAGTCGGTGGAAGGCGCATTGAAGTTCGCCAAGGCGGCGACCGGCCGCCCTCGTATCGTCTCGCTCAAGAATTCCTATCACGGCCTCAGCTACGGCGCGCTTTCCGTCACCGGCAACGCCGCGTTTCACGAGGGCTTTGGCCCGTTTGTCCCGGGCTGCGAGACGGTGGCCCTCGGCGATCTCGCCGAGCTGGAAGCGCAGCTCAAGCGTGGCGACGTGGCCGCGTTCATCGTCGAGCTCGTCCAGGGCAAGGGCGTCAAGTTTCCGAAGGACGATTACTTCATCCAGGCGCAAGCGCTCTGCCGCAAGTACGGCACACTCTTCATTTGCGACGAAGTGCAGACCGGGCTCGGCCGCACGGGCAAGTGGTTCGCCTTCGAGCATTGGGGGCTGGAACCGGACATCATCACGCTAGCCAAGACGCTCAGCGGCGGCTACGTGCCGGCCGGGGCCATCGTTACTCGCCGCGCGATTTACCAGAAGACCTTCTCACGCCTGGATCGCTGCATCGTCCACTCGACCACCTTTGGCCGCAATAACCTGGCCTGCGCCGCGGGGCTTGCCGCGCTGACCGTGCTCGAAGATGAAGGCCTCATCGACAACGCCGCCCGCATGGGCACCTACCTCGAGACGCGTCTGCTTGGCTTGCAGAAGCGGCACGACATCATCAAGGAAGTGCGCGTGAAGGGTCTCATGGCTGCGGTTGAATTCTCCGAGCCGCGCGGGCTCATGCCCAAGATGGGTTGGAAACTGGTGCACTCGCTGGATGCCAGCATGTTCCCGCAGCTGATCGTCACGCCGCTCTTGACCAAGTACCGCATCCTCACCCAGGTGGCAGCCAACAACGCCGACATCGTCAAGATTCTGCCGCCGCTCATCGTGGGCGAAAAGGAGATCGACCGCTTTGTTGACGCGCTTGACGCCGTCATCCAGGACCTCGGTAAGTTTCCTGGTCCGGTGTGGGAAATGGGGCAGAACTTCGTCAAGGCGATGCGCAGCGCCGACGAGCGGGAGCCGGCGGCGGCGCGGTGACGGAGTTTAGATAGGATTAATATGATGAAGAGGATTGGGGAACTGATTTCCCGAATCCTATAAATCATCTTAATCCTATCTAAACCGATTCCCTACGCCTTCCAGCCGTAAGTCCGGTAATCGAACTTTACGCTGCCGTCTGCCGCCACGTCGACGACGAAGCCCTCGGGGCGGCGCGGGGACGGAGTTTAGATAGGATTAATATGATGAAGAGGGTTGGGAACTGCTTTCCCCCAATCCTATAAATCATCTTAATCCTATCTAAACGGGTTCCCTACGCCTTCCAGCCGTAAGTCCGGTAGTCGAACTTGACGCTGCCGTCCGCCGCCACGTCGACGACGGCGAAACCCTCCGGGCAGTCGCCCATGGGGCCTTTCCAGTAATTGCCGCAGACGGCACCGGAATTATAGAACGGCACACCGCCGATGGTGTTCAGCTCGTAGTGATGCAGGTGCCCGGCAAGCACGGCGCGGATGTTGTGACCGGGAAAATCATGGATCAACGTGTTCGCGTTGGTGCAGACCAGATTCTTGGGGGTCTTGACGTGGAAGCCGGTCGCCTTGGCCAGCGCGATGGAAAACGGCAGCATCGAATAGAGCGGGATGTGGGTGCAAAGCAGCGTGGGCTTGGCCGCGTTCGCCTGCAGGTCCGCACGCAGGAAGGCGAGCTCGTCGTCAAAGAGCAGGCCCTCGTAGGTCTTGTCCGGCAGCAGGTCGATGTCGTCCATGATGACGAAATGCCAGCCCCGATGATCGAAGCTGTAGAATAAGTTGGAGATTCCCAGCCGCTGCTTGAAGAGACCCTTGCCGTAGCGAGGATCGAGCTTGGGTGAGTCCGCGATGCCGGTCGCGCAGAGATCGTGATTGCCAAAGGTCCAATACGCCGGCAGCGACGTGTTGTTGTGCCAGGTCTTGAGGAACAAATCCCAGCCCTGGCTGGCATCCGCAATCGTCATGTCGCGCGCGTCGTTGACGAGATCGCCGCCAACCAGGATGAAGTCAGGACGCGGGTTCAAGCCTTCGACCGCCTGCAGGCACATTGCAATGCCCTGCACGGAGCGCAGCGCGCCGCCCTTGAGCAAATGGAGGTCGGTGAGAAAAGCAAAGCGAAACGGCTCGGCCGCCGTTGCGGGTGCGGCGAGTCCGTCGAGCCGCGAGGCAGTCAGCGTGCCGAGCAGCCCCTGGACGAAGCGGCGGCGGGAGAGCGAAGGGGACATGTCAGGCGGGCGCGGTAAAGCGGATGAGCGACACGTCATCATCCACCGTCTGACGCTTTTTCGCGAGATCCATCCAGTGCAGGATGGTCGGCCAGACAGTGCGACGAAGCTTGGCCTCGGCCTGAAGATGCTCGACGAATTCATCGTAGGAGCCATGGCCCTTCTTGTCCCGCAGTTCGTACAGGCCGTCGGTGAAGACGTAGAGCTCCGCCTCAGTCGGGAAGGGGACGACGTGCTCGGTCACTTGGATGTCGGGCAGCACGCCCAGCACCGGCCCGCCCGGGGCCGTGCGCTCAAGCCCGTCGCCGGTCAGCAACAGCGCCGGCGGATGACCGCAGTTGCCATACGTCAGCGTGCGCGCCTGGTGCGAATAGACGCCGTACCAGCAGGAGAAAAACTTCCCCGCATGCTCCCGCATCTGGAAGGTGCGATTGAGCCGGTCGAGCACGATGGCTGGGCGCGAGAAATCTGTCTCGCGCACCTGGGGCGAGCGAAGAAACTCGAGCGCCGTGACCGCGAGCAGCGCCGAGCCCATGCCGTGCCCGGTCACGTCGAGCATGTAGATGGCCAGGCGATCCTCGTCGATTCGGCGATAGCCCAGCCCGTCGCCGCCCAGGTGGGTTGAGGGCTCGAAATGCCATTCCAGCTTCTCGCGATCGATCAGCGGAGGAGGCAGCATGCGGCGCACATACTTGGCCGCATCGTTCAGCTCGTGGTTGAGTTCCGTTTGGGTCGCGACCAACTGCTCGCGCGTACGCAGCAGTTCGCTCTGCGCGTGGATGATCTGGCCGAGATTCATTTCCCGCTCCACGATCGCGGCAAAGGTCACCAGCTTGTCCATCTGCGCCTCGTTGAAACGGCGCGGGCGAAAATCAAGCAGGCAGAACGTCCCGATCTTGCGGCCGCGCGGCCCGGTCAGCGGCACGCCGGCATAAAAACGCAGGTGCGGCGGCCCGATGACACCGGGGTGCTCGCGGCCGATGGGATGCTCGCGCGCGTCGGGAATGACCAGCGGGCGGTCGCGCATGATGGTGTAGCGGCAAAACGACAGGTCGCGCTTTACCTCGACTGGGCCGTCGTGCCCGACGCGCGACTTGATCCATTGCCGGTCGCTGTCGATGAACGCGACATAGGCGATGGGGACGTCGAAGAAAGCCGCCGCCAACCGTGTGATGCGGTCGAAGCGTTCCTCCGCGGGCGTGTCGAGCACGTTGAGCGCGCGCAGGTCCTGCAGGCGCTCGTCCTCCAGGGCGGGATCCACCTCGAATTGCGGCGGAAATTGCTCGAGGGCTTTCACCATGCCACAGGATAGCGCAGGCCGATGACGGAACAACCGGCCCGGCTAGTTATTCGCCACCATGGTGACGAAAACGTAAAGCGCGGTGGCCGCCAGGATGAAGTAGGCGCAGGCCACGCACGGATAATAGAGCGCGATGGCCCGGCTGCGCAGCGGCGCCTGCATCGTTTTGACCTGCTGGCGCACGTATTGCGAGAAGCCGCGCATGAGATCGCGACCCTCGCGATGCCGGTAGTGCAGCTTCAGGTAGGCGTGCGCCTTGTTGGCAAAATAGGAGATGCGGACGGAAAAGGGATAGGTGCGGTAAAGCTCGCGGGCCTCATTGTACTCGACCTTGAGCTGCGCCTTGGCGAAGAAATCGCGCACGAGCCGCTGGATTTCCTCCCGGCTGATGTTGAGTACCCGCATGGTCACGCGCATGCGCGGCAGCCGGTAGGCAAAGAAGAGGATCACCACGCCGTTGAGCGCGTAGATGCCCCACCCCATGTCGCCGTTTTGATAGTCGACCCACGCCCAGTAAATGGTGATCAGGAAGCAGATCGTGCCCTCGATAAGCGCGAAGACGGCGAACCAGCCGAGGAAACGCTCGAAGGGCGAGGGGACGTACACCCTCCGGCTCTTGGTAAAGGTGGTCTTGCGAATGGCCAGCCCCATGGCGAGCAGTGCCCCGATCATCGCCGCCACGATGCCCCAGTGCGCCTTGCGCCGCATGCCGGTGTTGTGGTGCTGCCGCAGTTGGTAGATGTGCGGATGAATCACGAACACGCTGAAGGCGCTCATGCGCCGGCCCTTCAGGTCATAGAAAAGATTGTGGCGCGTCAGCGGCACGTCCGTCGCCGTCTTGTAGCTGAAGGACGCGTAGCCGTTGATCGGGTTGCGAGTCGGGTGATCGTTCGCGTCGCGCAGGAAGACGGTGGTTGTGTCGCCCTCCACCTTGATCCGCAGGGCCGGCACATTATAGAGGACATGGTCGCTCGGGTTTCCCTGGCCGTCGAAAAACTGGCGGCGGACGATGTTGCCCTGCGCGTCGTACTCCTGCCGGATCTCCGCCGCGCCGATGCTCTGCACCACCTGGGGTGAACCGTCGTCGCCCACGTAGCTCTTGGAGCTCACCCGGTTCTTGTCGTCGTAACGATAGATGACGCGGGCGAAGCCAAACGCTCGGTGATCCACCGGACGCCCGTCGATGCCAAAGAACTCCTCCGAGGTCTGGTCGCCGCGCGCGTCATAGACGAGGCGACGCTCGTGGATGCCGGTCGTGCCGTCGGTCGTCGGGGCGCCGCCGGCGTCGAAATAGGCGGTGCTGAGAAGAAAGCCGCGCGGATCGTAGAGGCTCTCCCGTTCGTGAATGCCGCTCGATTTCTCCTCCGCTGCGTAACCGCTGGCGTCGAAATAACTTTCCGTCACGGCATTGCCATCCGGCCGCGCGTCGTAGGTGGTGCGGATCGACGCGATGCCCTCGTTGTCGTTCAGCGGCTTGCCGGACGCGTCGTAATTGTCGTATTCAACCGTCCGGCCCAGGTTGTCGTAAAGGGTCCGCGTCTCGAAGAGCCCGCTGCGGTCGGTGATGTAGACGCCGAGGAGGCCGGTACGGCGCCCCTTGATCACGCGCGACTGGCTGTCGAGCGTGCGCTCGATGCGAACAACACCGTCCTCATCGCGCATCGTGCCGCCGGAATTATTCAGGTTCGTGACCGCCGTGGGATAGCCCGTGGCATCAAGTGTCAGCTCTTCGCCCGCCACGCCGTTGATGTTCGCGGTTGGCTCGCCGGTGCCATCGCGATACCAGCGGCGCTCCATGCCCGGGATGTACTCAAAGTCGATGCGCGCGGAGCGGAAAAGCGGGTCGGTCATCGGCACGCCTGCGCGGTCGAACTCGATGCGCTGCAGCTTGCCGTCTGGCGTGTAGGTGAAGCAGTAGCAGTCGGCCGTGGCGGCCTGGTCCGCCGGCAGCGGGCCCTTGCCCACAATTTGGTAACGCGGATCGAGATCGACGTTGAAGAAATATTGCGGCCCGGACGGCATGGGCGGAGCCGGCGGCACCACCACCTTGGGTGGCTTAGCGCCGAGCGCCGGTGCGGTGACGCCCACGACCAGCATCCACGCGAGAAGAAGCAGGTGCCGGTTCATGGCGAAAGGGCGTGGCCGACGGTAAGCTCCGCGGCCAGTTCCCGCAGCCGCCTCTCGTCCAATTGCGGCCCGATCAGCACCAGGCCCGTGGCGATGTCCGGCGCTTCCTCCAGCGGCAGCACGAGCAGTTCCGCCTGGTCGCGCACCTGCTGGAACGTATGCACCTGGCTCGCCGAGTCGGTGAAGCGCACGAAGCCTTTTGCGCGGAAAACGGAGGTGGGAAGCGCGCCGAGGAAGCGCTGAAAGGCGCCACGATCCACCGGTTCGCTCAGCGGTAAAAAGCAGGTGGCGGCGGAGTGGGGCAGCGCCTCGTGCGCGTGGTCGTGGCCATGCTCGTGATCATGCGCGGCGTGATCGTGTCCGCAGCCTTCATGGTGCACATGCTCGCAGGTTTCATGAGCGTGATGTTCGCCCGCCGCGTTAAGCCGGCCGGCTTCCGCCACGCCATGATGGGTGGTCACCAGTTCGGCCTGGGGATTCAACTGCCGGAGCTTGGCTTCCACCCGCTGCCGAGCCGACTCGTCGATCAGGTCCGTCTTGTTGAGCAGGATCAGGTCGGCATAGCGCACCTGTTCCTCCTGCACCGCACGCCCGCGCCAGGAGCAGGGAAAATCGGAGGCGTCGATGACCAGGATCATGCGCCGCAGTTCCGTGCGGCCCTGCAGCGAGGCATTGCTGAGATGATCCAGCACTTCCTCGGGATCGGCGAGGCCGGAGGTCTCGATCCACGCCAGGTCGTAGTCGGGATGATCGGCGAGGCGGCTGACTTGCTCGACCAGATCCTCGAAACTCTGGCAGCAAACGCAGCCGCCCGTGATGCTGCTCAGGGCGAGTTGGCGGCGCTGCAGGAGCGCGGCGTCCACATTGACCTCCCCGAAATCATTGATGATGACGGCCACGCGCTGCAGCGGAACGTCGGTGTTCGCCAGCCAGTGCTGGAGCGTGGAGGTTTTGCCGCTGCCCAGGAAACCAGTGAGAAGAAGCAGAGGCAAGGGCTGGTCGCGCATCGGTTGCCTTTTGGAGATAAAGACCTTACGTTCGCTCGATGAGGCGGTCGATGGCTTTTTTCCTCGTTTTCGTGTTTGTCATTCTGGGCCTCGCCAATGGCGTGGCTAGCGACGCACCAGCAGGCGCGGCCCAGCAGATCGTGGTCTGCATTGCGCCGCAGACCTCCTCGTACGAAGGCGCGCTCCAGCTTTTCTCGCGCAACGCGCAGGGGGAGTGGCGCCCCGACAGCGATCGCTGGCCCGTCCTCTTCGCCCCGCGCGGCCTGGCTTGGGGGCGCGGCGTTCACCCCGCGCAAGCCGGCCCGCAAAAGCAAACCGGCGACCATCGCAACCCCGCCGGGCTCTTCAAGCTCGGCCCGGCACTTGGTTACGCGTCGCAGCTTCCGTCGGGCGCGGCAGGCTGGCCTTATCACCAGGTGACCGATCGCGATGCGTGGATCGACGATCCGGCGCTGCCCAACTTCAATCATCTCTACACGCTGCCGGCCGGCGCACCGCTGCCCTCCTGGTGGGACCGCGAACGCATGCATATCGGCGATTTCGCGTATGAGTGGATGGTCGTCATCGAGCACAACTACGATTCGCCCGAGCCGCACGCGGGCAACTCGATCTTCTTTCACATCCGGCGCGGCGAGCATTACCGCACCTCCGGCTGCACGACGATGGACAAGGACGATCTCGTGCACCTGATCAAGTGGCTCAAGCCCGGCTCGAACGCCCTGCTAGTCGAACTCGCCCGCGCCGATTACCAACGACTGTGGAAGCCGTGGCACTTGCCGCCGCCGGATCAGGCGCTGTGAGTTTACTGTAGCGGCGGTCTATGACCGCCGGGGTCTTGGAGCAAAATGCGGGACGTGGCGTTCGCCGATCATTAGGGAAAGAATGAGCATCTGCTCCGGCAAGTTTCCGCATCTCGAGCAACGCTCCGACGTTTCTGGCTACCACGGCGAATTGTCGACTTACTAAGATTCGCGCAGATGAAAGATATTCTCGTCTCTCGGGGCGAGGGGATGTTTCGCCACATCGCATATCTTTGCGCAATGCCTCGGCGGTCATAGACCGCCGCTACAGCGGATGTCCGCTACATTGTGAACCGATGGCCAAGATAGCTCTCGCGCGCCACGGGATCGTTCAGCAGATAATCGCGCGTGCCTTCGGACAGCACGCGGCCTTCGTCGATGATGTACGCGCGGTCGACCACGGAGAGCGTCTCGCGCACGTTGTGATCGGTGATAAGCACGCCGAGCCCACGCTGCTTGAGGTGGAGGATGATCTCCTGGATGTCGTGCACGGCCATGGGGTCGACGCCGCTGAACGGCTCGTCCAAAAGCAAAAGGCTGGGCTGCGTGACCAGGGCGCGGGCGATCGTCACGCGCCGCTTTTCACCGCCGGAGAGCGTGATGGCGATGTTTTCCCGCACGTGCTCCAGACCGAAGTCGCGCAGGAGCTCGTCGCAGCGCTTCTCGCGCTCCACTTCGCTCATCGGCAGCGTCTCGAGGATGGCGAGCAGGTTGTCCTCGACGGAGAGCTTGCGGAAGATCGATTCCTCCTGCGGCAGGTAGCCGATGCCGCGGCGCGCGCGGCGGTACATCGGCATGCGCGTGACGTCCTCCTCGCCCATGAAGACGTGGCCTTCCGTCGGCGGGACCAGTCCGACGATCATGTAAAACGTGGTCGTCTTGCCCGCGCCGTTCTTGCCCAGCAGGCCGACGACCTCGCCCTCGCGCACGTGGATGTCGACGCCATTGACCACGCGCCGGCCGCCGTATTGCTTGACCAGGCCGCGGGTCTGGATGAGCGAATCGCCAATCGGAACATCCTCGTGCGCCGCGTGCGGCGAGTGGGGATGCGCCAGTAGCGGTTCCGGCGCGGGTTCCTGCACCGTTACTTGAGCCAGGGGCTCCGGTTGCGCGGCGGCTTTTGGTGCAAAAGGTTCCGCTGGCGCTGTCGTCTTTGGCGCTGTAGGGGAAGCCTTGTCGGTCCGCTCCGGCTCGATCAAAAACGAGTCTTCCCCCAGCAACTCGGACTGATCCGGGTCGAGCTTGCGCGCCGGCTTGGGTTTGGGAAGACGATGCTTGTTCATCTATTTCTGGCCGTTGTCCGGCGGCGTGGAGGAGAACGCGTTGCCTTCCGAGATGGTCGTCTGCGTCCGGCCTTCCGTGTACATCGATTGCTTGGTGCGGTAGATGATGATCTTCGGAGCGGAAACCTTGTTCTTGTTGTCGATGATCACCGGCTGGTCGGTGAGAACGAACTTGTCGTCGTCGCGGGTGTAGACCGCCTGGCCGGAATGCGTGACGCGGCCCGGCTGCACGATCTCGACGTCGCCCTTGGCCAGGATGGTGTCGACCTTGCCGCCCTTGTCGAAGTTCACCGTCATGTCCTGGCACTTCATGCTGAAGTTGGTGCCGGTGACGACCACGTTACCGGTGAACACGGCAATGTGCGTAACCTGATCCATTTGCAGCTCGTCCGACTGGATCAGCGTGCTGCCGGGCGGCGGCGTTTCCTCCCCGGTATCCGCAATATCCGCGGTCTGGGCGCGGCCGGCCAGGACGGCCGCCAGGAGCAGCACGGCGGGAAGCAGGAAGTTTTTTGTCATCATCAGGGCGAGGCCGGCGCGGCGTTGGTCGAGGAAAACATGCCGGGAGATTCCAGCAGTGCATCGATTTTCTGCGAGGGCGACTCCCCCGGGGTGGACTCGGCCGGGGCGGGCGGCGCTGTCGAGACCGCCTGGCCGATCGTCGGGGCTGGTGCGGGCGCGGCCGGGCTCGAGGCGGGAATGCTCTTGGCGGTGTCGAAGTTCTTCAGCACCACGCGCACATTGTTGCGCAGCTTGTATTGCTTGGCCGCGAGATCGAAGTCGCAGAGTAGCGCGGTGGCAGTGAGGTCCGCGCGGTCGATCCGGACGGTGTCGTGCGTGCGCATCTTGCGGTCGGCGACGTAGAGATCGGCCTTCGGCGACGTAATCGTCGTCGTGACCTTGCCGTTGTCGTAAAGATCGATCTTCACGTCGGTCGTTTCCGCGCGGTTGACCGTGATGCCCTTGGCCTCGGTCGCGGTGAGGGTGAACTTGAGTACGCCGGCTTCGTAGTAAGGAAACTGGAAATCCTTGTAGACCTGCCCGACCGGCAGCTGGCTCACGCCGGACGAGTTGCCGCCGCCCGATTGCTGCTGCTGCGCGCCGCCTTGCGTAGCCAGCACCAGCAAGCCCGCTGCGCTAAGAATGAGCGGCCTCATGAATAGCCAACAATGTTCGCAACAGGCCTTCCATCTGCGCAAGGGGAATCATGTTCGCGCCGTCGGAGGGCGAGTCGTCCGGCCGCGGGTGCGTCTCGATGAAAAGGCCCTCGACGCCCGCCGCCACCGCCGCGCGCGCCAGCACCGGCGCCATTGCGCGATCGCCCCCGGTGCTCGTGCCCCGGCCGCCGGGCCGCTGCACGGAGTGAGTCGCATCGAAGATCACACGGTGGCCCGCCGCGCGCATGGTCGCCAGCCCGCGCATGTCCACGACCAGGTTGTGGTAGCCGAAGGTCGTGCCGCGTTCGGTGATGAAATACTCCTTCGCCCGCGCGGCGCGCAGCTTGTCCGCAATATTGTTCACGTCATCGGGTGCGAGAAATTGCCCCTTCTTGACGTTCACCGTCCGACCGCTTTTGGCCGCCGCCACGAGAAGGTCCGTCTGGCGGCAGAGAAAGGCCGGGATCTGCAGCACATCGATCACCTTTGCCGCCGGCTTGATTTGGGAAATATCGTGAATGTCGGTGAGCACCGGCACCCCGAGCTTTTTCTTGATCTGGGCCAGGATCTTCAAGCCCTGCGCCAACCCCGGACCGCGAAATGATTTTCCGCTCGTCCGATTCGCCTTGTCGAAGGAGGCCTTGAAGACCAGCGAGAGCCCCAGCTCGCGCGTCATTTCCGCGAGGTCTGTGGCAATGGAAGTGGCCAGTGCCTCCGACTCCAGCACGCATGGGCCGGCAACGAGGAGGAGTGGGGAATTTTTCTTCACGAGAGGAGAGTCAGTCTAACGGGCGTGGACCCGAAATGGCAAATGGCGGGCAGATCGGTGCGTTTAACATGAGACCCTTCCACGTCCAAAATGTTCAAGGAAGGAGTGGAGCTGCCTAGGGAACTTTCTGCGCGGAATCTTTCTCGATTCCCGGGATTGCGCCGTAGCCGATGAACCGCGGATGATCGCCGGAAGCCGCGGCGTCTGATTCGTGTGGCATCTCGAAGTCAAAGACGCTGACGCCGTAACGCGAGACGCCGTGGAAGCGCCGGCCCTCACTCGCGCCCACCATGATGCGGTGCCCCGTCTGTCGCTCGCGACCGAGGTAGATCATTACATGCGTGACCGGCGGATCGCGCGTGACATGGTAGGTGCCAGACCAGAAAAGCAGGTCGCCCGGCGCGAGCCGTGCCAGCTCAAAGGTGTCCGGGCTGGAGCTGACCACGGCGTGGAAGTCGCCCTGCGTCCAGACCCAGCGATACATCTCGCTTGAGTCGCGCGGCGCATCCGTCATGCCCGCCGCCTGCAGCAGATGGTAGATGGTCCCGGAACAGTCCATGCCGCCCTCTGCCGGGTCGCTGGAGCCATAGCGATAGGAGAGATTCAGCTTCGTCAGGCGCAAGGCCTCCGTCAGCAGCCGCTGGATCGCCGCCGGCTGCGCGTGGAAGTCCGTGATATCGGACGGATCGAGCGTGGCGACACGCGCCTGGCTGTCGTCCTGCGCACGCGCGGTCATCGCGAATGCGAGCGCGAGAACGACGGCAAGGAGGAGGCGCATCCTGGCAACCTACGCCGCGGGCGTCCGCAGGCGAGCCTCCTGCGACGATCGCGCGGCTTGCCGCGTCTGCCCGCCGCTCTACGGTGACGTCATGGGAGACTGTCCAGAGAGCGATCGGCTGGAGGAGGATAACAAGCGGCTCAAGAACTGGAAGCGCTGGGGTCCTTACCTCGCGGAGCGCCAGTGGGGCACCGTGCGCGAGGATTACTCGCCGGACGGTGATTGCTGGAATTATTTCCCGCACGATCACGCCCGCAGCCGCGCCTATCGCTGGGGCGAGGATGGTCTGCTCGGCTGGACGGATCGCGAGTGCCGCCTCTGTTTTTCGCTCGCGCTTTGGAACGGCGCTGACCCGATTCTCAAGGAGCGCTTCTTCGGCCTGACCAACAGCGAGGGCAATCACGGCGAGGACGTGAAGGAGGCTTACTTCCACGTCGACGGCCTGCCCACCCACTCCTACCAGCGCGGGCTCTACAAGTATCCGCAGCGCGCCTTTCCCTACGACGAACTTGTGCGCGTGAACGGCCAGCGTTCCAAGCAGGAGCCCGAGTACGAGATCACCGACACCAGCGCCTTCGACGAGAACCGCTACTTCGACGTCGAGATCGAATACGCCAAGGCGGGTCCCGACGACACGCTTATCCGCATCACAGCGACGAACCGCGGCCCCGACCCGGCCGTGCTTCACCTGCTGCCCACGCTCTGGTTTCGCAACATCTGGTCGTGGGGCCACCTCACGGAGGAAACGCCGATTCGTCCGGAGATGCACCAGCGGGCACCCGCGGAGATCGAGGCGCGCCATGCCACGCTGGGCACCTTCCGTTTCCAGTGCGCCACGCCGGCCAACGTCACGTGCCACGGGCTGCTCTTCACCGAGAACGAGACGAATCACCAGCGACTCAACGGCCTTGCCGACGCGCAGCCCTACGTGAAGGACGCGTTCCACGAAAAGCTGATCGGCGGCCGTGACGCCGCAGTGAATCCCGCGCAGACCGGCACGAAGGCAGCCGCGCATTACGAGGCTCAAATTCCCGCCGGCGGGAGCGTTGTGCTGCAGATGCGGCTCGTCGACGAAAAGGAAGCCGACTCATTAGCCTGCGCGTTCGGTGAAAAGTTCGACGCCTTTGTCGCCGCCAAGCGCCACGAGGCCGACATCTATTATGGCAAGATGATCCCCTTCGATCCGGCCAGCGAGGAGGCGCGGGTCGTTCGCCAGGCGCATGCCGGCCTGCTTTGGTCGAAGCAGTTTTATTACTACGAGGTCCCCCGCTGGCTCAAGGGCGATCCCACGCAGCCGAAGCCACCGGCCGAGCGCCTGAACGGCCGCAACAACGACTGGCCCCACATCTATAACCGCGACGTCCTTTCCATGCCGGACGGGTGGGAATATCCCTGGTACGCGTCGTGGGATCTCGCGTTCCATGTGGTGGAGCTCGCGCGAATCGATCCCTCCGCGGCCAAGATCCAGCTCAATCTTTTCCTGCGCGAGTGGTACATGGCGCCCAACGGCCAGATTCCCGCCTACGAGTTCAACTTCTCCGACGTCAATCCGCCCGTGCACGCCTGGGCCGCGTGGCGCGTCTACAAGATCACCGGCCCGCGTGGAAACCGCGACGTGAAGTTCCTGGAAAGCACGTTCCAGAAACTGCTCATGAATTTCACCTGGTGGGTCAACCGCAAGGATTCCTCCGGCCGCAATCTCTTTGCCGGCGGGTTCCTCGGGCTCGACAACATCGGCGTCTTCGACCGCTCCAAGCCGCTGGGCGATGGCAACTCACTCGAGCAGGCGGACGGCACCGCATGGATGGCCTCCTACTGCCTGCTCATGCTCAACATGGCGCTCGAGCTCGCGCTGGTGAACAACGTCTACGAGGACATCGCGTCGAAGTTCTTCGAGCACTTCGTGGCGATCACGCGCGCGATCAATACCTTTGGCGGCACCGGCTTGTGGGACCCGACGGACGGCTTCTACTACGACCGCATCGCGGTGCAGCAGGGGAACGACGTCCCGCTCAAGGTGCGGTCGATCGTCGGGCTCATGCCGCTCCTTGCGGTCACCGTGCTGCCGGACGAGACGTTCGACAAGCTGCCCAACTTCACTAAGCGGATGAAGTGGTTCCTCGACAACCGGCCGGAGCTGGGCGTGCACATCTCCAACATCAACCGCGACGGCCCGCACGCTGAGGGCCTGCGCATGCTCTCCGTCGTCTCGCGCGACCAGCTCGGCCGCATGCTGCGCTACATGCTCGACGAGAGGGAATTTCTCTCCCCGCACGGCCTGCGTTCTGTCTCGCTCTTCCACCGCGATCATCCCTTCGAGATCGATTGGGCCTATGAGAACCTGCGCGTCGACTACGCGCCGGGCGACAGCGTCACCGGCCTGTTCGGCGGCAATTCCAACTGGCGCGGCCCGGTCTGGTTTCCGGTCAATTACCTGCTCGTCGAGGCGCTTGACCGGTACAACTACTTCTACGATGGCACCTTCAAGGTCGAGTGCCCCACCGGGTCCGGTCACTTCATGGACCTGCACGAAGCCGCGCAGGAAGTCCGCCGCCGCCTCGCCTCGCTCTTCCTGCCCGGTCCGGACGGCGTACGGCCCTACGCGCAGTCGCTCGGCCGCTACGCGAACGATCCGCTCTGGCGCAACAACCTGCTCTTCAACGAATATTTCCATGGCGACAACGGCCGCGGCCTCGGCGCCACCCACCAGACCGGCTGGACCGCCCTCGTCGCCGACTGCCTGCGCAACCTGAGCAAGGGTTGATCGCTTTTAGCATGCCGCCAGAGGTTATAATTTCCGCACGCAGTCTCGACAGCATTGGCTCGTCGCGCCGGGCTGAAGCTTCTTCCCGCACTCATGCCCCGGAAGCGCTGATTGCCGCAGTCTGTAGCGGCGGTCTAGGACCGCCGACGCACGAGCGCGAATCTTTCGCTCGTCCTCGGCGGTCATAGACCGCCGCTTGCTTTGTAGAAAAGATCGTACGGTCTGGCGCAGACGTTCAGCCGGTAGCCGTCGACC
>CAJCIA010000003.1 GCA_903970275.1 Betaproteobacteria bacterium
GAGGATTTCCAGGCGCGGCTGGCGGAAGCCGGTTCCTGACCACCCCGGCGCAACGCCGCATGACAGGATGGAAGAGGAAGATTTTTCGACAGGATGAACAGGATTTACAGGATGGGGAACGGAGGAGCCGTAATTCGAGCGATGAATCAACACGGATTTATGGCCCCGCTAATTCATTGGACGAGGAGTCTTTTAACCGCAGATTGACGCAGATGAACACAGATTCCGGAGATTGCCGTCGTGAGTCATGCCGCGCGGTTTGAGAAGGATGCGGAATTACCCGGTGATAGCCGGAAATAGCCGGAATACAGAGGAGATTCCGGGCATGGCGACAGCCTGAGTCATGCGCGCCGGTTTGAGAAGAAATGGAGTCATGGAGGTCATGTTGCCAAGGGTTTGACAATTTTTCGGGCCGCTGGGTAGTGGCCTCTTTTGAATCACGGCACATCTCCGGCATCGATTGCCGCCTCGTTCAATTCATCAATGATTTTGTTTAGCCTGCGGATTTCGGCTTCGAGGGAGACTCTGGTATTTTGGAGCCGCTCGTACTCGGTTAGCTTCCGAAGAACCTCGAAATGTAGGCTTGCGGGCCATTTAAACGCCGTTCTTACGTCGTTCTTACGGCCACTGGCAAGGGCTCTGCACAGGAGATGCAAGGCGGCTGCACGGGTCATGCGAAGAGATCGAGTTGGGGGCTGGCCGGCTTTTGGACGACCTTGCGGGCGCCAGAGGTGGCGAGGCGATGAAGGGCGGCCAGATCGGCGAGGGTCGAATCGGTCTCGGGCACCTTGGTCATGCCAGCGGTGATCTGGGCGACGGCGTTCCGGACGCTCCGGCAATAGTCGTAGTAATCTTCACCGTGGTGCTGCATGTGCGTCTGCATCACCTTGAAGAAGTAGTGAGCCGGGGAGACGGCAGAGGACATCTGCCCGAAACGCTTGACCTCCTGGATCACGTCCTGGATGAGCTGGCGGTACCGATCGGCTGGAATCTCGCGAGTCATGCCGCGAGTCGCCAGCCAGCTCGCCGGGTAGGTGAAGGCTTTGATCAGGATCGAGCGATGCTGATGGAAGTGGAAATCGGGCTTATCAAAATAGAACTGGTTCCGGATCATCTGCAGGAACTCCTGGACTAAATCACCCGACGGGCCGGTACCGGAAGACGCCTCGGGCTTGGGCCGAAGAGCAGTAGTTTTTCCGGGTTTCTTTGTGGTTTTGCCCGAGAAACCGGCATTAACCGGCGCGGGCCTGTTGAGTTTGTACTCTCTCATTTGAAGTCCAGGATGCGGAGAAGCCTCTCCAGGTCGCGGCCATGCTCCTCCAGGATCGAGTCGAGGCGCGCCATACGCCTCATGCCATTGGCGCGGCCACGGATCAGGCCCGCAACGACGCCGGGATCAATAGGGTGATCCTGCACCCGTTTATTAAGAGCCTTCCACCGCTCGATTTCGTCGCGGTCCTCCTGGGTTAAAAGGTGATCCACGTCATACCAAAGGTTCACACGATCCCAGTTGGCGCTGATGCGCCCGAAAGGCTTCTTGGCCTCAAGCTTTTTTACAAGCGCCCGCTCGATCCGATTAGCCTCGACGACCGCTTTGTCGGCGATCTCGGTATTTCGCCGGACCTGCTTCGCCACGAGCGCCTCGAAGAGGACCGATTTCGACAACGAGCGGTCGCTCTTGCGGTCCACAATTTCTCTACGCTTCATGGGATTTCGGGAGGGGTTGGCCTTTGTGGCGGCGGCGCCAGTACCGGATGAAGCGGTGGATCATCTTCTTCCCCTGGGTGAGAAGGGCGCGGCAACGCTTGAACTCGGCCTCGGAGACGAAGGCGTAGGCTTTGTAGCCGGGGCTTCCAGGGTAGGAGAAAATCTCCCCGGTGATGTCGGTCTCGGCCAATTCGCGAAGTTCGCGGTCGGAGAATCCTCTTGCCTCGAGCTGAGCCTTGGTCATCCATGTCCGGCTGTTCTCGAGAAGCTCGATCAATTCGTCCAGTCGAGCCGAGACGAACGGCCGCTTCCGGCCGCGCGCAAGGTCGAGCTGGAGCTGGTCATTCATTCGATCAGTTTGAGGCCCCGGCAAAAGTTGCTCAGGATCGCGCGGGCGGTGTCGATCTGGACGGCCTGGGCGATCATCTTTACGACCCGGCCGGGGCAGCCGTAGAAAATGTAATCCTCCGGGAAACCCTGGAGGGCGGCCATCTCCTGCCATTCAAGCTGGCGCCAGAGATCACCGTGAGGGATGCCGGCCTCGGCATCCCGGCGCGAGCAGAGCGCGGTGAGGGTGGGAGATTTTTTTTGCCGGGCATCCAAGGGTAGAAGGTTTCCGGCGTGAAACACTTTGAGACTAATGGACGGCGGCCGTGGAGCCTGGGGCCGACACGGAAAGGACCTTTGCGCAATGCGTCGCGGAGTAGCTGTCGATTGGCGCCTTTTTCGGGTGCGGGAAGGTTTCCGATGTAAGCGCGCTTGCGCCGTTGAGGGCTGTGCGATGCGCTTTCGACCACGAAATGAGGCGTGAGGATCGGGAGGCGGCGCTCGATCTGGACGACGTCTTCATAGCAGAAGTACTTGGCCCCCAGCTCGGTCGGCAAGCCGAGGAACCGGGCTATCAATGCGTCCAGGAGGGCCAACTCGCGGTCACTCTCCTTTCTCGACATTCTCCGCGCCGCCGAAAGCTGCTCGCACGGGATGCCGCCCAAAATAAGATCGATTCCTTTCCAGCGGCAGAAATCGTGGTGGGTGACATCGCAGATGATGGTTTCAACGCTCGGATGATTAAGCGCGTACGTTTGCAGCGCGTCGCGCTGAAGGTCGAAGCCGGCGACGATCTCGATGGGGAGGCCGCGGGCGGCCACGGCCCATCCGCCGGCTCCGGCGCAAACGTCGATTGCCTTCAGGGTCTTCATGCTAAAATCGTCAGGCCCGCAATGCGTCCAGGTCTGCCAAGGCGGCATCGAGTTCGTCCTTGGCAGCCTGGAATGCCTCGGCGGCGGCCGAGGCGCGCTGGAGGGCCGTCAGGAGATCGGAGGGCTTCGCGGCGAGAGGGTGATCCGGTTTTTTTGCGCGGGCGGTGCGCGGGCCGGGTTTGCGTTTTGCGGGAGCCTCGGGGGGGGCTGTCAGGAAGATTTCGCCCTGGCCGGTCCGGAGGAATGCCGGGTTGATGTGGAGGAACTCGACGATCTTATCCAGCGCGGGTTTGTTCTTGCCGTAGTGAGCGTCGTACAGGGCGATGGGTTTGAAGCCAATGGCCTCGGCCAAGGATGGGACTGTCCATCCGGCTTGTTCGCGCGCTTGCTTGAGGCGGGAGCCGATGATTTTTGGGTCTTCTTTCATGGGTGGTGGTGCGGGTGGTTGGTAGACTTCGAGGACGTGGTGGACTTCGTGGACTGTTGGCGCGGGCGATGGACCGGCGACGGCCGGCTTTAATGGTTCTACCGAGGGTGCTTTGAAGCTTTTCTGCCGTTCCTTGGCGGCGGCGATGGCCTTCTCGCGTTGGGCTCGATTCCCGTGAAAGGATGTCTTCACGTGGCCGGTCTCGCGTTCCTTCAGGAAACGGTCGAGGGCGGCGTTGATGGACGAGACCTTGCCAAGCTCGTCATGGCCGAGGGTGCTGACCTGGATGGACTCGGGTCTCTTGTTCAAAACGGCTCCTCCACGGGTTGCTCCTGCTTCGTCTTCCGGTCCTTGGCGCGCTTGCGCTGGATCAGCGTGATGCGGAGATCGTTGAGGCGGGACTGGTTCAGCCTGGTCAGGTCGTCGGTGCCGAATTTGTCGCGGGCGATCTTTGCGATATAAGGCGCGTCGGCGAGGTGCTCGATGGCGTACAGGAGCCGGCCGCGGCGCATCTGGATTTGCCGGAGCTGCGCGTCCAGGTCCGCGGGCTTGATGATCGCGAGCAACTCGGCCTTCACGTCGTCAACTTCGGGATCGCCGAACTTGGTCCAGCTCATCGGGCGGCCCAGGGCTTTCACGGTCAGGTTCTCGCGCTCGATCTCGCGGGCCGTCGAGCCGGCGATGCCTTGCAGCCGGCAGGCGGCACTGAACATCCGGAAGAGCATGTTGCGCTGGGCGTCGGTCATACGTGGAGTTCCCAGGGGTATGGGATGCTGCTTGGGACGTGAAACGAGAGGCGCCCGGCGGCGTTGTTACCAGTGACGACACCGCGGGTGTTGGTGACCAGGTGCTTGTGCCGGCTGCGCAGCTCGGCGACGATGGCGGCACGGCGTTTCTCGTCGCGGTCGCACTCGCTGCTCAGCGGATTGAGCCGGCGCCAGAGTTCGCAGGTGGAAAAGAGCGAGAGGTTCATTTGTTCTCCAGGCAGAATCTCTCCAGGTCGGGCGTGGCCTTGAGATGGCTGCGGCGCCCGGTGGCAGTGGTCTGCACCTCGATCTGCGGGCAGCGGGGATCGTCGAGCCTGCGGCAAAGGGCTTTGATGCTGATGCCGATGCGTGTGGCGAATTTGCCGAGCTGCTCCCATTGTGGGGCGTAATGGCCGACGGTATAGCCTCGGGCCTCGAGCCGCTGGATCATCGCGGCGTCAATGGCCTCGTCGCTCGCGGCGAGGATCTCGAGGTAGTACCGCGTCTCGCTCATTTTTCCTCTTCCTCCTCGAAATCGCCAACGACCACATACGTGCGGCCGTCGCACGGACCTTCAATAAACTCGGCCTCGGCGCACGGGCGTTCGTAGGAGCCATCGGGCATGGAGACAATCTTGGCCCGGTACCTGAGACCGTCCGGAGCGCGCATGTGGATGATGTCGCCGAGGTTCATAGCCGGTGGAGCATCTGGCGGGCGTGGAACTCTCGGCGGCGGCGGCGCAACGCGGCGTCGTAGTCACGGCGGGCGCACCAGCCGCAGGTGAAGCAGCCGACCGTGGCGACGAGGTAGATGATGAAGTCAGGGGTCAGCATAGGTTATCTCCTGTGAGTTGAGCGGGGGGGGGGCGTTCCGGACCGTTTGTCCGTGAGGCGCGAGAAGTGGCGGAAGGCGAGCTTGGCGAATTCCTCGGCGGCCGGTTCGAGGGTGGTGCGGGTGGTGATGCGCTTGGTCTTGCCGTCGTGGCGCACCAGGGCCTGCCAGAACCGGCTCCCGCGCCGCTTGAAGATGCGGATGGTCA
>CAJCIA010000004.1 GCA_903970275.1 Betaproteobacteria bacterium
CATTCCTGCCGCGAGAGGGAAGCTGGTCGATGACCGTGCGCCAAATCGCGTGCGCCTCAGCGTCCACCCTGATTGCCAACCCGCGCGCGCACGGTAGCATCCGCGGATGGTAGAGCATGAATCCTCTTCGCGTCCGCGCGGCACGCCGCGCACGCCGTCAGCCGTGCAACAAGGGCTGGAAATCGGCCTGCGGCTCGTGGGGTTGCTGGCGGCGGCGCTTCTGCTGTGGTGGACGGCGCAGGTGCTCCTGGTCCTCTTCGCCGCGGCTTTCCTCGCCGTCTTTTTCCACGGGCTGGGCATGGCGCTGCACCGGCGTTCGAGCTTCAGCTATCCGTTCTCGCTCGTCTTCGCGCTGCTGACGATCTTCTTCGTTCTGGTCATCGCCGGGCTGCTGGTCGGCCCGGCCGTGGCGGATCAGGCCGGCAATCTCTCGCAGGAATTGCCCAAGGCGTGGAACCAGTTGCTCACTGACGTGAAGTCGTGGCCAGGCGGCAACAGCGTAGTCAGCGGCGTGCAGCAAGCGATCAACAACTCGAAGGACAGCAACATGCAGAGCGCGGTGAAGTTCGCTGGCCTGACGCTGCACGGCTTCGGCGGGCTGATCTTCGCCGTCGTCATCGGCATTTTCCTGGCCGCCCAGCCCGATCTTTACCGCAGCGGATTTCTTTCGCTCTTCCCGCCGCGCCGCCGCGCGCGGATGGCCGAGGTGCTCGATGAGCTGGGCTTCACCCTCTGGTGGTGGTTGATGGGCCAGCTCGCAACCATGGCCAGCGTGGGGATTCTCATCGGCATCGGCCTCACCGTGCTCGGCGTGAAACTCTCCGGCACGCTGGGCCTCATCGCGGCGATCCTCTCCTTCATCCCCAGCCTGGGACCCTTCATCTCGGTCATCCCCGCGATCATGATGGGCCTGACGGTCAGCCCGACGATGGCGATCAAGGTCGCGCTCCTTTACCTCGCCGTGCAGACGCTCGAGGCCAACGTCATCACGCCGCTCATTCAGCGCCGCGCGATCTCGCTGCCTCCGGCCTTTGTGCTCGGGTCGGAGTTGCTCATGGGCTTGCTGCTGGGCGGCGCCGGCCTGGCCTTCGCCACCCCGCTCGCGGCGGTCATCCTGGTGCTGGTGAACATGCTTTACATCCAGGATCACCTGCATGATCGCGGCTATCTCCCAAGCCAGGAACGAGCGCGGGTTAAGGGCAAAGCGAAAAGTGGAAAGGAAAATGGAGAAAGGGAGTGAGAAGGCGCGCGGCGCTTACCTCCGACGTTCCACTTTCCCTTAGAGTGACTTCGCCCCTTCGAATTTGAAGGTCACCGCGGCCGTCCCGGCCTTCACCACGATCGTTTGCTCCTGCGACTGGGCAAAGCGCGGATGCCACGCATCGATCTTATAGGTGCCATCGAGTAGATGGGAGCTGAGTTGCAGCGCGGCCTTGCCGTCCGCGCCGGTGACCGCAAAGCAGCCGTGCGGAAACGCGCGCACCCACGCCTGCATCCAGGAATGGACGTTGCAGTTGAGCGTGTAGATACCCGGCGCGTCGAACTGCTCCTGGTCGAGCTGGCCTTTGTATGACTGGCCAAGGTTGAAGATGGTGTCACCCGGCGGATCGGTCGGGCCGGTGTAGACGCGGGCAAGAACGTTGTGGAGCGTCGGGTCGGCGTTGAGGACCTGGAAAGGCGCGCCCGCCACCACGGCCAGCACGTGCGGGTCGTACCGGCAGCCAATCTGCGTCATCTGCGGCTCCGCCGGCGCGGGCGTGTTGGGCCCGAACTTGGGATCGACGACCCAGACGACCACGTCCCCCAACTCGCCCTTCGGTCCGATCTTCCAATTTTCGGTATGGCGAACGGAGCCTTCACCGCAGTTGCTGGCCGAGGCGATGAAGGTCTCGTCCGGGCTGTTCGGCGGGCCGCTGAGGGTGACCGTGGCCGTGACATCCGCGCGCGCCATGGCCATGCCGAGGAGAAATAGAAGCAGAAGAATGCGCAGAGCCGCATCATCCCATCCGACCCTCTCGGTGACAATGCCTGCCGGCAAGGTATTCGTTTTCCTGGCAGCTATTTCCGGTAGCTTCTGGTGGAGGGTGCCGGACGGGCCTGTTGTCATGATGCCGCTCATTCGTTTTGGCGTTCTCGCCTGCCTGGTCGGCTTCCTGATTCTGGAAGGCGCGATCTTTTGCTTTCACCAGCTGTACGGCGACAACATCAAGATCGAGCAGGCAGCCGAGGCCGACGATCTGGCTACGATGGAAGGACTGATCCAGCATCATCCAGCCTTGGTCTCGAGCCGGTACTATATCGGCAACCAGTGGACCCCCCCTGCATGTGGCGGCGCTCCGCGGGTACGAGGCGGTGGCGGCTTTTCTCTTGACGCACGGAGCCGACGTCAACGCCCGGGACAAAACCGGCGCCACGCCGATGCTGTATGCCGCCTTGGGTGGACATCGGAATGTCGTCGACTTGCTGCGAGCCCATCGGGCGGAGTTTACGGTTCAGGACGCGGCCGCACTCGGCGATGGCGGGACAGTCCGCGCGATGATCGAGGCGAATCCGTCCCTGGTCTCGAGCAGGGACGCCAGCAACGACACCGCGCTCTACTGGGCTGCGCAAGCAGGGCACCTGGACGTGGTCGAATGGCTCGTCGGCCATCACGCCGATGTGAATTCGAAGGGCCGTGGCGATATGACACCCCTGATCGGGGCCGCGGGATCGGGGCGCGACCAGGTCGTGGAGTTCCTGTTGAACCACGGCGCCGACGTCAACGCCCGGACGATCCAGGGCGAGACTGCCCTGCACGGCGCGGTCTGGATGAATCGCCGGGAAACAGTCCGCGTTCTCTTATCCCACCAAGCCAACACGCAAATTCGGAACAAGGATGGAAAGACGCCGCTGAACCTGGCGTTGGAAAGCCATCATGGAGCGATCGCCACGCTGCTGATCCAGCATGGCGGCAGCTAGCCGCTACTTGGCGCTCTTCATCTTGTCCAGATCGCTGGAGACCCAGGGCGAGGAGCGCGAGGCGTCCTTGGTGCGGACGGCGGTGACGTCCGCGGGCTTCACCTCGTCGCCCCCGTTGCCCCACGCCTTGCGGATGTAGGTCATGATGTCGGCGAGCTTCTCGTCGGAAAGATTGGCCCAGGCGGGCATGACGTTCGTGCCGTACTGGCCGCCCTTGACCGTGAGCGGACCCTGCACGCCGTCGAGCAGGATGGCGGCAAGCATCTCCTTGTTGCCCAGCACGTACTCGGAGCCGACCATGGGCGGATAGGAGCCAGGCTGCCCCGCGCCGCTGGCCTGGTGGCAGTTGGCGCAGTTGCCCTGGTAGAGCTGCTTCCCGAGCGACATCGGATCGGTCGGCGCAGCGGCCTGGGCCACGTCCTCATGGCTGACGGCGGGGCCGCCCATGCCCTGGTCGTAATAGCCCTCGCCCAGTTCGAGCCCGGCGTAGGAACTGCCGGCGAAGAAAAGCGCGATGCCGCAAACGACGTAAAGCCAGACCGGCAGCGGCTCGTGCTGCGGCGGCACGGTCGAGACGTCGGGCATCTCGACGAAGTCAGACGCGTCCGAACGGACGGCCAGGTCGGGCGCGAGGAACGCGGCGGGGCGCACCTCGTGGCCGTAGGTATCGTGCACGTTGGTTGGATCGTGCAGGGCCGGATCGTCCTGGGGGTTCACTGGGATTCCTCCGTTGGCATGGCGACCGGGCCGGGATTTTCGTCGGGCAGGTCGTAGCCCTTCTTAAGCGAAAGCAGGTAGGCGACGAGCGCCTGGCCGTCGCTGGTGGGGATGACCTCGTAGCCGGGCGCGGGTTTGTCGCGCGCGTCCAGCACGAGGGCGCCCTCGGCCGGCGCGGCGCCGGCCACGCGTCGCGTGGTGAAAAGGAAGCGGTAGGCCGGCATGCTGCTGTGCGGGTTCAGGACGGAGGGATCGTACAGATAACGGTAGAGCGAGTTGGCGTCCTTGAAGCGCGCGGCGACGTTCGTCAGGTCCGCGCCGATGCGGTTGTTGCCAAGGAAGACTTGGCCCTGCCAGATGTAATCGCGCGGGAAGGTGCGGCGCGTGATCTCGGCCGGCTTGTCGCCCGACTCGTTCGGCGCCGTGCCCCAACCGCGGACAAGATCGGCGCCCGATTGCGGGGCACGCACCTGCTGGGTGTGGCAATAAACGCAGCCGTTCGCGGCGTAGACCCGCTCGCCCGCGTGTGCGAGACCCGAGGCGTCCCACGGCAGGATGTCGTTGCCGCCCGGCTGCGGCATGGGCTGGAGATGGCCGAGCTGCATCCACGGGAGCACGACCAGCCCCGTCCAGGCAAAGCCGAAGATGGCCAGGAAGGCGAAGAAGAACTTGCGGAAATGGACGGGCGTGATCATGCGTGCGCTTGCTCCACCGCGCCGGGATCGAGCGCGGCCTCGTGCATGCTGGGAGTGCCGGGATGCTCATGCAGCCCGACGGAACGGGGACCGCCCCGCACGTATTCGAGGAAGGTCCACCCCAGGTGATAGGCAAAAATCCCATTGCCGATCGAGATGACGCAGATGCACAACGTGGCGCCGATCTGGAATTCCAGCGCGCTCAAGTCCGCCGTCAGGATCGTCACCTGCTTGTCGGGATTTTCCAGCGTCAGGCCCTGCATGAAGCCGCCGAAGATGTACATGATCATGATCACGATCACGCCGTAGACGATGGCGTAGTAGTGCGCCTTGATCAGCAGGGTCGAGCGCCAGCCGAAATTGAGCAGGCGCGGCAGGATGTAGTAGAACGCGCCGAAGATGACGAAGCTGAAAAAGCCGTAAATCCAGAGGAACCGGTTCGCATCGCGGAACATGGTGAAGTGAAGCAGCACGTTGAGGCTGCGCACGGATAGCGCCTGCTCCACCACGCCGGCGACAATGAAGAACATGACCGCCGAGTTGAAGAACGGCAGCACCACGCTCTCGTGATGCTTGTCGTAGCCATCGTGCACGGTGGCGAAGAGGCTCAGCCCGATGAGCGCCACGGGCAGAAAGATCAGGCCGCTGAAGACAAGCCCGATCGACACCGTCAACTCCGGAAACGGCCCGCCGACCAAGTCATGCACCGCCGTCCAAGGCGCGACGAAGAGCCAGCTCCAGAAGGCAAGCCGCGCGTGCGTGGCATAGCGCAGGGCCAGCCCCGTGCACTTCGGAATGAGATAGTAGAGCGTGCCCAGGCCGAGCGGCGCAAGCCAGAGCGTGTAGGTGCCGTGCACGTACCACGCCTCGATCATACCCTGCACCACGCCCGAGCCCGGCAGGCGGTGGCCGAGCAGCATGCTGCCCGCGGCGTAAAGCCAGGCGAAGGAAAAGAGGCCGGCGAGGATCCACCACTGGCCAATCTGGTCGGCATCGTTGCGGCGGCCCAGGTAATCAAGCACGCACCAGTAGGCGAAGAGAGCGAAGGCGCACCAAAGCAGCGCGGCGGCGTAGGCCGGGAATTCCAGCAACTCCACACCGGTCGACTGCCCCATGAGAATGGCGGTGAGGCCGACGGCGACGCCCAGGTTCCAGAAGACGATGGCCGTCATGAGCGCGGCAGGGGAGCGCGTCGGCGTGCGGCCCATGCGCGCCAGCAGCCAGATGACCAGGCCGAGGGAGGCGCTGCCGCACCAGCCGTACAGCAGGGAATCGACCGCGGCGGGGAAGACGCGTCCGTAGGTGAAGACGCTGCAGTTCTG
>CAJCIA010000005.1 GCA_903970275.1 Betaproteobacteria bacterium
GCCGCCGCTGGTCACGCCGTAGACGTTGCCATCCTGGCCGCGCAACAGCGGGCCGGGCTCCGAACCGTTCGCGCCGTTAAAGGAGGCGATCGTCGTCAGGTGGCCGCTCGGGGTCAGCGCGAAGATCGTGCCGTGCCCGCCGGCGCCGCCCGCCGAGGTCGTGCCGTAGAACCGGCCGTCCGCGCCGCGCAGCAAACCGGCCGCCGGCGTGTCGCCGTTCGTGCCGTTGAAGGAAACGAGCGTGTGGAACGTGCTGCCGGTGAAGGCAAAGACCGTTCCCTTATTATAAGTACCGCCCTCGCGGGTCGTGCCGTAGAAGGTGCCGTCCGGGGCCTGCACGATGTGCGAGTCCGGGCTGGCGCCGTTGGCGCCGTTGAAATTCACCAGCGTGACCACCTGCTTGTTGAGCGGGATCTCGAACACAGTGCCCTTGTCGTAGGTGCCGCCCGTGTAAGTCGTGCCGTAAAAGTCGCCGTGCTGGCCCTGGATGATATTACCGGGGTTCGCGCCCGCCGCGCCGCCGAAGATAGCCAGCGTCTCGACGGATTCGCCGGAGCTTTCTCCGAACGACTCGGCCGCCCACAGCGGTGCCGTGAAGAGGAGAGGTGCAGCGCCGAACGCCGCGAGTAATTTGGATTTCATTTGCAGGCCTTTGGTATTCATTGACGGCAAACACATAGCACGCTTAATGCCGACGCTGCAAACCTATTCCGGAAAAACAACAACTAGCTCTGAAATGCCCCATTTTTCCACCTTTTTAAGGACAAACGTATTGTGTCGGGAAGTGTCCGCTTTAGCTTCAAGTCGTATAATCTCAACCATATAAAGAAAGGAATTCGCGACACATTTGCCGAAACTGGGTTGACTTACAGCGTGGAAATAAGGTTTGCTTTCACTACTCCGGTCCGTAGGGTCGGGGCCGATAAAAGTTGAGATAGCTGTTCCAGAGGAGAAGGAATACGAAATGCTTAAGCCCAGCCAAGTGAAAAACTTACCCCATTTTTTGTTGATTGCGCTACTCGCCGGCACGGCCGCGATGGCGCAGGAACTTCCCCGGCCTTCGCTGGCCCGCCACGAAGACAATAACACGCTCCCCACGACCTACAATCTGAAGCTCGGACAGGTGCTGTTCGACGTCAGCGGCTCGGTCGACACCGAGTTCAACGACAACATCGGTCTCAATCACACCAACAAGCAGTCAGACTTCATCACCACACCTGAGGTCGGCCTGGGCCTGATGTGGCCTGTCACCGAGACGAACACGCTGACGCTGAACACGTCAATTGGTTACACCCACTACTGGGATCACGACTATCTCGACTCCGCCAACGTGCTCGTCGCGCCGAATTCCGCTCTGGCCTTCAACCTTTTCGTCGGCGATTTCAAGTTCAACTTCCACGACGACTTCTCCTATCAGCAGGACCCGGTGAACGAGGGCGCCTTCAGCAACGTCGCGACCTTTGATCGCTTCAACAACGACGCGGGGGTCACCGCGATCTGGGACTTGAACCAGATCGTCCTCACCCTCGGCTACGATCACATCAACTTCATCACCACCGGCATCAAGGACGTCAACGGCAACAGTTTCGCCGATGTCGACCAGCTCGACTTCAGCGCCGACCAGGTCTCCGCCTCGGCCGAATTTCACGTCACCTCGACGCTCAGCGGCGGTGCCGAAGCCACCGCCTCGCGCCGCACTTATGACTACGTGGGCGGCGACTACGATCAGGCCACCGTTGGGCCGTTCGCCCGCGTCCAGATCACCCAGTATCTCCGCGCCAGCGCCTCCGCCGGTTTCGAGTACGTCAGCACGCCGGACAACAGCATCAACAGCGCGACCATTCTCCCGCCGAACGTCTTCACGCCCGGCACCGGATTCTCCAACGGACATAGCGACAACTGGTACGCCGACCTGACCTTGGACCATCAGGTCAACCAGTACTTCATCCACCATCTCTCGCTCGGGCATCAGGTCGAAATCGGACTGCTCGGCGACCAGGAAGAAGCCTATTACGCCGACTATACCGCCAGCTGGAAGATCAACACCTTCCTCAATCTAGCCTTCACCCTCAGTTATCAGGATGTTGACGAACAGGCCGCCTTGGTCGACGTTTCGAGCTATAATCTCTTCAATGCCGGTATTCAGGCCAGCTTTCCGATCACCAAGAGCCTGAGCGGCGCACTGATCTACCAGTTCAATGAAAAATTTGCCGATGATTCAGCCCAAGAGTATGAGCAGAACCAAGTTGGGCTCAATCTTACCTACCAATTCTGAAAAGTTGTCCGGAATAGTGGCACTGTTTGTGCCCTAAAGGATAAATGCATCGTCAAACTAGGAAGAATCTAGCCCTTTCTCTTTTCTCTACTGGGTTAGTCTGTGCCGGGCTCGTGCCGGCCTCGCTCGCCCAGACCTCCAGCGTCGGCTACACGCCCGCCCCCTCCGCCCCGCGCGCCGAACCGGCTTCGCAGCCCTACTATGTGCAGCCTGCCGCCTCTTACGGCAGCGCCTCGACGCTCAATTCGATTGACGCCCTTAATGACCAGACCAAGCTTAAAGCGGGCGATCAGCTCAGCTATCGCGTGGTCGAGGAACAGGAAACTGAGCCGAATCTCCTGACCGTCTCGCCGACTGGCGACGTGGAGGTTCCGCTACTCGGACATTACCCAGCAGCGGGCAAAACTTGCCGCCAACTGGCCACGCAACTCAAGCCCCTGCTCGAGAAGGACTACTTTTATAAGGCGACCGTCATCGTCGCCATCAACTCCCTTAGCACCAGCCCGATTGGCAACGTCTACCTCACTGGTCAGGTCAAGCAGCAGGGCGCCATTCCGATCCCGCCGAACGAGGTGCTCACCGTCAGCCGAGCCGTCCTGCTCGATGGCGGTCTGGCCGATTTCGCCGATCGACGCAAGGTAAGGTTGTTGCACCACAATGCCGATGGTACGACCACGACAACGATCGTCGACCTCAAGGAAATCCTCGACCACGGCAAGTCTGAAAAGGACCCAGTGGTGCAGGATGGGGACACGATCGACGTGCCGCAGCGCTTGATCAACTTCTAACGTCTCTCCCCTGCACTTCTATGGACCAGTCCAATTCGACCCAGTTCTTCGCTAAAATACGGGTCCAGATCCGGCGCTACATCGGGGTGATGCAGCGCGTCTGGTGGCTGCTGCCGCTGACTGTCAGCATCGGCATGCTCATCTCCGCCATCGTCGTCCTTCAGCTTCCGGCGGCGTACCAGTCCAGCGCGGAGATGGCGGTTCCCGGCACGCTCATGTTCCCGGATTCCGCCACCAGCGGCGGCTACAACGAGGATCGCACCGACAACTTCAACGGCACGCAAAAAGCTCTCATGATGGGCTCACAGGTCCAGACCAGCGCCGCCCAGCTGGTGGAAACGCTTCATCCGGAGCTCCGCCACACTGACGCCGACCTCGCCGTCATCATCCGGCCCAACACGGAGATCTTTGAGCTCTCCGCCACTTCGCCGAACCCCGCCTACTCGCAGGCTTTCCTCGACGCGGTCATGCAGCAGTACCTCACCTTGAAGAAGGGCGAGCTGCGGGCCCAGGCCGACACGACTACCGAGGCGATCAACGACCAGTTGAAGCGCCTGCAGACGGAGATCGACGCCGACGACGCCGCGATGGACGAGTTCGCCAAGCATAACGACGTTTCCCTCCTGGAAAAGCAGGGCACCGACGCCGGCTCCTATCTCTCGCAGCTCAACCAGCAGCTCGATCAATTGCAGACCGAGTACAACCTGCTCGGCATGGAGGACGTCGACCAGGCGCTCGACCAGGCGGCCCAGACCGCGGCCCTCCCTTCGGCCAACGGCACCAACGCCGCGCCCGCTGCGCTCCAGGCCGACACGGCGCTGACCAACTTTGGCCCCATCGCCGATTACCAGAAGGCGCGTCAGGATCTCGCGGCCGAGCAGGCGCAGCTGGCCGACATGTCCACCCGCCTCAAGCCGAAGCACCCGAAGATTGTCCAGCTCAACGACCAGATCAAGGGCACCGAGGCGCTCATCGTCACGCTCAAGCAGCAGAGCAACGAGGCGCTCAAGACGCATCGCGCCGGCATCGGCACGCAGATCAAGAACCTGCAGGCCATGATCGAGCAGCAGCGCGCCCGCGCCCTCACGCTCAGCGCCCCGCTGGCGGAATACAATCACCTCAAGGCCCAGGCCGACCGCGCGCATACCGAGTACAACGGCCTGCTCACCAACCGCGGCAGCCTGAACATCACCAGTAACGTCGCGCCCAACTCACTCATCATCACCGAGCCCGCTTCGCTCGCCATCTCGGTCAAGCCGGGCATCTTCAAGATCGTCGGGCTCGGCATCCTGGGCGGGTTGATGGTCGGCCTGATCGCCATCTTCATCCTGGACAAGATGGACGACCGGATCGCCTCGCTCATTGAGCTGCAGAGCCTCTTCCCCGAGCCCGTGCTCGGCCAGATTCCGAAGGAGACGCTGGCCAGCGAAGGCGCGCTGCTCAAGCCAGGCGACGAGCGCCAGGCTTTCATCGAGGCGTTCCGCACGCTCCGTTCCTCGCTCATCTTCCTGCCCATCGAAGGCGAGAGGCCCAAGACCTTCGTCATCACCAGCGCGCTGCCCGATGAAGGCAAGACGACCGTCAGCTCAAATCTCGCCGTCACCCTCGCCTTCTCCGGCGCCAAGGTGCTCCTGATCGACGCCGACATGCGCTCCGGCAAGGTCTCGCACCTCTTCGGCGCGCAGGGCGCGGTGGGTCTTTCCAACGTGCTGACCAAGAAGCTGCCGTGGAAGGAAGCCGTTTCCGCCACCTGGATCGACAATCTCTACCTCATGCCCTGCGGCCCGGCCGTCCAGAACACCGCCGAGCATCTGCTGGGCAAGGTGACCGACCAGTTCATCCGCGACGTCTACGACGAATTCGACTACGTGCTCTTCGACAGTCCGCCCGTCATCATCCTGGACGACACCCTCAGCCTCTCGCCCAAGATCGACGCCACGCTCTTTGTTCTGCGCTTCGACCAATCCTCCACCCGCGCGAGCCGCCGCGCGCTCGAGTTGCTGCACGGCCGCCAGGCCAACGTCATCGGGCTGGTTGTCAATGGCGTGGCCATCTCCGAGAGCGAGTACAACTACAACTACAGCTACCGCCAGTACGGCACGAAGTACCAGGAACTGAAGGCCTGACGCTGAACGAAGAACGTCGAACTAAGAACGAGGAAGTAACGAACTTGGATGCCTTGCCGTTCTTCGCTCTGAGTTCTGCGTTCATCGTTCCTTTCCGGGCATGCGACTTCTCTTCCTCTGCGCCTGCCTCGAACCCGGCCGCGACGGGGTGGGCGATTACGCCCGCCGCCTAGCCGAGGAGTGCGTGGCCCTCGGCCACACCTGCGCGCTGCTCGCGCTAAACGATCCGTACGTCACGACGCCCGCCGAGGACATTGAAGTTCCCGGAGACTCCGGCCAACTGGTAGCCGTTGACCTCCGGGCGACGGACGCTCCAGCGAAGGCGCTTCCTCCTGCCGTCCGTCGCCCGGAGGTCGACGGTTACCCTGAGCGCCACATTTCCACCTTCCGCCTCCCGCCCCACGCAGACCCCGCGCCGGCCATCGCCTTCCGCGAGAAGTTCGCGCCCGACTGGATCAGCCTGCAGCTCGTCGCCTACGGCCTTCATCCCAAGGGCCTGCTCTTCTCCGTCATTCCCCGGCTGCGTGCGTTGATTGGCGCCACGCCACTGCACCTCATGCTGCACGAGCTCTGGCTGGGAAACGACGCCGTGCCCACCCTGCGCCACCGCCTGACGGGTGCCCTGCAGAAAGCCAGCCTCCGCCGCCTCCTCGCCGCGCTCAAGCCGGCGCTCGTTGCCACCACCAATCCGGTCTACGCGGCACTGCTCAAGACAATTGGCGTCAACGCCGTCATCCAGCCGCTCTTCGGCAACGTCCCCGTGCTGCCGGACGCGCCGCTGCCGGAGGAGGTGGCCGACCGCCTGCGTCCGTGCAGCGACTGGGTCGGCCTCTTCTTTGGCGGCCTTTATCGCGAGTGGCAGCCCCAGCCGTTTTTTGGCCGGCTCGAACGCATCGCCCGCGCGGCCGGCCGCAGCGTTGCGCTCGTCCAGCTCGGGCGGGCGGGCGAGGTGGGCGACGCCATTTGGTCCCGGCTCGAACGCGACTACGCCTCGACCTTCACCTTCGTGCGGCTCGGCCCGCAACCCGCGCCCGTCGTTTCCGCCGTCATGCAGCGCTGTGACTTCGGCATTGCTGCCTCGCCTTGGAGCCTCTTCGGCAAGAGCGGCTCGGCCGCTACCATGCTCGATCACGGCCTGCCGGTCATTGTCACGCGCGATGACTTTCGACCGCACGTCGTCGCCGCGGAGTCTCCCACCAGCGACCCGTTCGTCATTCGCGACGGGCCCGATCTCGAAGCTAAACTCGCTGCCGGGTTCCCGACGCGTGCGCCGCGTTCCCGCGCGCCGGAAGCCGCCGTGGCGTGGGTCCGCCAACTCGAAGCGGAGGCGCACCGGTGAAAATCCTGCTCTCCTCCTACGTCTTCGCGCCGAGCATCGGCGGGATCGAGACCGTCTCTGCGCTCCTCGCGCCCGAGTTCGTCAAGGCCGGTCACGAGGTCGTGCTCATCACGCTCAGTGGCGGGCCCGAAGATGCCGGCCGCCCCTATCCCGTGCTGCGCCGCCCGGCACCGCGCAAGATGATGGAGCTCATCCGCTGGTGCGACGTCTATTTCCAGAACAACATCAGCCTGCTCATGGCCTGGCCGCTCCTCTTCGTGCGGCGCCCGTGGATCGTCGCGCATCACACCTGGATTCGCCCCTTCGACGAACGCTTCACCATCCGCGCGCGGCTTAAGACCGGACTGCTCCGCTTCAGCCACAATGCCACGATCAGCACGGCCATCGCGAACCGCATTCCCGCGCCGTCCACCATCGTGGGCAATCCCTACAACGACCACGTCTACCGCCTGCGGCCGGAGATCCCGCGCGACCTCGAGTTCGTCTATCTCGGACGGCTCGTTTCCGACAAGGGCGTCGACACGCTCCTGCACGCGCTGCTGCAGTTGAAGCGCTGGAACCTCACGCCGCGGCTCACCATCATCGGTTCCGGCCAGGAGGAACGCGCGCTGCGGCATCTCGCCCGCAACCTCGGCGTCGAGGCGCAGGTCAACTTCACCGGCGCGAAGCAGCCGGAGGAAATCGCGCGCCTGCTCAACGCGCACCAGGTGCTCGTGATCCCCTCGCGCATGCCGGAACCGTTCGGCATCGTCGTGCTCGAGGCCATCGCCAGCGGCTGTGTCATTGTCGCCTCGCGCGCCGGCGGCCTGCCCGACGCGGTGGGCAAGTGCGGCATCACCTACGAGATCGGCGATCTCCAGGCGTTGACTCATGCGCTTCAGCTCGTGCTCACCCGGCCCGAGTTGCGGCGGGACATGCAGCAGCACGGCGAGCGGCACCTCGATAATTTTCGGCCCGGCATCGTGGCGCGCAAATACCTCGCCGTCTTCGAAAAAGCCCGGCAGGCGGAGGCCGCGTCGTGAGGGTCACCTACAACTCGCCCAACCGGTCGCACCACTACCGCTACGCCGCGGCGCTGGCCCGCGCGGGCGTGCTGCGCGCCTTCGTCAGCGGCTTCTCCCGCTTCAGCACGCGCGCGCCGCTTCCCGGCGTGCCGGTGATTCGCGCCGATCACGTGCAGAACATCTACCTCGCCGCCTTGCGCCTGCGCGCGCCCAGCCGCTTCAGCGAGACGCTCGCCCACGCCAGCAAGGTGTGGCTGGACCGCCGCTCCACCGCGTCGGCGCTTCAGTCCGACGTCTTCCTCTGCTACAGCGGCGCGGGCCGCAGCACGCTGGAGCGCCTGCGCGGCACGCGCGTCGTCGGCGCCGTCGAGGCGGTCAACTGTCACGTCGCCGTGCAGGAGCGCATCATGCGCGAGGAATGTCGCCAGCTCCGCCTGCCCCTTACCGGTTTTCCCGCCGCGGAGGTCGCGCGCCGCCGACGGGAGTACGACCTCGCCGACGCCATCCTCTGCCCGTCCCAGTTCGTGAAGGACTCCTTCGTCCACGAGGGCTTTCCCGCCGATCGCATCCACGTCGTGCCCTACGGAATTCCCAAGCCCACCGGCTTCGCGCCCGCACTCGCGCCATCCGACGGCGTCTTCCGCGTCCTCTACGTCGGCCAGCTCACGCCGCGCAAGGGCGTCCGCTATCTTCTCGATGCCTTCGTGCGCCTGAAACATCCGCGCAAGGAACTGCTCATCGTCGGTCCGCGGTCCACGCCCAGCGGGTTGGAGGACGCGACGATTCCCGAACAGGTCCGCTTCGCCGGCGTGCTCAAGGGGGACGATCTCGCCCGTGCCTACGCCAGCTCCGCCGTGCTCGTGCTGCCGACCCTGGAGGAAGGGCTCGCCCTCGTGCTCGGCGAAGCCATGGCGCACGGCACGCCGGTCATCGCCACGGTCAACAGCGGCGGCGCCGATCTTTTCCGCGACAGCGAGGAAGGTTTTCTCGTGCCCATCCGCGATCCCGCGGCCATCGCGGAGCGCTTGCAGCAGCTTGCGGACGAACCCGCGCTGCGCGAACGCATGTCGCAGGCCGCGCTCGCCCGCCTGCGCGCGCTCGGCGGCTGGGAACGCACCGACGCGCTGCTCCTGGCCGCGGTCGAGGCCATGGCCGCCGCCGGCCACCGCGCGAATTTTACCACCGCAACCGCATGAGAACTGCTACAGTCCGTCCCGACGTGAAGTCGCGCCTCCAGCTCACGCCCAAAAAAGAAGCCGCCGCCCCGGTCGCGGCCGTGGCGCCGCCGGAAACCAAGGCGGTCGAGACCCTGCGCAAGACCCTCATCGCGCTCGTCGTCCTTCTCACCTTCGAGGGCCTGCTGCGCAAGCTTGAGCCCGGCAGCATCGGCGTGCTCATCTTCCTGCTCAAGGATGTCGTCATCCTCTATCTGGGCTTCCAGATTTTCTCGCGCCACAAGCTTAATCCCGCCGTCAACTTTCTCTCCATCGGCTACCTCGTTGCCGGGTTTTTCTTCGTGCCCTGCATCCTGCAGACCATGGCGCACGATCCGGTCCTCGCCGTCTTTGGCGCGAAGGAATACCTGCTCTATCCCATCGTGGCGCTCGCGCTCTTCGTCGCCTTCGAGAACGCGCCGATGAGCCGCGTGATCGCCTTCTCCCGCATTGTTGCGTTTCTCATGATTCCTGCCGGCATCGTCGCGATCGTGCAGACGCGCCTGCCCGCCACGAGCTGGATCAACATGTCGGTCGACGGCGGCAGCCTCGAGGATTTCAGCTCCGCCGGCCACCTGCGTGTCTCTTCCACCTTCTCCTTCGTCTCGCAGTTCTGCTGCTTTTTGAACATGCAGATGTTCATGGTCTTCTTCGCGCTCCAGGGCGGCGTGAAGAATGTCCCGACGCTGAAGAAGCTGATTTATCTCGCGCCCATTCCGCTCCTTGTCATCTGCTCGTATCTCACCGGCTCGCGCGGCGCGGTGGTCGGCAACACCATGGTGCTGGTCTTCGCCGTCGGGCTCGCCTGCCTGCGCTTCGAGCTGGGCAAGGTCATCCGCTTTGTCTGGATCGCCGTCGCCATTGCTGTCGTCGCGCTCATCTTCCAGGCGCTGTCGCCCGATCTCATGGCCACCTATACCGTGCGGGAAAAAGGTCACGCCTTCGGCGTCAGCAACGAGATCCAGGGCCGCGTCCTCGACGCCTTCTTCGGCTGGACCGCGCACGTGGGCGAGGTTCCGTTCTTCGGCAATGGCCTCGGCCTGATGAGCAACGGCTCCGACGCCATCAGCTCCTACTCGAAGAATTTCCGCATCGCCTCCGGCTGGACGGAAACCGACTTCGCCACCACGCTGGTCGAGGGCGGTCCGTACCTCATGTTCGTCTGGTACGCGTTCCGGTACTACATCATCCTGCAGACGACGCGCCTCTTCCTCTTCCAGACCAGCCGCGAGCTCTTCCTGCCCGGCGCCTTTTGCCAGGGCTACGTCATCCTCGTCGGTCTCACCGGCACGCTCGGCATCCAGCCACCCATCGCCATCTGGTGGTGGCTCGGCGTGGGACTATCCATCGTGCTCTGGTGGCGCTCGATTCATCCGCTCGCGGAACCGGGCGCGGAGGTCGCCCCTGTCACGGGCCCCATTCGCCCCGAGCGCGCCCCGCGTACCGTCGGCGCGCCCGTTCCCGCCGTGGCCAGGTCGCACGAAGTCCTGCCCGCCCGTCGCCCCGCCGCGGCCAAGCCCGAGCCCGTTCCCGCGCCGCCTGCCGTGCCGCCCGGTCCTCCCCTGAAACCAATGCGCGGCCGCAGCGCCTACGCCGACAAGCTGCACCGGCGCCCCTGATTTATGCTCCTGATCTTCGAGACGCATCCCATCCAGTACAAGGCGCCGATTTACCAGCGCCTGCAGCAGCTGCGCCCCGGCAGCTTCAAGGTCATCTACGGCACGGACGACTCCATGCGCGACGGCTTCGACAAGGAGTTCGGCCGCAAGGTCACGTGGGACGCCCCGCTGCTCGACGGCTATCCGCACGAGGTCATGCACAACCTCAAGGGCGCCGCGATGGGCGATTTCTACAGCCTCACCGGCAAGGGCGTGCTCAAGCTCCTGCAGAAGGAAAAGCCGCGCGCCATCCTCGTCGCACCGTTCCTCTTCGCCTTCGACGCCACCGCCTTTGCCTGCGCCGCGCTCCTGCGCATTCCCATCTGGATCCGCGTGGAAACGCAGGACGAAGCCCTGCTCCGCACCAAATGGAAAGGCGACGTGCGCAGCGCGTTTTACTGGACCGCCTACAAGTTCGTCTCGCACGCCTTCTTCATCGGGCTGCTCAATCGCGACCACCTCGGCCGTCACGGCATCAAACTCGAGAACATGAGCTTCGCGCCCTACGCCTCGCCCCTCGCCTTCCCGGCCGACACCGCGGCGAAGCAAAAGCTGCGCGACGCCACCCGCGCCAAGCTCGGCCTCCAGCCGGACGACTACGTCCTGCTGTTCTCCGGCAAGCTCATCGACAAGAAAAACCCCGCGCTCATCCTCACCGCGCTGGCGCTGGTGCCCGAGGAAGTCCGCCGGCGCGTGCGCATCGTCTACGTCGGCTCCGGCGAGCTCGAGCCCGCGCTGCGCCAGGAAGCGGAGAAGTTTCCCGGCCAGGTGCAGTTCGCCGGCTTCATCAACCAATCCGAGATGCCGGCCTACTACCTCGCCGCCGATGTCCTCGTGCTGCCCTCGCGCCGCATGGGCGAGACGTGGGGCCTCGTCGTTAATGAGGCGCTCACCGCCGGCTGCGGCGTGATCATGACCAGCGCCGTCGGCAGCAGCAACGACTTCCGCCAAGGCGAACACGTCCGCATCATTCCGGACAACTCGCCGCAGGCCTGCGCGCAGGCCATCTCCAGCCTCTCGAAAATGACGCGCTCCTTCGACTGGAGCCAGCCGCTCTTGGCCGCCTACACGGTGGAGGCCGCCGCGCAGGCCATCGCCGCGAAGATCGACACCCTGCCCGCCGCGCGCCCCGCCGCCTGACCCGTGCGCCTCCTCATCTACCGCCTCGGCAGCCTGGGCGACACGGTGATCGCATTGCCCAGCTTCCGGCTCATCCGCGCGCGTCATCCCGACGCGGAGATTGTTGTGCTCACCAACCTGCCCGTCTCCGGCAAGGCCGCCGCCATCGCCGCCGTGCTGGAAAACACGGGACTCGTCGACCGCTACATTCCCTATCCCGTCGGCCTGCGCGATCCCGCGAAGCTCGTCGCATTGCAGCGCCAGCTCACCGCGGAGAAGTTCGACCGCGTCATCTCGCTCACGGCCGCGCGCGGTCGGCTCGCCAGCCTGCGCGATTATCTTTTCTTCCGCGCCTGCGGCATTCCGCGCATCGAGGGAATCCCGTGGCGTGCGCGCGATCTGGAATCGCAATCCATCGGCGGCGGTCTCTACGAGAACGAATCCGCGCGCCTGCTCCGCCGCGCCGGCTGGAACGAGCCCGGCGAACCGCCCGGCGGACGCGATCTCGCACTCACATCCGCGGAGCGCGCGGAAGCCGCGAGCATCCTGGCGTCATCCGGCATCCCTGTGCCCTTTCTCGCCGCGAGTGTGGGCACCAAATCGCCGCTCAACGATTGGGGGACCGCCCACTGGCGCGCGCTGCTCACGCAACTCGGCGGCGATTTTCCGGAACACGGCATCGTCCTCCTCGGCAGCCCCGACGAAAGCGAACGCAGCGCCGAGCTCGCCCGCGCCTGGCCCGGCCCGAGCGCCAATCTTTGCGGACGTCTCACCCCGCGCGTGAGCGCCGCGCTGCTCGCACAGGCCCGCCTCTTCATCGGCCACGATAGCGGACCGCTTCATCTCGCCGTCGCCGCGGGCGCATCGGTCGTCGGCATTTATTCCGCGCGCTGCCGCCCCGGCCAATGGTTCCCCACCGGCCCGCGCGTCACTATTCTCTATCCGCATGCGTTCTTCGATTTGCATCGCATGGAGGACCTCGCGCACCAGCGCGCCGCCCTCGACTCGATCACCGTGGAGGCGGTCGCACACGCGGCCAAAAGCTGTCTTTCGCGCGCGCCCTCTTCTACCTTCGAGCCAACGCCGTGAAGACCTATTCGCAGAGTTCGCCCTACGCCAGTCCCTGGTCGACGCGCGAGCGGATCGCGCTTCTGCTCTGGTCCATTTGCTGGCCGCTCGTTTGCGGATGGACGCCCAAGCCGCTCAACGGGTGGCGACTCGCCTGGCTCCGCCTTTTCGGCGCCACAATTCACGGCCGGCCCTTCGTCCACCAGCGCGCACGCATCGCGCAGCCGTGGCACCTCACCCTTCACGATCGCGCCTGCGTGGGCGACCGCGCCAATCTCTACTCCCTCGGCGAAATTGAAATCCACGAGGACGCCACCGTGGCCCAGGAAGTCTACCTCTGCACCGGCACGCACGACTTCGCCAGCCCCAATCGCGAGCTCCAGACCGCGAAGATCACCATCGGCCCCGACGCGTTTGTATGCGCGCGCGCCTTCGTGCTGCCCGGCGTCACCATTGGCGCGCGCGCCATCGTCGGCGCCTGCGCCGTGGTCACGCGCGACGTGCCCGACGACGCAAGGGTGGCCGGCAATCCCGCCCGCCCGAGGCCATGACCTATCACGATCTTGCCGGGCTGCCCGACTGGACCGACGGCCTGCTCGGCCTCATGTACCACGCGGTCGAGTCGCCGCCGCTCTTCCACTCGCATCGCGGTCTCTACGTCGAGCCCTCGTTGCTCGAGCAACAACTGCAGGAACTCGCCGAGGCCGGCGTCGCGCTTATCAGTCTCACAGATTGGTCCGCGCGCGAGCCGAGCTCCGGCCGCCAGGCCACGGTCACTTTTGACGACGCCTTCCTCGACCTGCGCGACAATGCGCTGCCTGTGCTGCAAAAACTCGGCGTCGGCGCGCTGACCTATGTCGTGGCCGGCAAACTGGGCGGCACGAACGACTGGGACGCGGCCGCCGGCGCGCAGCTCTGCCCGCTGATGGATCGCGCCGACTTGCTCGCCTGGCAGGCGGCCGGCCAGGAAATCGGATCGCACGGCATGACGCACGCGCACCTCACGCGCGTGCCCCTGGCCCAGGCGCGCGCCGAGATTTTCGACAGCAAGAAAAAGCTCGAGGACCTTGCGGGCTGTGCCGTGCGGCATTTCTGCTATCCCTATGGCGACGTCAACCCCGCCATCCGCGATCTGGTTGGCGAAGCGGGCTACCGCACGGCCACGACCACGGAGCGCGGCATCAACGGCGCGGACGCCGATCCGCTGTTGCTGCGCCGCTTTCCTGGGTCGCATCGCAAGCCGTATCAAGCGGCGGTACGTGGCGCGTTGCTCCGGATGATTGGGCTGGGTTCGCGCCGACCGCGGCGTGCGTCCGCCGCCCAGCAACGCTCGGGCCGCCGTTGGACTTCGCGCCCGGCCGATTCCGGTCGCTGCGCTCCCTCCGGCGATGGGGACATCGCCGGCTACCAACTGAGCGCCGCGCCGCGCCAAAATGATGTCTCCCCGCCAAACCTCGGTAGCCGTCGACCTACGGGCGACGGACGCACCGCGGACACGTCTCCCCAAACGCCCGGCGTGCACCCGGTAGCCGCCATCGGCCCGATGGCGGTCGCGCCCGCAAGAGCCCGCACGAGCGAAAACCCTCCCCTGCGCGATCCCCTCAACGCCTGCTCCCATACGACCGGGCATTGCAATACCCGATTTTCTCACCGAGTCATTTGCCCGCACCACTTCGTTCCCGCCTCATGAACCGGACAATCCCGCGCACGATCATCGTGCTGGCCACGCTGGTTGCCATTGGCCTGGGCGGCTCGGTCACGCTGCCGGCGCAGACGCTGCTCGCGGCGGTCGCCGGTTTACTCCTGCTCCTCGCGCCGCCGCGCGGACAATTGCCAACGGTCCCGCTAATCCTCGGCGGCTTGCTGCTCCTCCTTGCCTTAGCCGCGTTTCTGCCCGTCGATTCCTCCTTCGTTCCGTGGCGCCACTATCTCGCCACGCAATGTCACCTGCCGCCGCCCAACGACGGCCCGTACGCTTTCCCGCTGACCGGCGTGCGTACCCCGCAGCCGTGGCTGACACTGCAGGCCGCCGCGCTGCTCGTGGTCGGCCTCGCCTGGGGCCTCTACCTGCTCAGCCTGCCGTGGGAACGCACCGACCGCATCTTCGCCACCGAGCTTCTCGTCTTCGGCGTCGCCTTGCTCGCGCTGCTGGCGGCGCTCGCGTTCATCCTCCACTTTCGCGTACCCGGCTGGACGCAGACGGAAAACCGCGGCTGGTTTCCCAACCGCAACCAGACCGCCGACGTCCTGGCTCTGACCGGCATCGCAGCCTACGCGCTGATCTTCGACCGGCTGCGCAAGGGCAAGCGCACCGCCTACCTGCTGCTGCTCGCGCTCGTGCCGATCGTCCTGGAACTCGTCATCAGCTACTCGCGCGCGGGCATCCTGCTTTTCTTCGGCGGCGTGCTGGCGTGGCATCTCTGGCCGCGGCCCGGCCAGCGCCGCGGCGCGTCGATCAAGTGGCTCGCGCTCAGCGCCGCGCTCGGGATCGTTCTGCTTTCCGTTTTCCTGACCTTCGGCGGCGAGACGCTGGCGCGCTTCCTCAATCCCGCACCACCCGGCGCTACCACCCAGGACATCACCGATTTTCGCGGCTCGATCCAGTCCGATGCGTTGCGCTTCTCGCTCCAGGCGCCCTGGCTCGGCACCGGGCTGGGAAATTTCGAGCCTCTCTTTTCCTTCTCGCGCATCGACTCGATCAACGGCAGCCGCGCCATTCATCCGGAAAGTGACTGGCTTTGGCTCGCGAGCGAAATGGGTTGGCCCGCCGTCGCGCTGGTCGTCGCCGGCCTCGTCTGGTGGCTGCGCCGCGCGCTGCCATTGGACAATAAGGCGGGCGAGTCGATGCGTCGCGCGCTCATCGTCGCCGTGCTCGTCTTCGCCGTGCACGGACTCGTCGATGTCTCCGGACACCGGCTGGGTTCGCTCTGGGTCGCGCTGCTTCTCGCCGGCATGGCGCTGCCTGTCCAGGAAAACGCCCGGCCCTCGCCTGTTACATCGGTCCTGTTTCGCGGGCTCGGCGGTGCCCTCCTCGTTATCGCTGTGTGGTGGGGCGGTTCGCTCCTGGGCTGGAACGTCCCGCCCACCACCGTCACGCTGGATCGCATGCAAGCGGAACTGGCCCGTGGCTTGCCATCGCCCGCCGCCATGAAGGTCGCCACCGACGCCATCCGCATCGCGCCGCTGGACTGGACACTCTATCTCCAACGCGGCCGCGCCGAGACCGCCGACCGCGCGCTCTTCGACGCCGCCCGGCGCGACTTCGCCATCGCCGACACGCTCAACCCATTTTGGGTCGAACTCCCCATCGACGAAGGTGAAGCGTGGCTCGACGCCAACGAGCCCGGCCTCGCCCTCGACGCCTGGACCGACGGGCTGCAACGCGCCGGCCCGCTCGCGCGCGAGATGTATCATGACATGGTCGGGCTCGCCCCGCCTCACTCCATCCTGCGCGAAGGCCTCGCCCAGCTCGCCTTCGCGAACGTGGACGACCTGCTCGCCATCCTGCCCAGTGCCGAGCCCGAGGAAGCCGCCGCGCTCCTCGGCAACCTGCTCCAGTCCGATCCGCGCCTCGACCACCTGACCGTGCTGCAACGCCAGGCCCTCTTTGCCGCCTGGTGGACGCAGGGAGACCGCGCGCAACTCATCGCCCTGCTCCACGACCACCCGGAGTGGGACGGCGAGACGTGGCTCTACCAGGCTCGCTTCGCCGCCCAGCAAAACGACTTTCCGCGCGCGGGTGCGCTTTGCGCGCATTGGGTCAAGCCGCCGCTCGTTCCGCCGGTCGGCACCACCCGGGGGCTGGATGAACTGGCCGCTGACTTCCAATCGAACCCGAACAGCCTTCCCGTCGGCCTCACGCTTTTCCTCGCCCAGATGCAGGCCGGCCAGAACGACCCCGCGCTCGCCACGCTGGCCAAGATCCGCGCGCTGCCCGGCGACCATCCGGCCTATCTCTTCTACCTCGAGGCGCAGATCAATTCCGCGCGGAACGACTGGCCCGCGGCGTGGTCGGCATGGCAAAACTTCCTCGGCCCGTGAGAATCCTGCACGTCATCCATTCCATCGACCCGCGCGGCGGCGGCCCGGTCGAGGGCATCCGGCAGCTCTCCGCGCCGCTGGTGGCGGAAGGGCACACGGTCGAGGTGCTCAGCCTCGACGCACCCGGAACACCGTGGACCGGTGACCTGCCGTTCCATCCCATCGGCACCGGCCGCCCCGGCTTCGGCTACGCGCCGGGCGTCGTGGAGTGGCTCGTCAACCACGCGGACAACTACGACATCACGCTGGTGAACGGCCTGTGGCAATACGGCGGGTTTGCCGTCTGGCGCGCGGCGCAGAAGACGCGGAAACCCTACGCGGTCTTCCCTCACGGCATGCT
>CAJCIA010000006.1 GCA_903970275.1 Betaproteobacteria bacterium
AAGCCTGCGGCGAATCGGGCAGGCGGAGCAGGAGGTAACCTAGCTTGAGCTTTTTTGACCAGCCTTCGGTCTGCTCAACAATCCGGTCGCCGAGCTCGAAGGCGGCTTCCATGTCGCCCTCGACGTTGAAGGCGCCGTGAATATAAGCCTCGCCCACGCCAGCCTCGGTTCCGGCCAGCAGCATCTCCTTGAGGGAGCTGGGGCGGGTCAGCACGACGGTGGCGGCCCGGGGCGTTGCGTCTGGCCAAAAGGTGCCGTCCCAGAGGCGAACAGCGACCCGCTTGAGCTCACGGCCGCCGGCAACCCCCTCCAGGACCTTCAACGTGAGTTCCTTTGCGATCGAACCCGTTCGCGGGTCGGCGGATTGGGGCAGGTGCATGAACCTCTCCAGTGAAGGGTGAAATGGGCACCGATAGGATAACTCAGCATCCCCGGAGAGGGTCAACCCGACAGCTTCCTAGGCGTATCACCTAACGGGCCAAAATTCGACAGCCGAAAAATCGAAAAGCTTTTTGCGAATTCCGTCGCTTCTAGTACAAGCTTTGCGTCCCCGACTTAAAAGAACATGAGTGACCGCCTGAAAGCCTATGCCCGCGCCGGAGTGGATGTCGACCTTGGCAACAAGGTGAAGGCGGGCCTCGGCGCGATCGTCAAGACCACCCACCGGCCCGAGGTGCTGGGCAAGATCGGCGGCTTCGGCGGGCTGTTCCGGGGGGCATTTCCTGGCATGAAGGAGCCGGTGCTGGTCGCGAGCATCGACGGCGTGGGCACCAAGATCAAGGTGGCGGTGCTCCTGAACAAGCACGACACGATCGGCGAGGACCTCGTGAACCACTGCGTCAACGACATCGCCGTGCTTGGGGCCGAGCCGCTCTTCTTTCTCGATTACATGGCCAGTGAACGGCTGGAGCCCAACCGCTTTCACGACCTGATCGCCGGCATGACGCGCGGGTGCCGCAAGGCGGGCTGCGCCCTCATCGGCGGCGAGACGGCGCAGATGCCCGGCATCTATCATGGCAACGATTACGACCTCGTCGGCACCATCGTGGGCGTGGTGGACCGGAAGAAGATCATCGACGGCTCGAAGATCCGCGAGGGCGACGCCATCGTGGGCCTGCCTTCCTCCGGCCTCCACACGAACGGCTATTCGCTGGCGCGGGAGATTCTCTTCAACCAGCTGAACCTCCGCCTTTCCGCCCGGGCGGACGGCCTGCGCCAGACGCTGGGGGACGAGTTATTAAAGGTCCACACCCTCTATCTGCCGCACATCCGCAAGGTGCGGGCGGAACTTGAGGTCAAGGGCATGGCGCACATCACCGGGGGTGGGCTGATCGACAATATTCCCCGCGTGCTGCCCGAGGGGCTGGACGCCGAGATCCGGCTGGGGACCTGGACGGTGCCGCCGCTCTTTCGCCTGCTGGCCAACGCGGCGCGCATCGGCTTGGAGGAACTGCATCAAGTCTTCAACATGGGCGTCGGCATGGTGCTCATCGTGGCGAAGGAAGACGCGGCCAAGGCCACCAAGCTGGCCGGCGGCAAGATCATTGGTCAGATCGTGAAGGGCTCGCGCACGGTGAAGCTGCTGGAGCCGAAAAAGAAGAACGTGCTTTAGAAGGTAGCCGGCGTTGGCCCGACGCCGGTCGCGTGGAGAAGATCGCGACCAGCGAAACCGCCTCCAACACGCGATCATCTAGGATCTTCCTTCCCTATCGCAGTCGGGGGGTGAGTCGCTGATGCGCGTGGTGGGCATCCGGCTTTGACTCAGGATCACTCCACGCGCACCGCCGTTGGGCCGACGGCAGCTACTTCGGCTTATTGGAATTCACAGACCTTGCGCCATCCGCTAATTCTTCACCATGCCCAAGCGCGCTCTTCTTTCCGTCTCGGACAAAACCGGCCTCGTCGACTTTGCCCGGGTGCTGACCCAGGCCGGGTACGACCTGATTTCCACCGGGGGGACGGCCAAGGCGCTACGGGACGCGGGGCTGAAAGTCAGTGATATTTCCGACATTACCGGCTTCCCCGAGATGATGGATGGCCGGGTCAAGACCCTGCATCCCAAGGTGCACGGCGGGCTGCTCTTCCTGCGCGACAATCCCGAGCATGCGGCGCAGGCGCAGGCGCACGACATCGCGCCGATTGACCTCGTGGTGGTGAATCTCTATCCCTTTGAGCAGACGATCGCGAAGGCCGACGTGACGCTGGAGCACGCGATCGAGAACATCGACATCGGCGGACCTTCCATGCTGCGCAGCGCGGCCAAGAATTACCGCTCGGTTACTGTTATCACCGACCCATCGGACTACGCGGTGGTCGCGGCCGAGATTGGCGCGCAGGGCGACACGACTCTGCCCACGCGCGAGCGCCTGGCGGCAAAGGTCTTTCGCACCACGGGCTACTACGACTCGCTGATCGCCAACTATCTCAGCCAGCGCTCGCCCGCGCCGGAGGCATTTCCGGAAACGTTCGCCGTGCCGCTGCGGCTGGCGCAGACGTTGCGTTACGGTGAGAATCCGCATCAGGCCGCGGCGCTTTACGGCCCGTTCGCCAAGACCTTCCAGCAATTGCACGGGAAGGAGCTTTCCTATAACAACCTGATCGACATTACGGCGGCCGTCCGGCTGATCCGGGAGTTCCACGGCGCGGAGCCAACCGTTGCGATTCTCAAGCACACCAACCCATGCGGGGTGGGCAGTGCGGAGTCGCTCGCAGCGGCGTGGGACAAGGCCTACGCGACCGACCGGCAGGCGCCCTTCGGCGGCATCATTGTGGTGAACCGCCCTCTGGACCTGGCCGTCGCGGAGCACATTGCGGAGATTTTCAGCGAGGTGATCATCGCGCCTTCCTTTGACGCGGATGCGCTGGCGCTGCTTAGCAAGAAGAAGAACCTGCGCCTGATGGTGAACGGCGAGACGACGGTGCCTGCCCCGCGGCCGGAGATTCGCACCGCGGTGGGCGACTCGTTTCTCGTCCAAGGCGGGGACGCCGACACGGTTTCCGATGCGAATTGGAAGGTGGTGACGAAGCGTCCGCCCACCGCGGCGGAGCACGCCGCTCTGCTCTTCGGCTGGCGGGTGGTGAAGCACCTCAAGTCCAACGCCATTGTCTACGCCGCGAGCGATCGCACGCTGGGCGTCGGCGCGGGCCAGATGTCGCGGATCGATTCCTCCCGTATCGCGGTGTGGAAAGCGGGCGAGGCCAAGCTGTCGCTAGAAGGAAGCATCATCGCGTCGGACGCGTTTTTTCCTTTTCCGGACGGCCTGCTCGCCGCGGCTGACGCCGGCGCCACCGCCGCGATTCAGCCGGGCGGGAGCGTGAGCGATCCAAAGGTGATCGCCGCTGCAGATGAGCGCGGCATGGCCATGGTCTTTACCGGCCAAAGGCATTTCCGGCATTAGTTTTCCATGGCAAAAGTTGTAACCGGTCGCTCAGAGACCGGGCTGTTTTAGACGGGATTACTAACTTCTGACGGAATTAACGGCACTATTTAGGGGTCGCTTCATCCCCTTCAGACATTCCGTTAATTCCGTCCGTCTTTCGTCGTTCCGTCAAAGTTCCCCTCCGCCAAGAACCTCGCGATGGCGGCAGCGCATCGTTTTGAGAAGAGCAGTCCGAAATGGTTCAGACGAAAGGTCACGTGATCCGTGATTCCCTGCAGCCTTGTTTCCTCGAGCAGGACGACGCCGTCGCTGGGAGAGGGCAGGCCGGGGAAAATTGCGCCGATGCCGAAGGGATAAGTGCCCGCCAGCACACCGAACTCGCGGGCGCCGCGCCAGACGGGATCAATTTCCCTGGCGAGATAATCGCGCACGGCGATGCCGGCCAGCCAGGGCAGCGCGGGATGCAGCGCGCCGAATTTGCGGCCCGTCCAGCAATCCGTCAGCGGCGAGCCGATGGCGACGATGCGACCGGGGCGTGGATCGGGCGTGCGCTCGAAGTGCAGTCGCGCCAGGACGCCGCCCATGCTGTGCCCGACGACGTGGAGCGTGTCGGCTTCGGTGGCGGCGAGGAACTTGGTCAGACGATCCAGATTTTGCTCCAGCGTCCCGGTGACCGACTTCCAGTGAAACTGCCGCACGCCATAGCCGAGCCGCTTCATCCTCCGGCGCAGGAGGAACATTTCGTGGCCGGTGACGATGGCGCCGTGGATGAAGACGATGACCGTGCCGGGCGTGGGGCGCGGAGCGACGGGGGTGGCGGCCGACATGAGGGACGAAGGTAGCGGCATGGGGGCGTTTGTCGAAGGGGCGCTCCGCTGAGCGTGGATCAAGAACGCCGCGGCGGAGCGCTTGTCCGCAGGTAGCCGGCGTCGGACCGACGCCGGTGCGCGCCGAGGAAGTTTGGAGAGCATGGGTTTCTCCTGCGCGCGTCTTCAGTCAGATTTTTCCTGATCGCGCGGGCCGAGATGGGGCGCAAGGTCCACATTCTATCGGCGCGACCGGCGTCGGGCCGACGCCGGCTACCTTTGCGATCGAGATCGAGCGGACGCCGGTTCACTCAGGCGCGCGGAGCCCGCTCCCGTTTTCCCGTTTCGACGATGAAAAGGCCGCTGGTCTTGACTCACCTTCCTCCACTGATAGGCTCGACCTTCTCACCCGAAATTTCGTTCTCTCCCATGTCCAAAAAATCCAAGAAGAAGCTCAAGAAGAAGGAGCGCCGCGCGCTCGCCGTAACCCCTAAACTTTCCAAAACCTCGCGCAAGCCCGCCTCGAAGCTCGGCGCGCGCGCCAAGACCACCAAGGTCACGGCCGAACGCAACGGCCATGCCCAGGCCAAGCCAAAGAAGGGCAAGCTGGTTTACTTCTTCGGCGATGGACGCAGCGACGGCGACGGCAAGATGAAGGCGCTGCTCGGCGGCAAGGGCGCAAATCTCGCGGAGATGACGCGCATCGGCCTGCCGGTGCCTCCCGGCTTTACCATCACGACCGAGGTTTGCACCTGGTTCAACGCGCACGGCAAGGCGTTGCCCAAGGAGATCGACGCGCAGATCGCGGACTCGATCGCGCGCATCGAGAAGATCCTCGACAAGGGCTTTGGCAGCGTGGCCAACCCGCTGCTCTTCGCGGTGCGTTCCGGCGCGCGCGATTCCATGCCCGGCATGATGGACACGATCCTGAACCTCGGTCTCAACGACGAGACGGTGCAGGGCCTTATCGCCGCCAGCGGCAACGAGCGGTTTGCCTACGATTGCTACCGCCGCTT
>CAJCIA010000007.1 GCA_903970275.1 Betaproteobacteria bacterium
CCACAACCGCCGCCACTCCTCCAGTCGGCACGAGCACGCCATGAGCACGCCGGTCGTCCCGCCGCAATCCCACCCCACGCCAGATCAGCAGCGGTTAATCTGGGCGTCGCTGACCGCGTTGGCCCTCGCCGTCCTGCTTGCCCTGGCGGGGCTTGCGTTCTGGGGATTCTTGCAGCTGTTAAGCTGGTCCTACCCGATTCTCCTCCCGCTCGGCATGGCTGTTTTGATTGCGCTGGTCTGCAACCCGCTTGTCGATTTCATGGAAGCGCGCGGCCTGCCGCGGACGCCGGGCACGCTGGCCCTCTGTCTGGCCCTGGTGCTGGGCTTCGTCATCTTCTGGGCGTTCATCCTCCCCGGTGTTTACAACAGCACGGTCGGCTTCATCCACGAGTTGCCGGGGAACTTCAGCAATTTCACCAAGCAACTCGGGAACAACACACAGACGATGCCCGAGGTGCACGACTGGATTGAAAGCAATCTGCCGGTCGTGCAGCAGAAAATTCCCGAGTACCTGGCGGCAGGCGCCTCGAAGCTGCTCGCCCCGGTCGGCTCGGCCTTTGGGTTTATCTTCGGGTTTGGCTTCGTGCCCATCTACGTCTTCTACTTCATCGCGGATCAGGATCACCTGGAGAAGCAATGGCAGGTCTTCGTCCCCTTCCGCCCAGGGCGGGTGCGTGACGAGGTGATTGGACTACTGGAGGAATTCAGCAAGGAACTGGTCGGTTACCTGCGCGGGCAGATCATCGTGGCTTCGGTCAACGGCTTGCTGACGTTCATCGGGCTGACTGCGGTCGGCGTGCCGCAGAGCCTGGTCCTTGGTATCATCGCAGGGGCGCTGAGCATTGTGCCGTTCCTCGGCATCATCTGCAGCATCCTGCCGGCTCTGCTGCTGGCCTTCTCCTCGGCGAACGGCGATCCGACGTGGGAAGTCGTCAAGCCGGCGCTGGTGCTGGGGGTGTTTGCCCTCGTGCAACTGACCGAGTCGATGTTTGTCTCGCCGCGCGTGCAGAGCCACAGCACCGGGCTGCATCCACTGGTGATCATCATTGGCATTCTGATCTGGAGCGCGCTCCTGCCCGGCTTGCTGGGACCGATCGTGGCGGTGCCGTTGACCTGCGCGGTCATAGTCCTCCTGCGGCGGTATGTCTGGCGCGAGGTGCCGCGGAGGAGACGGGGGCGGGCGTTGGAGACCAAGGGGTCGTAGTTGGACTAAAGGGCTTATTTTTTTAGGGCGTGGAGGTTCTCCAGGTTCTCCAGGCTGGCGAAAAAAAGCGAGGGGCGCCGCAGTTTCCCGCAGCGCCCCTCTTTTATGTGGGCATAAGCCGAATTCTGTTCCGCGGGCGCTTGCTGAAGGCGCTGCGGCGACGATCATTCATCTCCCGCCGGGATTTCTCCCCGGCGGAGGGCGTCTTGCGACGCGCCTGCGACCGATACCCGGGACGGGCGCCGGACTTGCATCCGGCACCGGACAGGCGGCCCGGCGTCCCTGTTTGGCCTTGCACCGCATGGGGTTTATCGTGCCCCGGCGGTCACCCGCCGGGCGGTGGGCTTTTACCCCGCCTTTTCACCCGTGCCCCGGCACCCGTACGAGCGCGCCGCGGCGGTTTGTTTTCTGTGACACTTTCCATCGGCCGGAACTTGCGTCCCGGCCCTCCGCGATTTCTTCGCGGCATGCTGCCTTGTGGTGTTCGGACTTTCCTCCCCGGCCGAAGCCGGAGCGAGCGTCTACCCGGGGAGGAAGGTAAAAGTGAAAAGGAGAAAGGTAAAAGGAAAAAGGCGGGCTGTCGTATGGAGTTGGCCGGGTTCGGGATCGCGCAGGGGACGCTTTTCGCGGAGTGGACTTTGGTGGGCGCGACCGGCATCGGGCCGATGCCGGCAACCGGAGACGGCGGGCGGAGAATCACGGGTTGGGAACTGCACCCTTTTTCCTTGTTTCCTTCCCGGCCGAAGCGAAAGCGAGCGTGTACCCGGGGAAGAAGGTGAAAGTGGAAAGGAGAAAGGTAAAAGGAAAAAGGCGGGCGGTGGGATGGAGCCAGAGGGTTCGGGATCGCGCAGGGGAAGCTTTTCGCGGAGCGGACTTTGGTGGGCGCGACCGGCATCGGGCCGATGCCGGCTACCGGAGAGGGCGGCGGAAAATCAGAGGTTGAGAACTCCGCCCTTTTTCCTTTCCACTTTTTCCTTTTAACTTAGCCCCGTGATCCGCTGTCTTGCTCGCTTCCTCACTGCCGGGTTGATCGTCACAACGCTCCAGGCGCAGGACGTGGCGGATGGGCCGGTGAAGATGACGCCGGAGTTTTGCTTCACGTTTCCGGTGACGCAGCTGAACAAGCACGATGTCTCGGTGAAATATCCGGTGATGATCAACCCGATCACGGTGCTCAAGCCGGGCATGGTGCTGCGTGTGATCTATGTGCCGCCGGTGCAGGGCGACACCGTGGATCTGCTCGGCGCGCACAAGGGCAACATGGAGCAATCCTACTCGCGCGAGACGGCGAACACCGATGCGCACGCCGCCAGCCTGCCGCCGGAGATGGCGCACGAGATCGAGAAGCAGCGGCGGCGCGTCTGGGAGGTGCCCGGCAACTTTGTGCTGGCGATCGCGCAGCTGCCGACTGACGTGATGCACCTGATCTACTCGCCCACGGGGAACTCGGCGCGGACCTCCGACCTGGTCGACACGTCGTTCAGCTTTTTCGACGGGATGTTCGTCGGGTCGCCCGACGGCGGGGTGCAGGTGCTGGCGGTGGAAAATGGCAGCTACGCGGAGCAGGCGGGCGTGAAGGCGGGGGATGAGATCCTTGGCGTGGGCCGCGCGCCCATCGGAGGCGACCTCAATGCCTTCGCCTCGACCTTCGCGGCGGTGAAGAAAGCGGCCAAGGACGCCGAGCAGCAGTCGTTTCCCATGACGGTGCGCGCTGGCGGCACGACGCGGACGGTGGCGATGCCGCTGACGCCGTCGATTAAGAGTTTCTTGAATGGCGGGGGGTTGTAGCGTTTTGCAAGAGCGGTGGCGGTTTTTGCGTTAGGGCAGGACGGCTTAAGCCGTCCAATGCACGTTTTCGTTCCCAAGTGCAACTTGGGAACGAGGGGAACCTGCAGCGCACATGCCCCGAAGCCGCGACGATGCTCAGTGATAGCCGGTGCTCTCCGAGCGCCGGAGGCCGCAGCTGCGGCCGGAATGCAGCCGCTCTGGCGGTCGCGCGCTAAATACGAGGAAGAATGTCGTCCTTCCGTTCCGCTCGCCTGGCTCGCTCCGGCGCTCGGAGATCGCCGGCTACCACTGAGCTCTTTCGCCGGATCGCAGGATTATCGCGTCAAGAATCCACGCCGGACAGTCTCGGCAGTCATAGACCGCCCTTTATAGAGCCACGCCCGTTTGAGAGACGACCTCGTTTCCCATGGCGTGCGCGCTAACGGTGGCACGCGGTCCGTGGCGGTGCTGCTCGCGCTTCGATTAAGAGTTTCTGAAATAGTGGGGGTTGTAGGGGACGGCGGTGGGGTCTGGCACCTACTTGCCGTTAGCGGTCGTTGAGTCCCCTGCCCTTGAGGATGCGCGGCACGCACTTTTCGATGCGCGCTTCTTTCGTTTTGGCCTGCTTCGCGGCGGAGAAGAAGAGAGCGTAGCCCCTTTGGCGTCCGGGCGTCAGGGCACTGAAAGCGGCTTTCAGGGCGGCGTTCGACTTCAATCGGCGGTGAAATTCGTCCGGAAAAACGAGGTCATGCTTCTCCTTGAAGGCGACTTTGAGCCCGGCCTCTTCGGCGGCGATGGCCTCCCCAACATACTCCGCGAGGATGGACTCCCGGGCGGCGATTTCGGCGAGGCTGGTGAACTTCATCCAGCGCATGGACTGCGAGTGCTCGCCGGGTTTGAGGAGAACGCCGCCGGCATCCTTTAACAACGCGCCCTTCAGGAAGCCGACTGCGCACGTTTCCTTGAGACGGCAGAGCACGAGAACATTGGCATCCCGGTACGTGTAGCAGGGCTTGCTCCATTTCAATTCCTCCGTGAGCGGCGAGGCGAGCAGGATCTTGCGGAGGGCTTGCAGCTCCTTCTGCCATCTCTTTTCCTCGCGCAGGTAACGATCGACCTTGGGGTTGGCTTTCGTTATTCGCGTGCCCATGAAGACCCTCATGGTGAAGGAGGAACCTTCGATTTCGAGCGGAAATTCCCACATGCCAAGAAAGGCCTCAGACATCCCGGTGCCAAAGGGCGGACGCGACGGAGACACGTGCCCTCGACATTCCACCGGGGGATGGTTTGAATAGCCGTTTCGCATGAGGCCGATTCTTGAGGAGCTGGAGTGGCGGGGCTTGGTGGCCGACATGGCCAACCGCGAGGAACTGCAACGGCTGCTCGCGCCGGGCGCTCCGCCGGTGACGCTTTACGTGGGGTTTGATCCGACGGCGGACAGTCTGCACCTGGGGCACCTGATCGGGCTGCTCATCCTGCGGCGGTTTCAGCTGGCGGGGCATCGGCCGATCGCGGTGGCGGGCGGCGCGACGGG
>CAJCIA010000008.1 GCA_903970275.1 Betaproteobacteria bacterium
GGTCTATGACCGTCGAATCGGCCGCGCTGACGGCGCGGGCGAAAGATTCGCGCTCCAGCGGGGGCGCGTGAGCACAAGGTAGCGGCGCGTTGCGCCGAAAGATGCGACGGTCATAGACCGCCGCTACAGGTGTTGAGATTATTTCTGCCCGGCCTGTTCCGCTTCCGCCGCCTTCAGCGCCTGCTGAAACTCCGGCTTGGCCAGCAGCTCCTTGGCGATTTCGTGGCCCACGACTTCGCCTTCCTTGATGTCGCTGGTGTAGTGCACGCCCGCATCCACGCGGCTCTGTGCAATTTTGCGCGCGCGTTCCATGAACGCCGCCGCGCGATCGGGAAAGATCTGCCCCAGGATGATGGCGAACGCATACGAATGGGTGGAATGCCCGCTGGGATAACTGTAACCGCCAGCGGAGAAAAGCGGGTGGATGAGATCAGGATGACCCAGGTAAGGCCGGAGCCGCTTGAAATGGTCCTTCGCCGCGCCTACTACCTTCCCAATCTGTTTGTTCAGCTCGTCGAAGAAGTGAAAGGTGACCGGGTCGTTTTGCGGCGTGAGCTTTGGCCCGACCATGTTGGTGAAGAGCGTCACCGAATAATTCGCATCGAGGTTGGCCTCGGCAATGCGCTCCGGCGTGCGGGTCTTCTGCGCGTCGATCTCCTCTTGGAGGTCCTCCTTTTCCGCCTGGGAGCCAGCGGCAGGCGGCGGCGGGATCGTCGCGACGATGGCGTCGATGTCGCTGCTGGAAAGCCAGTGCGGGTTCTTGACCTCGTCCTTCGCCACCGCCCACGCAGCGCAGGTCACCAGCCCGGCCAGGATCACCAGCATGCGAAAGCGATTCATCCTCGATTCCCTAGCCTGTCGCGCGTGCTGCGCCAAGCCCCGCGTCGTGACATTCTGCATACGTATACTTTGTCGCCTCGCAATTTGCGCGTAACGCCGAAAGGCTTAAATTACCATTATGGATTTAAACAAATTCACCGAGCAGGCGACCGCCGCACTAACCTCCGCGCAAGAGCAGGCCACCCGGCTGAGCAATCAGGCGGTGGAAGTCGACCACCTCTTTTACGCGCTCGTTACCCAGGAAAACGGGCTCATCCCGCGCCTGCTCGAGCGGCTCAAGGTCTCGCTCGATCTCGCCATCAGCCGCTCGCAGGCGGCGCTCGACAAGATTCCTAAGGTCACCGGCGCGGGCGCGCACGGTCAGGCCGGCATCACCCAGCGGCTCAACCAGCTGCTCATCCGCGCGCAGGACGAAGCGAAGAAACTCAAGGACGAGTACGTCTCCGTCGAGCATCTGCTGCTCGCGATGTTCGACGAAAAGCGCGACACCGACGTGGCCAAAATCCTCAAGGACCTCGGCGTCACGCGCGACGCCTTTCTCGGCGCCATGCAGGAGGTACGCGGCAACCAGCGCGTGACGAGCCAGAACCCCGAGGCCACCTACGAAGCGCTGCAAAAATATGGCCGCGACCTCACCGCCCTGGCGCGGCAGAACAAGCTCGACCCGGTCATCGGCCGCGACACGGAAATCCGCCGCACCATCCAAGTGCTCTCGCGCCGCACGAAGAACAATCCCGTGCTCATCGGCGAGCCGGGCGTGGGCAAGACCGCGATCGTCGAGGGCCTCGCGCAGCGCATCGTGGCGCAGGACGTGCCGGAAAGCCTGCGCGACAAAAAGATCATCGCGCTCGATCTCGCGGCGCTCATCGCCGGGGCCAAGTTCCGCGGCGAGTTCGAGGAACGCCTCAAGGCCGTGCTCGGCGAGGTCACGAAGTCGGCCGGCCAGCTCATCCTCTTCATCGACGAGATCCACACCATGGTCGGCGCGGGCAAGGCCGAGGGTTCCATGGACGCCGGCAACATGCTCAAGCCCATGCTCGCGCGCGGCGAGCTGCACTGCATCGGCGCCACCACGCTCGACGAGTACCGTCAATACATCGAGAAGGACGCGGCGCTGGAGCGGCGCTTCCAGCCGGTGCGCGTCGACGAGCCGAGCGTCGAGGACACCATCTCCATCCTGCGCGGCCTGAGCGAAAAATATCAGGTCCACCACGGCATCCGCATTCAGGATGCGGCGCTCGTCGCGGCCGCCGTACTCTCGCATCGCTATATCACCGACCGCTTCCTGCCCGACAAGGCGATCGATCTCATGGACGAGGCGGCCGCGAAGTTGCGCACGGAAAACGAGAGTATGCCCGAGGAACTCGAGACGCTGGAACGGCGCGTCACGCAGCTCGCGATCGAGCGTGAGGCGCTGCGCAAGGAAAAGGACCCCGCTTCCAAAGAACGGCTTGCGGAATTGGAAAAGGAAATTGCCGACGCCCAAGCCGAGCGCGACAAGCTGAAGGCGCAGTGGCAGAACGAAAAATCAGCCATCGAGGGCACGGGCAAGCTGCGCGAGGAACTGGAACGCGTGCGCATGGAGATCGACCAGGCGCAGCGCGCCAACGATCTCAACCGCGCCGCCGAGCTGCGCTACGGCCTTCTGCCGCAAAAGGAAAAGGAGCTCAAGGACGCGGAGGAGAAAATCGCGCAGGCGACCAAGGACAACAAGGGCGGTCCGCGCCTGGTGCAAGAGGAAGTGACTGCTGACGAGATTGCGGAGGTGGTCGCGCGTTGGACCGGCGTACCCGTCTCGCGCCTGCTGGAAGGCGAGCAGCAAAAGCTCCTCAAGCTCGACTCCATCCTGCACGAGCGCGTCATCGGCCAGGACGAGGCGGTGCAAGCGGTGGCTGACGCCGTCATTCGCGCCCGCGCCGGGCTCAAGGATCCGAAGCGGCCCATTGG
>CAJCIA010000009.1 GCA_903970275.1 Betaproteobacteria bacterium
AGCGTGTCGACATGGAAGGCGGACTCGCCGCGCGGCGTCGTGCCCGAGACGAGCACGTTCACCTTCAGCAGCTCATAGCTCATGTTCTTGGCCAGCCCACGGATGCGATAGCGGCGGTCGCCCTGCGGGAGGAAAATGTCCTCGCCGCGCATCTCGACCGGCATGTCGATGCCGGGCGGCGCGGGCGGAGCCACGGCGGCGGCTAAGGGAAAAACATGCTCTTCGGCCTGGGCCGGAGATGCGGGCTCCCGTTCGACGGGAGCCACGGCGGCAGCCTCGATCTCGGCCTCGATCTGGGCGAGGATCGAATCTTCCTCCAGCCGTTCTTCCTTAGCCGCTGTGGTGATCTCGGCCGGCTCCGGTGCGAGGATCGGCGCGGGAAGGACGGGCACGACCAGGCGCGGCCCGAGCCCTCCTGCGGGCCGCTTGCCCTTGCCCAGCCACTCAGCTTTATTCAGCAGCACGCCCAGACTCTTCGCGGCTGGCGTCACTTTGAGCGCGTATTCGTTCGCGTCCATGCCCTTCGGGAACTGCACCCGGAAGCATTCCAGCCCCATCTCGATCAGTTCCAGTGCCAGCGCGGCGGCGGCTTTCTCGCCCGCCTCGTCGCGGTCGTAGGCGATGTAAACCCGCTGTGTGCCGTGCTTCTCGAAGGCCGCGCGATGGTCGCCGGTGAACCCGTTCACTCCATAGCTTGCCGTCACATTGCGAAAGCCCGCGCTCCAGAAGGTCAGCGCGTCGATCAGCGCCTCGCACAGGATGATCTCTTTCGAGGCGGCCAGCGCCTCCTCGTTCCACACGCCCTCGTGTGCTCCGGGCAGATAGAGATGGTTCGGCGTTCCCTCGCGCAGATTCGGCGTGATCTTCCGGCCATACATCCCGGCCACCGCGCCGGCGCCGTCGAAGACCGGAATGACCACCGAGCCGTTGAAGTGCTCATGGCCGCTATCGCGCAGCACGCCCAGAGTTTGCAGCCGCCCGCGCATCTCCGCTCCGGCGGCGCGGTTCTTGGCCGGGAGCCGGTAGCCGAGCGTCCGGTTCGCGAAGCCCAGCCGGAACCGCTCGATCATCTCCGGCGCTTGCAGGCCACGCGCTTGCAGGTACTTCAACGCCTCCGGGGACTGCTTGAGCGTCTCGCTGTAGTAGCCCACCACCTGCGCCAGCAGCACCCGGTCGTCGGCCTCCCGCGCGATGGGCGGCGGCAAGATCGGGACCGTGCTCTTTTTGACCGGCTGAACCGGAGCGGCAACAGCAGGAAGATGGTCGGCCCGCAGCAGCTCGACCGCATGACGGAAGCTGACGCCCTGCGCCCGCATCACCCAGTCGATGGCCGTCCCGCCCGCATTGCACGCCCCAAGGCAGTGCCACAGATTCTTCGCCGGACTGATGACCAGGGACGGGCTGCGGTCGTCATGGAACGGACAGCGGCCCAGCAGGTCCGAGCCCTGCCGGGTCAGCTTGATGCCCCGAGCCTCGGCCAGCCGCTCGACCGACACCTCCCGCTTCAGCCGCTCGACTTCATCCTCCGGGATACGTGCCACTTCTCGCCCTCCGCTGCGCCGTTCCCGTCAAAAACCTGTCAAGAGGCATTCTCTGGAACATGAGCTAGTATGTAACTAGCGTATATGCAATTATTGGGTCAACGGATGGATTGGGGAGTCTCTATGCAGACTTACGCTGTACTCGTGCCGATTAACCACAACTGGACTGTGAGCTTCCCCGAACACCTGGCCCAGCTCCGCAAGGAGCGAGGGTTTACCCAGCCTCAGCTCGCCGAGAAGATCGGCCTGCACGTCGCCCAGATTCGCCGCTATGAGGCCGGGACTTCCCAGCCCACCCTCGATGTCATCCGCAGCCTTGCCATCGCTCTGGGAGTAAGCGCAGATGAGCTACTTTTTGCGAAAGACGAGCGCGGCCCCGACGATGCTCTCAAGCTCCAGTTCGAGGCCGTCTCCCGCTTCGATCCTGAGTCCAAGAAGGTCGTCCAACAGGTGCTCGACAGCATGATCCTCCAGCAGGAAGCCCGCCGCTGGTCGTCGGGGCGATAGAGCGAACGTTAACCTGGAGAAAGGATTTCCCGATGGCAACCGCCGCAACCAATCCGAAGCAACAGGCCCACGAACTCATCGAGCGCATATCCGCCGCGCAGGCCTCCGCCGTCGTCACCCTGATTACTTCCATGCTCGATCCGGTGGACCGCGCCATTGCCAACGCGCCCTTTGAGGACGAAGAGATCGGCGAAGAAGAGACCCGCGCCGTGGCCGCTTCCAAGGCTTGGCTGGCCGAGCATCCCGGCGAAGGCATTTCCCACGAAGAGCTGCTGGCCGAGTTTGGCCTGGCCCCCGAAGACCTCCAACCCTGACAGGCCTCGGCGTGAAAAAGATCGTCTTCACTCCGCCTGCGCGCGCCGACGTGCGCCGCATCGACCGCGAGACCGCCATGCGCATCCTCACCGCGCTTCACCGCTTCGCCCGCACCGGCGAGGGCGACATCAAGAAGCTGCAAGGCGACTCCGGGGAACTCCGGCTCCGCGTCGGCGACTACCGCGTCCGCTTCAACGAAAACCCGCCCGGCACGCTCTACATTCACGCCGTCCTGCACCGCTCCGAAGCCTACCGATGAACGGCC
>CAJCIA010000010.1 GCA_903970275.1 Betaproteobacteria bacterium
CGCGGCCGTCGAACTGCACGGCGGGCGCAGCCACGCCTCGCTTGGGGACGATATGGACGCGGATCGGCTGGTCGGTGCCGACGACCACGGCGCGATTCGTCAGGGTGTGCGGGCAGATCGGGTTGATCACGATGCCTTCCGCTTCGGGACTGAGGATGGGTCCGCCCGCGGCGAGCGAATAGGCCGTCGACCCGGTCGCCGTCGCGATGATCAGCCCGTCGCACACATACTCGGTGATGAGATAATCGCCCACCTCCACCCGCACGCGGATGAGCGAGGAGATGTTCACGCGGGAGATGACCACGTCGTTGAGCGCACAGGGAATGACGTGGCTCCTGCCGTTGGTGCGGTGGAAGGTGGTCTCCAAAGCGAGACGCTTGCTCAGAAGAAGATCGTTGGCCGCGAGGCAGGGCAGGATCTTGTCCACCTCGGTTTCCGAAGCCGCGGTAAGGAAGCCCAGGCTGCCGATGTTCACCCCGAGAATGGGCACGTCGGTGGGATAAACCGTGCCCACCACGTCGAGCAGCGAGCCGTCCCCGCCGGCCACCAGAAGCAGGTTCGAGCGCCGCGCCAATTCGATCTCGTCCAGGCCGGGCTTCTTGATCAGCGCGCCCGTCCGCTTTTCGAAAAGCAGTTGCAGGTTGGGATGCGCAACTGCGAATTCGACCAGCTGGTTGAGGATCTCCATCGCGCCGGGCTTTGACCGGTTCACGACGACACCGATCTTCATTGTTTTTGCAGCAGCCATAGAAATTCCTCGTTCCCATCCCGGCCCGGCAGCGGCGAGGGGATGACGCCCACGCTGCGCACCGGGAAATCGGCCGCCCAGTGCACCAGCCCGTCCACCACCCGTTGCCGCACCGACTGGTCGCGCACGATGCCGCCCTTGCCGACCTCCGCGCGTCCCGCTTCGAACTGCGGCTTGATCAGCGCCACCACCCGACCGCCGGAGTGAAGCAGATCGAAGGCCGGGGGCAAGACCAGTCGCAACGAGATGAAGGAGACGTCGGCGACCACGAGATCGAAGCTCCCGCGCTCCACGCCTTCGAGCGGCGCCGAGCCGAGCTCGCGGGCATTTACGCCTTCGTGGAGCGTCACGCGCGGATCGTTGCGCAGCTTCCAGTGCAACTGTCCCTGGCCGACGTCGATCGCTACCAGCGCACGCGCGCCATGTTGGAGCAGGCAGTCGGTGAAGCCGCCGGTGGATGAGCCGAGGTCAAGGCAGCGCAGCCCGGTGACGTCCAGCGAGAATCCGGTGAGCGCGCCTTCCAGCTTGTGCCCGCCGCGGCTGACGTAGCGGTCTTGTCCGCGCACCTCCAGCCGCAAGCCTGCGGCACACGGCTTGCTCGCCTTGTCCCACCTTTGACCTTCCACCCAGACTTCACCGGCCAGGATGAATCGTTGGGCCTGCTCGCGCGATTCCGCGAGGCCGCGTGCGACCATTTCCACGTCAAGGCGGTTGGCTTTCATCGGGAGAAGTATGAAGCGAGAAGGAAGAAGTTAGAAGAGAGGAACACGCCGGGCTCCCGGTGCAAAACTTCTAAGTTATTACTTCACGATTCGCTGCTCCAATCCCCTTGTGCTTTTCATCTCCACCCTTAGACTTGTTACCCCATGCCGCTTAACCAGGCCATTCACGACCAGCTTTCGGGCTTTGAAGGACTCTACAGCCCCGTGCACGAGCACGACGCGTGCGGCGTTGGTTTTGTGGCCAACATCAACGGGCAGCGGTCCAACAAAATTCTCCGCAGCGCGCTGACCTGCGCCTGCGCGCTCATCCATCGCGGCGCGATGGACGCGGATGCCAAGACGGGCGACGGCGCCGGCATCCTCACGCAGATTCCCTACAAGCTCTTCCGGCCCGAGCTGCAGAAGATGGGCCACACCCTGTTCCAGGATTCCGATCTCGGCGTCGGCATGATGTTCCTGCCGAACGATCCTTATACCCAGGCGCGTTGTCGGCATATCACCGAAACGGTGCTCAACGAGCACAAGCTTTTCATCTTCGGCTGGCGCGTTGTGCCGGTGAATCCCTCCGTACTCGGCGAGAAGGCGCTCAAGACCTGTCCGGACATCGAGCAGATCTTTGTTGGCCGCCCGAACCCCGACGCGATGAGCGACGATGAGTTCGAGCGCAAGCTCTACCTCGTCCGCAACCAGATTGAGGACATGGCCGAGAGCCAGGGGATCAAGAATCTCTATATCCCCAGCTTTTCCAGCCGCACCGTGGTCTACAAGGGGCTGATGGCGCCAACCACCCTGGAGAAATTCTACCTCGACCTGCGCGACCCGAATTACACCACCTCGATGGCGCTTTTCCATCAGCGCTATTCGACCAACACCTTCCCCACCTGGCCTCTCTCGCAGTCGCTGCGCATGATGTGCCACAACGGCGAGATCAACACCGTCCACGGCAACCGCATCTGGACGACCGCGCGCGAGGCCGATCTGAAAAGCCCGCTTTTTGGCGACTCGATCAAGAAGCTGCGCCCGATCATCCAGCCCGGCGGCAGCGATTCCTCCAGCTTGGACAATGCACTGGAGTTGCTCGTCATGGGCGGTCGCGACCTTCTCCATTCCATGCTCATGCTCGTGCCCGCCGCGTGGCAGGGCGATCCCGGCACACCCGCCGAGGTGAAGGAGTTTTACGAATATCACCAGACGCTGAACGAACCGTGGGACGGCCCTGCCGCCCTGGTCTTTAGCGATGGCCGGACTGTCGGCGCGTCGCTCGACCGCAATGGCCTGCGCCCGGCACGGTACAAGATCACCGAGGACGGTTTCTTCTCGCTGTGCTCGGAGGTCGGCACCATTCAGCTCGATGACTCGAAGGTGATCGAGAAAGGCCGGCTTGGACCGGGCGAGATGATCGCGATCGACCTCGTGAACGGCAAGCTGCTGCGCAACGACGAGATCAAAAGCCATTACGCCCAGCGCCAGCCGTACGGCCAATGGCTGAAGGACAATCTCAAGGACGTCTCCGCCACGCCTTCGCTCGAGGGCCAGAAGGCACCCGGCTCAACGCTGCTCCAGCAGCAGATCGCCGCCGGCTACAGCGAGGAGGAAATCCACGTTGTGCCTGCGCTGCTCAAGACCATGGCCGTGACCGGCGAGGAGGCGATCGGCTCCATGGGCGACGACGCGCCGCTGGCCGTGCTCTCGCGCAAACCGCGCCCGCTCTATCCCTACTTCAAGCAGCTCTTCGCGCAGGTGACCAATCCGCCGATTGATCCGATTCGCGAGAAGCTGGTCATGTCGGTGGAAGTTCTCGCCGGCACGCACAAGAATTGGCTCGAGGAAACGCCGCAGCATGCGCAGCTCCTCCGGCTTCAGTCGCCGGTGCTGACCAATCCTGAGATGCAGCAGATCCTTGCGCTGAACGAGGGACCGTTCCGCTCGAAGACGCTGGCCGCCACCTTCCCGGTGAGCGAAGGCCCCGCCGGCTTGAAGAAGCATCTCGACCGCCTGTGCGCCGAAGCCCAGGCCGCCATTGACGAGGGTGCGGGCCTCATTGTGCTCAGCGACTGGTCGGCGGACGCGCAGAACGCGCCCATGCCGATGCTGCTCGCGGTCGGCGCGGTGCACCATCATCTCATCCGGCAGGAGCGTCGCTCCAAGGCCAGCATCATCTGCGAGACGTCGGAGTGCCGCGAAGTCCACCAGCTCGCCTGCCTGCTCGGCTACGGCGCCCAGGCCGTCAATCCGTACACGGCGTTCGCGACGATCGCGGACTTGCTTGCGACGGGGAAGCTGGAGATCGACGCCCTGAAAATCACGGAGCCGGCGGCAGCCGCGAAGAACTATCGCGCGGCGCTTGAGAAGGGCCTGCTCAAGATCATGTCCAAGATGGGCATCTCCACGCTCGCGAGCTACAACGGCGCGCAGATTTTCCAGGCCATCGGCTTGGGGCCGGAGGTGATCGACTACGCGTTTGTCGGCACCACGTCGCAGGTCAAGGGACTCGGGTTCAAGGAAATTGCACAGGACACGCTCCTGCGGCACGCCCACGCCTACAGCGAGGACGCGAAGCTCGGCGACGAGGGCTTCTACCGTTTCCGCCAGGCCGGCGAGATGCATGCGTGGACTCCCAGCGTGCTCCAGAGCTTCCACACCTTTGTCGGCATCAAGGGTGCCGACAAGGCGAACAAGTGGGAGGATTACGAGAAGTACGTCAAGGCGGTGGAAGCCAACGTGCCCGTCGCGCTGCGCCAGTGCCTCGAGCTGAAGAAGGGCACGCCCATTCCCATCGAGGAGGTTGAACCGATCGAGGACATCCGTCGGCGCTTCACCACCGCCGGCATGTCGCTGGGCGCGCTCTCGCCCGAGGCTCACGAGACGCTCGCCATCGCGATGAACCGCATCGGCGGAAAGAGCAATTCCGGCGAGGGCGGTGAGGACCGCGTCCGCTTCACGCCGCTGGAAAATGGCGACTCGAAGAACAGCCGCATCAAGCAGGTGGCCTCCGGCCGCTTCGGCGTGACGGCCGAGTACCTGGCCAGCGCGACCGAGATCGAGATCAAGATGGCGCAGGGCTCCAAGCCGGGCGAAGGCGGCCAGATCCCGGGTCACAAGGTCAGCGGCATCATCGCCAAGCTGCGCCGCAGCACGCCGGGCGTCACGCTCATCTCGCCGCCGCCGCACCATGATATTTATTCCATCGAGGATCTGGCGCAGCTCATCCACGACCTGAAGCAGGTCAACCCGCGCGCCAAGGTCTGCGTCAAGCTCGTGGCCGAGGCGGGCGTCGGCACCATCGCCGCGGGCGTGGCCAAGGCGTATGCGGACATCGTGCTCATTTCCGGCCACGATGGCGGCACGGGCGCATCGCCGCTTTCCTCGGTCAAGAACGCCGGCGGCCCGTGGGAGCTCGGCCTGGCGGAGGCGCATCAGGTGCTTCTCCTCAACGGCCTGCGCAATCGCGTCACGCTCCGCACCGACGGCGGCATGAAGACCGGCCTCGACATCCTCATCGCGGCGATGCTCGGCGCGGAGGAATTCAACTTCGGCACCGCCGCGCTCATCGCCACCGGCTGCGTCTACGTTCGCAAATGCCACCTCAATACCTGCCCGGTCGGCGTTACCAGCCAGGACGAGAAATGGCGCGCCAAGTACAAGGGCACGCCGGAAAACGTCGTGCTCTTCTTCAACGCGGTGGCGGAGGAAGTGCGACGCTACTTGGCCAGCATCGGCGCGCGCAACCTGAACGAGATCATCGGCCGTACCGACTTCCTGCTCCAGCGGCAGATTCCCGATCATCCCAAGGCCAATCTGCTCGATCTCTCCCGCCTGCTCGCCATGCCGAAGGTCGACGACATCACACCTCGTTTCCACACGTGGGAGCGCAACGACAAGCTCGAAGACCGGCCGCTCGACGAGGTCATCCTCCAGGACGCCAAGAGCTGCCTGCAGACCAAGCGCGCCCAGAAGCTCAGCTACAAGGTGCGGAACACGAATCGCAGCGTCGGCACCATGCTTTCAGGCGAGATCGCCTACCGCTTCGGCGACGACGGCCTACCCGACGGCACGCTGGAGCTCAACCTCAGCGGCAGCGCCGGCCAGAGCCTTGGTGCCTTCCTGGTCAAGGGCGTGCGCATAAAGCTCACGGGCGAGAGCAACGATTACGTCGGCAAGGGCATGTCGGGAGGCGAGATCATCCTCGTGCCTTCGCCCAGCGCGAAGTTCGACCCCGCGCTTAATTCCATCGCGGGCAACACCGTGCTGTACGGCGCCACGGGCGGCGCGCTCTTCATCCGCGGCCGCGCGGGCGAGCGCTTCGCCGTCCGCAACAGCGGCGCGACCTCCGTGGTCGAGGGCGTGGGCGATCACGGCTGTGAGTATATGACCAACGGCCGCATCGTCGTGCTGGGCGCGACCGGCAAGAACTTCGCCGCCGGCATGTCGGGCGGCGTGGCTTACGTCTACGATCCCGACCAGGTCTTCGAGCAGCGCTGCAATCGCGCCATGTGCGGCATCGAGCGGCTGACTGACGCGGAGGAGATCAACGAGCTCAAGGGCGTGATCTACCGCCATCTCGAGTTGACGGAAAGCGCGGTCGCGAAGGAGATCCTCGGCGACTGGCCGAAGTCCGAGCAGCTTTTCTGGAAGGTCGCGCCGCTCAAGCCGGCCAACACGCAGAAGGAAGCCGTCCTCGCCACCACCAAGTCCGACCCCGTCCAGCCGGCGAAGGCATAGGACGCTGTCCAAAATTGTAG
>CAJCIA010000011.1 GCA_903970275.1 Betaproteobacteria bacterium
AGGAAAACCTTGTTGAGATTGGCGGCCATGGCCGGTTGCGATGGCGCGCGCTAGGCAGCGGCGGCGACCGCCTCCTGCTTGAGATAGAACTGGCGGTAGACGATGTCGTTGAGCGCGAGCTTGCTGCGCAGCGGCTCGAGCTTGTCCGGCGAGACGCTGAATTGGACGTTGACGTAAAAGCCGCTGTCGAGATCGCCCGACTCGCGCTCGAAGCGCTTGCGGTCCATCTTCTGGGTGCCGTTGATCTTGCCACCCAGGGTGGTGATTTCCTTTTCGATCGCGTCGATCGCTTCCTTGAGGCCCTCGTCCTTGCCCTGAATGTTCAGGATAAAGAGGCCGTCGTAATTTTTCATGCTGATAGTTACCCTTCTAATTGCGTGGAGGGATCGGCGGACGCCGTCCCGTTGAACCGGTTCATAGCTACGGCAATTCCCTCGCTCTGGCAACATTGAATCGCCCGGCGCGCGGTGCCAATCATCTCGCCCACGGCGTCCTCTTCCTCGCTGCGGAAACGGGACAGGACCCACTTCTCCAGCGCCCAGCCCGGTGGCACCGCGCCGACCCCGCAGCGGATGCGCGCGTACTCCGGCGTGCCGATCGCCGCCTCGATCGACTTGAGCCCGTTGTGCCCGCCGGGCGAGCCGGAGGGGCGGACGCGGATGGTGCCCAGCGGCAACGCCACATCATCCACGACCACGAGCAGGTTCGCGGGTGTGAGCTTGAGCCAGTCCAGCCATGCCGCCACGGCCTTCCCGCTTTCGTTCATGTAGGTGACCGGCTTGACCAGCCGCGCCCCATCCGGCTCTTGCAAGGCGAGCGAGTACCGCGCGTTTTCCGGCTTGAAGGCGAGCCGATCCTCATCCGCCCAGGCGTCGAGTACGAGGAACCCGACGTTGTGGCGCGTGAGGAGATACTGCGGGCCGGGATTGCCGAGGCCGACAATGAGCGCGTAGGGAACGGCCATGAGCGAAGGTAGACGGCGCCGAGGCCGGTGAGCAATTGAGTTCCGGCGCGGGCGGCTACGATTTGAAATCGCGCCGCAGAAAGTAGAAGGTGCCGATGCCAAGCGCCACGAAATCAAAGACCGCCAGCCATGCACACGACTCGCCAATGCGCGGCCAGGGAATGCTCATCTCAAAGAAGTGCTGCCAGATGGCCGTGTGGTGGGTGAGAAAGTCGTCCCGGTAATCGGCGAAGACCGGCAGGTTGCGCAGGATGTCGTCGAAGAGATAGACGGAGAGGGTGAGGACCGTGGCCGTGGCCGGCTTCAGGTTGAAGCAGGAGAACATGAAGCCCACCGTCGAGATGGAGAGCAGGCAGAAGGTGAGCACCACGGAGGCAAGGCCGAAGCGCTCCAGCCCGACGCCCGGAGCGAAGACGCCGGTGACTCGTTCCCACGGCGCCACGACCACCAGCCCGCTGCCCACCCCGCGAAAGAGAATGCTGAGGCCCAGGCTGGTGAGCACAACAAAGGACGCGAGCAGGAAGGTGTAGACGATGCAGGTCAGATACTTGAGCACCAGGATGCGCAGGCGCGAGACGGGCCGCGAAAGCACCATGCGCATGGTGCCGTCCTCCACCTCCTTGGAAACGATATCGCCGCAGACCAGCGCCAGGTAAACGGAACCGAGCGTGAACATCGTCCAGGCGATGACCTGGAAGGCGAGGGTGAGCCCGCCAAAATAGGACGAGAGATCGAAGCCGGGAATCGGGCCCATCGCGTTCTCCAGCCGGCGCCGGCTGATCGGCAACTGCGCGTGGGTGAGGATGAGCAGCTCGATGGCGAGGAAGAAGATGAAACCGATGTAGGTGCGCTTGCGGGCGAAGAGCTTGAGGAGCTCGAAGCCGAGTTGGCGGGCGAACGTGTTCATGCCTCGATGCCTTTCACGGTCTGGAGATAAAATGCTTCGAGCGTCGCGGTGGGGTTGGCGGCGCGCCAGTCGCCGTGAAAAAGCAGGCGGCCGTTCCGCATGATAGCGACGTGCGCGCAAATCTGCTCCACCTCGGCGAGCAGGTGGGAGCAGATCAGGATGGTGAGGCGGTAGTCCACGTGCAGGCGGCGGATCAACTCGCGCATCTCGTAGATGCCCTCGGGATCCAGCCCTTCACTAGGCTCGTCGAGAATGAGCATGCGCGGGCGCGGCAGCAGCGCCTGGGCGACCGCCAAACGCTGACGCATGCCGTGTGAGTAGACGCGGACAGGATCGTCGATGCGGCCGCTGAGCCGGACGACGTCGATCACTTCGTCCATTTGGGCGCGGGTGACGGGCGAGCCGTAGCTGCAAAAGATCTCCAGATTGCGCCGGCCGCTCAGGTACCCGTAAAACGCCGGCGTCTCGAAGATTGCGCCCACCGGCCCGAGCGCCCTCGCGCGGTCCCGCTGTACGTCACGGCCGTCGATCAGCACGCGGCCGCGGTCGGGGATGACCTGACCGAGCATCATGCCGATCGTCGTGCTCTTGCCCGCGCCATTATGGCCCAGCAGGCCGTAGAGCGCGCCCTCGGCAATCTCGAGGTTCAGGTTCTCCACCGCCACGTGGCGGCCGAAGCGCTTGTGCAGGTTCTCGAGGCGGATCATCGCGGGAAGGATGGTCATAGCAAATGCTGGCGGATCGCGCTGCCTTTCTTTGTCACCGGGGTTATAGTGGACGGATGTCGTCCACGGGCCTGACCTATTTTCATGCCGGCGCGCTCTTTAACCTGAAGGAGCTGGCGGGCAACGCGCTCATGGCGCGCGCGATCCTGCAGGAGTCGGCCGGACGTTACCGCGCTGTGCTGCCGCAGGATCTGGAGGTCGATCCCATGAAGACCACGGCCATCCGCGACGCCGACCTGCTCGCCCTGCTGAGCGCGGATGTTGCGCTCTTCCACTTCGACGGCACGGAACTGGATTCCGGGACGGTGGTCGAGTTCATGGTGGCGAAATTCGCCGACATTCCCGCCGTGCTCCTGCGCACCGATTTCCGTCGCGCCGGCGACGCGCACAGTGACGCGTGGAATCTGATGTTGAGTGACTACCCACGCACGCGGCAGGTCATCGTGCATGCGATGGAGCTTTATCACGGCCAGCGGCACCCGGAGCGCGCGCTGGAGAACGCAGCCGAGCTGGCCACGCACGAAACGGCGCGGCGGGTCATTGCCGCGTTCGACGAGGTGCGCATTCTGCCGCCCGTGCTGCCGCCGGAGTTGCGCGACGCGGTCTGCCGCTGGCTCACGCTCTTCCCCGGCTTCGTGCTTCCCTCGGACGAGATCGAACGGAAAATGCGCCGCTTTCTCCAGGCTCGGCTGGACCGCAGCACGCTCTAATCCAAGCGCGCGCGCTCAGCTTTCCGCGGGCACATTCGCGCGGCGCAGCGGCGTTTCCGGCAGCGCCAGCACGACGGCAAAGGCCGCCGCCGCCAGTGCGGAGCCGGTAAAGAAGTTTGTCGCGATGGCGTGGCGATAGGCTTCGACCATCACGCGATCGCGGACGGGAGCCATGCCGCTGCCAGGCAGCCGGGCGAGGCTTTCCAGGTGCAGGGAGGGGGGCAGGAGCATGTGCAACCGGGCAGCGACCACCGCCCCGGAAAGCGCCACGCCGAGTGCACCGCCCAGCGAGCGCAGGAAGGCAGAGACCGAGGTGGCCACCCCGAGGTCCTCTTGCTGGACGACGTTTTGCAGCGCCATGGTCATGATGGGCATGACGAAGCCGAAGCCGGCGCCGAGCACAATCAGCGCGATCACCAAGGGGGTAACGCCGACAGCATTTTCCGCCGAAAACGCAATGGCGAGAAAGGACGCCGAGGCGAGAAAGAGTCCGATCACCGGGAAAATCTTGTAGCGCCCGCTGCGCGCCACGAGGCGTCCGCCGGTAACGGAGGTGAGGATCACACCGGCCATGAGCGGCGCCATGAGCAGCCCGGCGTGTGAGGGTGACCGGCCCATCACCAGCTGGAAGAAAAGCGGGAGATAAACCAGGCTGCCAAACAGTGCCATGGCCTGCAGCCCGATCACGCTCACGGGAATGACAAAGCCGCGAAGATGAAAGAGGCGCGGCGGAAGGATCGGTTCCGATGCGCGATGCTCCTGCCAGATGGTCAGGCCAAAGAAGACCACCGCGGCGACGAGCAGCCCCAGGATCACGGGTGAGAGCCAGGGGAACGCCGTGCCGCCCCAGCTCAGGCACAGGAGCAGGCAAACGGTCGCGGCGCTGAGCAGGATCGCGCCGGCGTAGTCAATGCGGTGCTCGGCGCGAACGTTCGGATGCTTGAGTCCAACCGCAATAAGCGCAAGCGCAGCCGCGCCGACGGGCAGGTTGACGTAGAAAATCCAGCGCCACGAAAGCGAGTCGGTGATCACGCCTCCCAGGAGCGGCCCAGCCACGCTGCAAGCCGCGAAGACCGCGCCAAAGATGCCTTGATACCGGCCGCGTTCGCGGGGCGGAATGAGATCGCCAATGGTAGTCTGCGCCAGGGTCATGAGACCGCCCGCGCCCAGCCCTTGGAGCGCGCGGAAAAGGATGAGCTGCAGCATCGTCTGCGAAAGCCCGCACAGCACCGAGCCGGCCAGGAAGATGCCGATCGCGACATAGAAGAGTCGCTTGCGCCCGTAGATGTCGCTCAACTTCCCATAGAGCGGCGTGGTGGTGGTCGACGCAACCATGAACGCAGTGACGACCCAGGAAAGATGCATCAGCCCGCCGAGATCGCTGACGATGCGGGGTAGCGCCGTGCTGACAATGTTCTGGTCGAGCGAGGCGAGGGTGAGCGCGAGCATCAGGCCGGCGAAGACCAGGTAGAGCTCGCGCTTGGAAACGGCTGGGGTCGCGGGCGGCGTGGTCACGAGAAAAACGCAAGGATGCGTCCTGCCAAACTAGAACGGTTCACGCAGCACGCCAATACTGTCGCAGTTACCTGGTGAGGCGCGACCCTTGGCTTTTTCGCAATGGGCTCTACGTTGCGGTCATGAATCCGAACATCATGCTCAGCGTTTTGCGGATCGTCGCCGGGCTGCTTTTCCTGGAACACGGTACGCAGAAGATTCTCCACTTTCCGCCCGATATTGCCGCGCATCATCCCGCGCTCGCCTCGCTGGCGGGTGTCTCCGGGCTGATCGAGCTGATCGGCGGGGCGCTCATCGTGCTGGGACTTTTCACGCGGGTGGTGGCGTTCATTTGCTCCGGCGAGATGGCCGTGGCCTACTTCATGGTTCACGCGCACGGCAGCCTCTATCCGATCATCAACAAGGGCGAGCTGGCGGTGCTGTACTGTTTTGTCTTTCTGTACCTGGTCTTTGCCGGCGGCGGGGCGTTCGGCCTGGATGCCGCGATGCGTCGCAAGTAATCGCGCGATATGAATGGGAATTTGAAACGAATTAGGATTCCCGACGTCTTACCCACGATATGAAATCCATTCAGCCTCTGTTTACTCGTTCCCTCCTTGTTGCCGTGCTCGTCGCGGCCGGTTTTGGAACGGCCTCCGCCCATTACACGCACGACAAGAAAGGTTGGTACGACGAAAACCATCATCGTCATGCCTTTGTCACCCATAACGGCCATCGCGGCTTTTGGGATAAGAACGACCACGGTATCTGGGCGTTCATCAGTATTTAGTTCAATGACCCGGGCGTAGCGCGGGACGAGGTCCTGTGTTTAACGCCAACGCGAACGCCTCAGCGGTAAAAGCTGAGGCGTTCTGCTAGTTAGACTTCAGCCGATCACCCGCTGGTTCACGCGGCTCGGTTATAATCGCGGGCTCCATTCTCGGGATCAGGATCTGAATCACGCCCAAGGCGGCGAGATAGGCACAGCCGCAAACAATGAAAAGCGGCTGATAGCTGCCAAATTTTTGGAGGATGAATCCGGTGGATTGAGCGAAGAAGACCGCCGCGATCGATCCGATCATGGCGCCCAACCCGACCACCGAGGCAACGGCTTCCTTGGGGAAGAGATCGGAGACGAGCGTGAAGAGGTTCGCCGACCAACCCTGATGGGCCGATGCGGCCAGGCCGATCAGCAGGACCGCCGCCCAGAGGTTGGAAACCTGCGCCGCAAACATCACCGGCACGACGCACAAGGCGCAGATAAGCAGCGTGATCTTCCGGCCCGCGTTGATCGACCACCCGCGCTTGATCAGCGTGGAGGACAGCCAGCCCCCGCCGATGCTTCCCACGCAGGTCATCGAATAGATGACAACAAGCGGCGGACCGAGGCTGATCAGGTCGAGGCCATGCCGGGTGTGGAAAAACTTCGGCAGCCAGTAAAGGTAGAACCACCACACTGGCGCGGTCAGGGTCATTCCCACGATATAGGCCCACGCCTGGCGGTAGCCGAAGAGCCGCATCCACGGGACCCGCTCCAGCGGCGGCTCGACCGGGTCGCTCAGGATGTAGGCGCGTTCCGACGGGGAGAGATCCATCTTTTTTTCCGGCACCTCGTACCGCGCAAGCCAAAAGACGACCCAGATGAAACCAAGCGCGCCGAGGCAAACAAACGAGGCCTGCCAGCCGAATTCCACCGTGAGCCACGGCACCGTCAGCGGGGCCAGGATCGCCCCCACATTGCTGCCGGAATTGAAGATGCCGGTGGCCAGCGCCCGCTCCTTCTTTGGAAACCATTCCGCCACGGCCTTGATGGCCGCCGGAAAGTTTCCCGCCTCGCCCAAGCCGAGGCCGAATCGCGCCACGCCGAAGCCGAAGACGGAACGCGCCAGCGCATGACCCATCGCGGCAAGACTCCAGACCACGATGGCGATCGAGTAGCCGCGCCGCGTCCCAAAACGATCGATGATCCGGCCGAAGCCCAGCAACCCGATGGCATAGGCCACTTGGAAAGCGGTCACGATATTCCCGTACCCCACCTCGCTCCAGCCGAATTCCCCCTGCAGCTTGGGTGCAAGCAGCCCAAGGATCTGCCGATCCATGTAGTTGATTGTGGTGGCGAAGAACAGGAGCGCGCAGATGGTCCAGCGAACTCGGCCTGGACGAATGGAAGGAGATGAGGGCATGGAAAAGTCGGTCAAAAATTTTAGGGTGACAGCAACTCGGGTGCGGCACTGGTTGTCTGGCCGGTTCGAGAACTCGCGCAATGAGGCGCAGCTTTCATCGTCCCATCCATCCGCCGTCCACCGTCAGGATGGAACCGGTCACGTAATCGGAGGCCTTGGAAGCCAGGAAAACCGCGGCGCCTTTCAGGTCATCCGCCTCGCCCCACCGGCCGGCGGGAATGCGGGCGAGGATCGCCTGCGCCCGACCGGCGTCCTGGCGCAGCGCTTCCGTGTTGTCGGTCGAAATGTAGCCGGGTGCGATCGCGTTGACGCAAACACCTTTGCCCGCCCACTCATTGGATAACGCCTTCGTCAGCTGGGCCACGCCGCCCTTGCTCGCGGCGTAGCCCGGCACGGTGATCCCGCCCTGAAAGGAGAGCAGGGAGGCAATGAAGATGATTTTGCCTGATCCGCGCTGGACCATGTCCCGGCCGAACTCGCGCGCGAGGACAAAGGGAGCGCGGAGATTGACCTCAATCACCTCATCCCAATCCGCATCGCTGTGCTCGGCGGCCGCCTGCCGCCGGATGGTGCCTGCGTTGCAAACCAGGATGTCGATGACGGGATGTGCCTGCTTCACCTCCGCGATGAACGTGGCGAGCGACTCGCGCCGCGAAAAATCGGCGCGGTAGGAATGGAACTTTTTCCCCTCCGCCGCCACGCGCCGCGCGATATCGCTGCCAATTGGTTCAAGATTGGCACTGACGCCCACGATGTCCGCTCCCGCCTCCGCGAGCGCCTCGGCCATGGCCGCGCCGATCCCGCGCCGGCAACCCGTCACCAGTGCCGTGCGACCCTCCAGCCTGAATTGATCAAGGATCATGGCCTACTTCAAGTCGCTCAGTTTGACGGCGTCCATGTCCGCAAACCGCTGGTTTTCGCCGCCCATCGCCCAGATGAACGAATACGCTTCCGACCCGCAGCCGGCGTGGATGGACCAGACCGGGGAAAGCACCGCCTGACCGCTGCGCACGACCAGATGGCGGGTCTCGTCCGGTGGTCCCATGAGATGAAAGACGGCGCCGCTTTCCGGCACGTCGAAATAGAAATAGACCTCCGACCGGCGGAGATGCAGGTGCGGCGGCATCGTGTTCCAGATGCTTCCCGGCGCCAGTTGCGTCATGCCGGTGACGAGCTGGCAGCTCTTGTGGCCGCCCTCGTGAATATACTGAAAGATGCTGCGTTGGTTGGCCGTCGCCGAGGCACCCAGGTCGATGCGATGCGCCTGGCTTTGCGAAACAAGTCCGGTCGGATAAGCCGCATGAGCCGGGTAGCTGATGAGAAATAAGCGAGCCGGATTTGCGCCGTCGGTGGACTGGAACGAGATTTCCCGCGCGCCGCGGCCTACGTAAAGGGCGTCCCGCTCGCCAAGCGAAAAGCCCTGGCCATCCACCACGGCTTGGGCAGGTCCGCCGAGATTGAAGGCGCCAAGTTCCCGGCGTTCGCAGAAGTAATCGGCCGCCAGCACCGGATCGTTTTCCAGCCGCAGCGGTGTCGCGCCCGGAACCACGCCGCCGATCACCGTGCGATCGGTTTCCCAATAGATGAGGTTAAAATTTCCCGGCGTGAACAGATCCTCGAGGAGAAAATGACGGCGCAGTTCCTCCGTGGACATGCGCTGATATTGTTCCGTACCGACGGCGTAACGAATTTGCATAAGGGGCTTTCTTTAGAACTACCCGAAGGCGTGCGTCTTGGGCATGGTAAAATCACTTCATTCGAACAGTGTGCGACAAATGGAGAAACTTCTGTTTCGATCCTGCCTAGCCATGAAAGCCATGATCTGCACGACGACTTTATTCGGCCTGCTTTTACTCCTCGGGGATCCGGAGCCACTTTCAGCGGTCGAGCCTTCGCCGGTCGGGGTCACCACCCAACCCTTTGGCACGTGTGCGGAGGGGCCGGTATTGCTCTACACGTTGAGGAATGGCCATGGGCTCAGCACCAGTGTCACGGGTTACGGCGCAACCGTGGTGCGCATCATCACTCCCGATCGTCGCGGGCACCTCGACGACATCGTGCTTGGCTTTGATAAGCCGGCCGACTACGCCGCGGCGAAATTGAACTTCGGAACCATGGGCCGCTACATCAACCGCATCGGCGGCGGGCAGGTCACGCTGGACGGCCACCTTTATCCTCTCACCAAGAACAGCGGCCCGAACACCATGCATGGCGGCAAGCTGGGATTTAACCGTCACCTGTGGAAGGCGCAGGTCGTCAGCGAGAAGCCACCGTGCGTCCGCTTTAGTCGCTTGAGCCCCGACGGGGAAGAGGGTTTCCCCGGCAATCTCCGCGTCAATGTGACCTTCACGCTGACCAGTGACGACCGCCTGCGCGTCCAGTATGCGGCCACCACCGACAAAACGACGGTCGTGAACCTGTCGAATCATACCTTGTTCAATCTCTCCGGGCCCGGTCACGGCACGATCCTGCACGACATCGCGACGGTGAACGCGGATGCCTTCACGCCGGTCGACGCGACCTCGGTTCCCACCGGGGAAATACGACCGGTGCAGGGAACTCCCTGGGATCTGCGCCGTCCCACTGTCCTGGCGACTCACATCGACGGCTTCGGCAATCAGCCGCCCGGCTACGATTTCAACTACGTCCTCAACAAGGACACCAGCGCTGTCTTGTCGAAAGCCGGCGAAATCGATGATCCGGCCAGTGGCCGCGATCTTCAGGTCTTTACCGATCAACCGGGCGTCCAGTTCTACACCGGCAATCTCTTCGACGGCACCCTGGTGGGCAAAGGCGGAATCAAGTACACGCGCTACTGCGCTTTCTCGCTCGAGGCGCAGCACTTTCCCGATTCCCCGCATCATCCGAATTTCCCGTCCACGATCTTGAAGCCGGGCGATCATTACCGAGCCTCGATCGAGTATCGGTTCGGGCGGAAGTAGCTCCGCCTCCGCACAAAATTGTGAATCGGAGAGCAGTCAGTCGGCCAACCGAGGAGTGGGCAGAACAGGATTCGAACCTTTGGTACACGCTAGGAAGGCCGGCTATCTGCAAGCCGGACCCACAAGCTTTTTCCGATTCATTTAGGCCCGCTTGGTCACAGTTGGTCCGGTCTCTCCTAAGAGGCGGCCAAGATCATAGGTCCTCTTTTGGAATAATCTAAGCAGTGCCAAACTTAAAAATTCGCACTTTTCGCTACAGGGAAGGATGAGTACTGGGTAAAGAGGCGATGCCTATACTTCTATCGCCACACTTCGCGCGGAGCGGGCATGACTGGCTCCATTTCCGTCTTCCGTGCCTTGAGCCGCTTGGCCTCGTTATTTCCCTGGCCAAACTGCTTCTTCCATTGTTGGAACGTCATCTCGCTGACGTTCCACCAACAGCCCACCTCCACGGAATATCTGTGCTATTGGCCGCTGCGCTCACTGGGCGATAAGCCGCAATTCGCCGCCGCCGACGCTCGCCCCGTGCCCCACAAGTTGCATGACCACGAATTGGCCGGCGCGAGGATGGACGAAAGGATAGACTCTTAAGACCGAATCGTTGTGCCACTGGAGCGTTAACGTTTCATCCGCACCACGCTGGTGGTTGACATGAGGAATGGCCGGGCCTTGACCCGGATCGGTGGCCAAAAACCACAGATTGATCGCCGTGGCATGGTTGCGGCCGGACGGAGGGGAAGGCGGTTGCGCGAATGCCAGCCCGCTCGCCTGGATGGACTTGCCGTAGTCGGTCCAAATCACCGGGCCGTTATCCTTGGGGCCGGCCATATAGACGCCGCCCAAGTCAGTCGCCTTCCCGATCGAATTAGGCGAGAGATTGCCGTCAAACAAATGACTGGCCTCCATGCCTGGCTTCTCGCTTGAGGCCAGCGTCTTGACGGGTGGCGGCACGAATTGGATCGGAAGAGGCTTGGCCGTGATTTTCACGGACCCCTGCGTCGCCGCGAGGTCGGGGTAGCCTGCCTTCACCTCGTGCTCGCCTGCCGCCAGATCGGCAAACGAAACGGTTTGCGAAGTCGCCTTCGACCCGCTGACGTCCATGTGAACATAGCGTACGACCCGGCTGTCCACCGCGAGAGGGATGGGCCACGAGGTGTAGCGCGGCCCCGAGGTGCCGGCGTTGACGTAGGTTAACTTCACTGTGGGGTTGCCGTTGCGGTCGGGAGCGGCCTCGCAACCGGTCAGCTTGATCGCCAGCGGTACGACCTTGCCATCGGCGATGTTGATTTCGCGCGGCATCACGTTGAAGCCCTCGATGATGAGATGCGGGTGCGCCCTGGCCAGCAGCGCGGTGCGGTAGCGTACCGTCACCTCGCGCTTCTCATGCGGCAGGAGCGTGAGGGCGTTGTCGGTCCAGAAACTAGGCAGGACTTCGCAGCCCTGCGGGCCGGACAGGATCTCGGACCGGACGTCGCACGCCGGGACATCCGAGGTGTTTTCGATTCCAATGGTGTCGACGGTTTCGGCGCCGTCGATCTGCGTATTCTTTACGGTGCCGACCACCTTGGCGAGCGCCAGCGTCTGCAATTCCCAGACGACATCGTCGTCCGCCACCCAGCGGACATCGTGATCGAGCACCTTCCCATCCGCCGTCGTCAACGTGAGCGCGAGGAACTTGGCTTGGCCGTCCGCGAACTGATCCGCCAAGCTGCCGGCGACCGTGGTCGCGTCCGCTGCGGCGTCGACTGTAAAGTCTTTAGTGGATTTGGTAATGCCCCGGAGGCTGATGATTTCTGCATGTACCTTCGCCCCTTTTAGGGCGTCCGGCTCGGTGCTCACGACCTGGACGCCGCTGTCGTCGATGCTGTACTGGACGTGAATCGGCTTGAGCGCCTCCTTCATTCCGTAATAACCCGAGTTGGGGTGCAGGTACCAGTCGAAGAGCTCCCACTGCATGGAGGGCCAGGAGGCGTTGACCTTCCAGAGATGGGTGCCCTCGTTGCGCGGCCGCACCTTGTTGGCCGCTTCATACACGCCCCGGTAGAACTCGCCGTGGAAAAGGTCCCCAATCCAGAGATATTCCATCAAGTCCGGCATCGGCCCGAACTGCTGGGCGATTGCGGTATGCGTGGGAACATAATAGGTGAGCGCATCGTGAAAACCGAACGTCACATTGAGCGGGAAATTTTTATCGTCGGTCTGGTCCCAATCGGGAATGGATTGGGCGACTGAATTCATGTTCATGGGTGCCGCCATCCCGATTTCATTCTTGCAGGTCATGTAGGGAGCATGGGCATAGAGGTCGAACAAGGTCCGCAGCGGTTCCTGGCGATAGGGTCCTCCTGAAGCCATATGGTTGAGGGGCACGCCCCAATGGGCGTTGCCGCTGCTGGATAGCATCCACGGACGTGTGCCATCCATGTCCGGGAGCACCTGGTTCTGCATCGGCTCCGCCCACTCCTGGGGAGGCACCGCCTCGTTGGCACCCTCCCAAAGCAACAGGCTAGGATGGCTTCTCATGCGATCAACGCAATCGACCATGTTCTCCATCAGCAGCTTGGTATCGACCTGGCCGACCATAAACGGAGAGGTGCGGGAGAAGTCCTCCCAGACCAGCAAGCCGTTTCGGTCGCAGGCATCGAAGAACACATCCGGCGGCATGATGCCGCAGCCGTTGACCCGAACGACGGTCTCGTTGCCTTCCGCCATCAGGCGCACCTCGTCGCGGTAGCGCTGGGCGCTCCAGCTCAACATGGTGTCGGGAATCCAGGCGCCGCCGGAAAAGCGGATGGTGCGTCCGTTACAGGTGAACGCGCGACCGCCGCTAGCCAGGACGAAGGTGCCGACCGTTCTCACGCCGAGCAACGAGGAGGCCGAGGAGCTGGGCTTGCCGTCAACCGAAGCGCTGACGGTCAGCTTATAAAGCGGATGATCGCCATAGGTGTCAGGCCACCACACCTTGGGATTGTGCAGGACCAGTTCGGGATGATCCTTGGGCAGCAGGATGAATTCGTTGCGGCCAGGCGCTGACGGCAAGGACTGGTGAAACTCCACCGGGGCACCGTCGAAGCCCTCCGGTTTAATGCGCACGGTGAGATCCGTCTTCACAGTCTGCGTGCCCGGATTGTCCAGATAGCCGCGCACCTTGATCGGCGCATCCTGTCCGGGAGTCCACTTCAGGTCGACAAAGCCGGCGGGATCACGCACGGCGACGGGGCCGGTGGCTTCCAGCCAGACATGCTGCCAGATGCCCATGTTCCGGTCGCGGACGCTCGGCGTCCAATCCCAGCCGACGCTCTGGTACATGGTCACGTTGTCAAGGATCGTTCGGTCGCCGCCGTTGGGTCCAACGGCGCCGTAGACGCCGCCTAATTGCTCCAGCACCGGATCTCCCGGCACGTCCAGTTGATGGATGCGAATGGCCAGCGTATTCATCTCCCCGCCCGTCTTTACGAATTTGCTGATGTCGAAGCGGAAGCGCTTGAACATCCCCACCACGTCGTTCGCATTGGCGATTTGCTGGCCGTTTAACCAGATGTCCGCGCGATAATTAATCCCATCGAGATGCAGCCACACCGTCCGACCTTGATAACTGGCGGGCAGCGTGAAGGACGTGCGGAACCAGTAAGGGCGGTCAAACGGATTAGAATGATCCGGCAGATGGCTGTACTGCATCAGGTTGTACCGCGTGTTCTCCTTCTCGTTCACGTCCGGGATCTTCATCATGTTCGTGCCCATGATGGGATCGGGATAAATGCCGTGGCGCGCCAGCGTGGCGAGGGCGGTGGTGGGCACGGTCGCCGGGTACCAGCTTTTCGCATCGAAGGCGGAAGAGGAAAACGTATCGCCGTGATCTCCCACGATCGCCTCTTCCCGCATCTGCCAGTTGTCGTGCAGGACGATCGCGCCGGGGCTGACGATCCCGAGCGGTTCGCTGTCCACCGCGGGAAAGCTAAGCTTCGTTTCCGCACCATGCGCCAGAAGCCCGCAAGCGATCACCAAGGCCCACGTAAACCTTATCCCAATCATCGGCTTTTAAACACCAAGCTCGGCGAATAGTTGTTTGGAGTTGCATCCATTTCCCCATCTAGTCGGCGGCTAGACTCGAATCTGCCCCCATTTGTGCAAGCAGCAGGCGTCTCAAGGTGCTCTGCTCAGATTCTCATAGCGAACATGCCAAGTCCCGTCGGCCGGAAAGCCGGGGGCGGGGCGCTTCGGCGCACCATCCCATCCCGCGGCCATGAACGCGATGGCGTAAAGCAGGCCGCCGTTGGAAGGGAAATAAGGAAAGGGCCCTCCGGTCGAGCAGCCGTTGGCGAGAAAGTTATTTCGTCCGCTGGGATTGAAAAGCGCATCGATTGCCAGCTTCGGATCTCCGTTACGCGCTGCGGCCATGGCCATCATGGGAAAATCCCAGCCCCACGTATGGTCCCAACGCCAAGTTGAAATAACCTTTTCGACCGTGGCTTTCATGACGGCCGGGTCGACGCCATCCCCCGGCAGTAGCCCCAGCGGTCCGATCAAGGATGGATGCTCAAAATTCATTTTGGTGTAGGTGTCCGTCATTCCTTCCTGCATGAGATACACGCCATCGGCTTGCGGCAAAGGGGCAAGATTCTCGCGCACGCGGTCCCATTCAGGCTTGGCGGGCAGGCCCAACCGTGTGCGCCACTGTTGCGCCAGACGGAGGCCGGTTCGCCAATAGGAGAGCTCAAAAGTCGGATTATAGGCCGCCATTGGTGGTGTATTCTCCGGCACGGTCCTCATCGGAGGTTCAAGATCGTACTTCCCGGTAGCGGGATTCAAGGTCGCAAACGACGCCAGGAAATTGGCCGTGGCTTCAACGATCTTGTCCCATTTTTCCAGAGTCGCTCGGGAGGGATGCAGCCGATAATCCAGTTCCGCGAAAAAGATCAGGTGCGGCTGCTGCCAGATGATCAAGGGATTTGTGCCGGAAGGCGATTCGACCCCGTTAGGTCCCACCTCTTTCGGCCAACGTGCTCCCGTGTAGCCCTGTTCCTGCGCCCGCGCCAACGAGCCGGGAAGGATGGTAGGATACCAATCCAAGGCGCGCTGAAAGAGAGGCCACCGATTCCAAAGCGCGAATTGCGCCTCGTGCCACAAGGCCATCTCCAGATGGAACTTGCCGCTCCAGCTGTTGCTGAACAACCCGGTCTCCTGCGGCGGCGTCGAGCCGGCCTCCTGGACCGCGAGTAAATATTGCGAGAGGACGATGCGCCGTTCCAATTCCATCCAACGCGGATCCGTGCTTCCGGAAAGATCGACCGCTCCGCCCTCCGTCCAGAAATTCTTCCATCCTGCGGCGCTCGCCGCTTCTGTTTGAGCCACATCGGGCAGTTGCGAACTATCAGGTGCTTTTTCGAAACGACATCTCAGCCCAAATTGATTGGTTCCGGCCGCCGGGCTTAAAAGATAAAAGTGTGGCTTTTCCTGCGCGAGGCTGGCGCTGCCTTCCCAGGCCAGGCTCACGTCGTACTGCGTCGAATCCATGCTGCGATGAAAATCGGCCCGTGACGTGCCGTGCATTTTCATCGTGGTGGCATGCGCCAACGGATGACTAAAATCCCCACCCGCGCTGCCCGGGTCCCCATAGGGAAACGCGAGCGAGAAAAGCAGATGGCCCGTGCCCAATAAGGGTGAATTCACCTTCACCGCAATCAGGTCGGAATCCGGATGCACACTGGTTTCCACGGTCACGGGTTGACCGTCGAAGGTAAAATGGCTCGTGATCAATCCGCGCCAGAGATCAAGTTCCTGCCGAACGCCGGTGACGTCCTTGATAGAGCCCGCGCTCCCGTCCGCTTTTATCAACCTCAGACCGAGGTGACCCAGGTTGAACCGATGCGGATTGTCCCGCAGGTATCTATACAGTTCGGCCTGGCCGGCTGCTTTGGTTGGGAAACCGACTTGGCGGCCCTGCACGGGGTACATCTGCAATTGCAATTGTGCGCCTTGTATTGCGGCTGAGCGCGGCGTCATGTGCCAGCCCCAGTCGGACATAGCATTGCCGTAAAAGCTCTCCAACCCGGTCACATCAACCGTGCAGGCAAAGTGACCATTGCCAACCTGGAGTGCTTCCCGAGGATGGGCCTCGATGAGAACCACGTTGTGGCGCGTGACCAGTGCCTGTCGGTCAATCGGTTCTGCGCTTATACAGACGGAGCACGCCACCGTAAGAGTGACAATTAAGAGGGTTACTTTGATCATCATGGAAACGATGGTGTAGTGTTTGCTGTCACACAAAGATGATGGGCCTCTCGCATAGCGGCCTTTTGGTTGCTACAGCAACTTACGTTAGTAGATATGTCTGGCACTCCGCCACAAGTGTCGCGGCGCGGGTAGAGTTTGCGCAGGAGGATGGCGATCTGGTCGGCGTCGATGGTCCCCGTCCGGCAAACCGGGATGTTAAGGACGAACGTGCCGTTCTTGCTCGCCACATCGACGAGCTAATGGATGACCTCACCCGGCTTCATGTAGGTGTGGTTCTGGAAAGCTGCGGATCGTGATGCCAGTCGCCAATGCCTGCTCCAGGCGAGAAGCGAATCTTAGCGCACCGATTGTGGACTCACAAATAGACTCAATTCATTCCGGGCGGGTCACAACCAGTCCGGCCTCGTCACAAAATCGGCCTCTTTCCTAAAACTGATATCGTCGAAAATCAAATAATTACGAGGGACAGGCCCACGCTAGACCGATTCGGTGACGCAAAGAAAGAGTGGGCAGAACAGGATTCGAACCTGTGAAGGCAAAGCCAGAAGATTTACAGTCTTCCCCCGTTGGCCACTTGGGTATCTGCCCTTGAAGGGAAGGGCGAGCCTAGGTGATGCGGCAGGGGGCGGCAAGGAAAAGTGCGGCGCGAGTGGTCGGGCGGCTGCCGGGGGAGCGGCGGCCGCGAGACCGTGGGGCGCTTGTCATGGTTCGTTGTTTTCGGAAGACTGGCGCGGTGAAACGGCTCGCCGCACTTGCTGACTGGCTGCGGGGTCGGCGGTGGCGCATGCTTCTCATCGCGCTGGTGCTGCTGCTGGCGATCAGTCCGATTTCCGACGTTTACAATCGCGCGGATAATCTCATCACGCCGCTGGTGGCGCTGGTTGTCATGGCGGTAACGATCTCCACCGGCCTGCGCACCTCCACGATGGCGGCCATGCTGGCGCTGACGGCAACGTGGCTGGTGGTGAGTGTGGTAACGGATGGCAGCGGCCTTTTCGCCGGCGTCAGCATCGCGGCGCCGCTGATGTTCCTGGTCATCGTCGCGCTCGCCTTCGTGCTGCTGGCGCGCTGGTTGGCGCAGGTGACGATCATCAACGTGGAGGTGCTCTGCGCGGCGGTGTGCGGTTACCTGATCCTGGGCGTGTTCTGGACCGATCTTTATGCGCTGGTTGAGGCGGTTGACGCGCACGCCATCGTTTCCCTCTACAAGCCGAAGACGGAGCACGCGGACCTCATCTACTTCAGCTACAGCACGCTGACGACCAGCGGATTCGGCGACCTGATTCCGCGCAATCCCGCCGCGCGGATGTGGAGCGTGCTCGAGGCGGTGACCGGTACGTTTTACAACGCGATCGTCATTGCTCGTTTTGTGTCGTTGTATGGCTTTCGCGCGCAGACGGCGGCGGGCGAGCCACCTAAGCCGTGATGACCTGAAATGGTTTGGAGAAAAGACCCGCACCGAACTCGGCGTGGAACTTTTCTTGCAGCGCGTCGGACGCAGCGCGCGACGCAGTCAGCGCGAAGACCGAGCTGCCGCTGCCGCTCATGAGCGCGTCGAGGGTTTCCGGCTGCTCGCGGAACCAGGTCTTGGCCACGGGCAGCCACGCGTACTTGGAAAACGCCGGCAGCTCCAGATCGTTGCGCATGGTGAAGTCGGCGAAGATGCGGCCGACTTCGCCCGGCCCGGGATTCTGCGCGTAGGTCTTGTAAGCCCACGGCGTGGAGACGCCGAAGCCGGGATGAACGAGCAGCCCCTGGTAGGATTCGCGGAGCTCGACCGGTTCGATGATTTCACCGCGGCCACTGCAGATGGCGGGCCGGTTGTAGATAAAGAAGGGGACATCGCTGCCGAGCTGCGCGGCGAGGCCGGCGAGCCGGACGTCGTCGGCCGGCGTGCTGGTGAGTTTCCTTAACGCGAGGAGAACCGCCGCGGCGTCGCTGCTGCCACCGCCAAGGCCTGCGCCAACCGGCACCGCCTTCTCCAGGTGAATGCGGACGCCGGCTGCCACGGCAAACTCCTCGAGGAAGAGCCGCGCTGCCTTGGTGGCCAGGTTGTCCTTCGCATCCGCCAGCGCCGGATCGGAGCAGGTGAACTCGATGCCGGCGGGGATAAGCTCGAGCTCGAGCGTGTCGCCGAGCGAGATGGGAACCATCAGCGTCTCGAGTTCGTGGAAGCCGTCGGGCCGGCGGCCGGTGATGTGGAGATAGAGATTGATCTTGGCGGGAGCGGCCTGTTTCACTGCCTGAGTAAAACCGGGAGCCCGATGACCGACAAACTGATTCTCGCCCTTGATGTGGATTCCGCCGCCGAGGCGCTCGCGCTGGTGCGGCGGCTCAAGCCGCACCTGAGCTTGTTCAAGGTGGGGCTGCAGCTCTTCACGCGCGAGGGCCCGGAGCTGATCCGCACCCTGCGCGCCGAGGGCGTGGACCTGTTTCTCGACCTGAAGCTGCACGACATTCCCGCGACGGTAGGCCATGCGGTGCGCGCCGCGGTGGCGCTCGACGTGCGGTTCCTCACCATCCACGCCGGGGGCGGACTCGAGATGATGCAGGCGGCGCAGGCGGCGACGCAGGGCAGCCGCACGGAGATTCTGGCCGTGACGGTGCTGACGAGCCTGGACGACGACGCCCTGCGGCAGATCGGCTATGACCGAACCGCGGGCGAGCAGGTGCTGCGCTTCGCGCGGCTCGCGGCGCTGGCGGGCGTTCCGGGGCTGGTGTGCTCGCCGCACGAGATCGCGCTCATTCGCGAGGGGCTGCCGGAACCAATCAAACTGGTGACGCCCGGCGTGCGTTCGGGCACCGACGCCAAGGGCGACCAGAAGCGGACGCTCAGCGCGCCCGAGGCCTTCCAGCGCGGTGCGACCCATCTCGTCATCGGCCGCCCGATCACCCGGGCGCCCGATCCGGTGGTTGCGGCCCGAGCCATCCTGGCGGAATGTGGAATGGCATGAGAACGGTAGGCCTCTTTCTTCTTCTCGTCCTGAGCGCAATGGCGCGCGCCTCCACGCTGCCGCCGGAGTTGAAGGCTTATGACTTTGCGCAGGCCTATTATATAGAGGACGGCGGGATCGTGATTGTGCCGTATGACTACGGTTTCTCGTGCCCGGCGTATACGGAGACGCCGGAGGGGCTGCGCGTCATGCCGGGCGGGACCTTTTCGCAGTACGATCCGCAGCATCAGGTGGACCAGGAATTTCGTTTCCTGCGGCTGAGCGCAGACGGCACGCAGGCTTTTTTTCGTGAGCGGGTTTACGCCTGCCATCCCGCGTCTGCGCCAAGCGGAAAGCCGGCGCATGTGCGGTACCGGCTGCTCGGCACAAACAAGTTTTATCTGTCGCAGTTCCGCGACCTGGAGTGGTTCGATTTTGTCTTCGGCAACATCCAGATGCATCCCGGATTGGCCGAATGGCAGAGCAAGAACTGGCGTTATCTGGGCGCGCAGGGCGCGTTTTAAGGAGTCGGGTTCTGATTGTAGCGGCGGTCTATGACCGCCGGGGACAGGCAGCACGCTCTTTTCATCCTCGGCGGTCATAGACCGCCGCTACA
>CAJCIA010000012.1 GCA_903970275.1 Betaproteobacteria bacterium
GTGCGGCGTTTGACGGAGGCGCGTACTTTCATGTTTGTCTCTGTAAATTCGGGGTCCCGGCGCTGATTTTGCAGGGACAACGAGAGCCCCCGCCGGATCAAACGCGAGAGGTAAAGCCTATCAAAGCCGAAAGGCGTGGCAAGCTTCTTGTTGAAGTATTTTAAGCCGCTTTCGCCTCTGAAAACCGTTGGGGACGAAACTTTTTCGCTCAACGTTCGACGATCCAGCCGCGCGACAAATCGTAGGGATGGAAGGCGATGGTGACGGTGTCGCCGATGGAGAAAACGCGCGTCCGGCTCTGGCCGACGGCGCGGTGGCCGTTGGGGAGTTCGACGCGGCAGGCGCCGTCGCGCATGAGCTCGATGACGCGGGCCGGGGCGCGGATTTCGTCGGGGTGACTTTTTTGGACGGGATTAACAGGATTCACAGGATTGGGGAATCGTCGACGGGGCGGGCCCTCCCCTGCCCCATCATGTAAATCGTGATAATCCTGTCAAAAAATTCAGCGCCGCAGCACCGCGGGTGCGCCGAGGGTGGTCAGGATTTCCGGCTCTTCCTCGGTGATGAGGACGGTGTGCTCGAAGTGGGCGCTGGGCTTGCCGTCGGCGGTGACGACAGTCCAGCCGTCGGCGAGCTGGCGGACCTGCGCGCGGCCCATGTTGACCATCGGCTCGATCGCGATGGTCATGCCGGGCTTGAGGCGCGCCTTGACCTCGCGTCCGTAGTTCGGGACGTGCGGCTCCTCGTGCAACTGGCGGCCGACGCCGTGGCCGACGAACTCGCGCACGACGCTGTAGCCGCAGGAGACGACGAATTTCTCGATCGCCTCGGAAATGTGATGGACCCGGTTGCCGGCCCGCGCCTGCTCGATGCCGATGCCGAGCGCCTCCTGCGTCTTGGCCAGGAGCCGGGCGGTGGCGGCGGGTATTTCGCCGACGGGGATGGTGGTGGCCGTGTCGCCGACCCAGCCGCGCAGGACGATGCCGATGTCGAGCTTGACGATGTCGCCGTACTGGACGCGGCGCGCGCCGCCGATGCCGTGGACGATCTCGTCGTTGACCGAGATGCAGATGTGGCCGGGGAAGCCGCGGTAGTGGAGGAACGGGCTGCGCCCGCCGCGGTCGCTGATCAGGCGCGCGGTGAGCTTGTCGATCTCGCCCGTGGTCACGCCGGGGACGACGGCGAGCGAGACTTCCTCGAGGATTTCCCGTGCGGCGCGGCAGGCAAAGCGCATGCCCTCGATGTCGTCGGGGGTTTTGATCGGGATGCTCACGGCGGGGGTTAGGTCAGGCGACTGATTTTGGAGAAAGGGAGGGAAAACGAAATAGAATTCTCAGCAATAGTCGGCGGTTTTTGATCCGGGTCAACTGCAGTGGAGGGAAGCGGCATCCCGTCATTATCGGCAATCCCCACGCGGCCGGACGGACTGATGGAGCCTAGGACGGCGCACCCAGGGTGAGCACCCATGTTTCTCAGGTGACCACCGCCCAGCGGCCAAAGCGCCGTCTACCCGTCCTTACTTTGCCAAAGCCACGACAGCGCCGGCGATGAAAAGGATCGCGATGATGACGTAGAGCCAAACGTAGTTTCCCGTCGCGGCCTGGCCCTGCGCGGCGGTCAGGTTCGAGGCGCTGCGACCGCGGATGCGGCCCTTCTTGAGAAAGCCGTCGTAGTGGCGCTGAAGCAGGTAGGTCTCCATCTGGCGCATGGTGTCGAGCATGACGCCGATCATGATCAGCAGGCTGGTACCGCCGAAAAACTGTGCGGTGAGCATCGGCACGCCGAAGGAGCGCTGCACGGTGGAGGGCAGGATGGCCAGAACGGCGAGGAAGATGGCGCCGGCCAGGGTCAGGCGGGTCATGGTGTACTCGAGGAACTCGGCCGTCGGGGCGCCGGGGCGCACGCCGGGAATGAAACCGCCGTTCTTCTTGACGTCTTCGGCGATCTGGATCGGGTTGAACATGAAGCTGACCCAGAAGTAAGAGAAGAAGAAGATCATCAGCACGTAGATGATGTAGTACATCGTGCCGCCGGGCATGAGCGAGTTGGCTAGAGACATGGCCCAGGGCGCGGTGCCGATCGGCAGCAGCTTGATGGTGAAAGCGGGCACGAGAAGGATCGACTGGGCGAAGATGATCGGCATGACGCCCGAGTAGTTGACCTTCAGCGGCAGGAAGGAGCTCTGGCCGCCGTAAACCTTGTTGCCGCGCACCTGACGGGCGTAGTTGATTGTGACCTTGCGCATGGCCTGCGTGATGGCGATGGTGCCGGCGACGACGGCGAAGAGGAAAAAAATCATCAGCGGCACGAAGGGCAGCGGGACGGCGTTCTGGCCCGAGGGCGAGAAGACCATCTGGAAACCCTGCAGGATGGCGGCCGGCAGGCGCGAGACGATGTTCACGGTGATGACCATCGAGATGCCGTTGCCAATGCCCTTATCGGTGATCTGCTCGCCCAGCCACATGAGCAGCAACGTGCCAGAGAGCAGGCAGAGCACGGTGGTGAACTCGAACATCGGTCCCGGATAAGGGACCAGCGGTCCGTACTGTTGCGTGATGGCGGCGATGGAAGAAAAGAGCGCGCTCTTCTCCGGATTCTCGAACTGCTTCGAGTAAAAGTAACCCTGCACGAGGCAGATGACGATGGTGGCGTAGCGAGTGTACTGGGTGATCTTGTGCCGGCCGCCCTCTTCACGCGCGAGCTTGCCCAGGCTGGGCACCACCGCGGTCATGAGCTGCAGCATGATGCTGGCGCTGATGTAGGGGATAATGCCGAGGGTGAAGACCGCGCAATTCTCCAGCGCGCCGCCGCTGAAGAGATTGAACATGCCGATGACCGAGCCGGTCGTGTTCGAGCTGCCGCTCTTCTCGATGATGGTGTGGAAGAAGCGGGCGAGGATGTCCGTGTTCACGCCGGGGCACGGGATGGCGGCGCCGATGCGCACGACGACGATGACCGCGAGCGTGAAGAGGATGCGCTGCCGCAGCTCGGGAATCTTGAAGATGTTGGCGAAGGCCGAAAGCATGGGGGGAACGAAGAACGAGAACTTGGAGCGTGGAACTCGGAACGATCAACGAAGAGCGGCGCCCTAAGTTCGACGTTCCAAGTTCCGAGTTTCCCTAGGCGGTCCTGGGCTTGCGCTTCGCGAGGGCGGCGGCCTTGGCGGAATTGCGCGCCGGATAGACCTTGGCGGCGACGAGCTCGACAGAGCCGCCGGCCTTTTCGATCTTCTCCTTGGCGCTGGCGCTCACGGCGTGGACCTTGAGCGAGATCGCCTTGGTCAGTTCACCGTCACCGAGCACCTTGACGCCGCTCCACGAGCCGTTGACCAGCCCGGCCTTGCGCAGCGTCGCCTCATCGATGAGGCCGTCATGCTTGAGGTCGTTGAGCGCGGCCAGGTTGACCGGTGCGTAAGTAGTCTTGAACTGCGCGTTGTTGAAGCCGCGCTTGGGCAACCGCCGGATGAGGGGCATCTGGCCACCTTCGAAACCGAGACGGATGCTGCCGCCGGAACGGGCCTTTTGACCCTTGTGGCCCTTGCCGGAGGTCTTGCCGTGGCCGGAGCTTTCGCCGCAGCCCAGGCGCTTGACGCGATGGCGCGAGCCGGGACGCGGCTGGAGATTATGGAGACGAAGTGAGGGCATAAGGGGGGAAGTTAAAAGTGGAAAGTAAAAGGTAAAAGTTTTGGAATCAGGCTCAGTACTTTCTACTTTTACCTTTTTCCTTTTGACTTGGTTAGCTGGCCAGCGCGGGATCGGTGCCGGCTTCAGGCGCGACGTCTGGCTTGGTGGCCTTGGTCTTGCCCTTGGCCTTGGCGGACTTCCTCTCGGGCTCTGCCACGCTGGCGGATGCCTGAGCCGTGCCGTCCGCCGCAGGAACCGGCGCCGCGGGGGCTTTGACCGTCTTGCCGCGCAGTTGATAGATGGAGTCCTTCAAGCGCAGCTGCTTGAGGGCGTCGAGCGTGGCCTTGACCACGTTCGCGGGGTTGCCGGAGCCGAGCGACTTAGCGAGCAAATCCTTGATCCCCACCGCTTCGACAACGGCGCGAACGCCGCCACCGGCGATCAGGCCGGTTCCCGGCGAAGCCGGGCGCAGAAGCACGCGGCCACCGCCGTACTGGCCGATGACTTCATGGGGAATGGTGTTCTCGCGGAGCGAAATGGGCTCGAGATGCTTGCGGGCCGCCTCGGTGGCCTTGCGGATCGCTTCCACAACTTCGTTGGCCTTGCCGAAACCGACACCGACGCGGCCCTTGCGATCGCCGACGACGAGCAGGGCGCTGAAGCTGAAGCGGCGTCCGCCCTTCACGACCTTGGCGCATCGATTGATAAAGACGACCTTCTCGAGCAGGTCGCTCTTGGGCTCGTCGTTGCGGTTGCGCGGCATGCGATTGCCACGGCCACGGCCGCCCGGGCCGCCGGGCCCCCGGCCGCGTCCACCACCAGGACCGCCGCGTCCGCCAAAACCGCCGCGATCGCCTCCGGGCGCAGGCGTGGCGGCCGCAGGAGCGGTCGTCGCCGCGGCAGGTGCGGGAGCAGCTTCAGGCATGGCAGCCGGCGCCGGTTCGGCGGCGGGTGCGGGTGTCGTGAGTTCTTCGGTGGCGGGAGGCATAGTGATAAAAGTTAGAATTGCAGGCCGCTCGAGCGAGCGGCGTCGGCCAAGGCCTTGACCTTGCCATGATAGGTGAAACCGCCGCGATCGAAGACGACCGCGGTGATGTTCTTGCCCTTGGCGCGTTCGCCGATGAGCTTGCCGATTTCCTCGGCGCCCTTGACGTTGGGGCGCAGCTTGGAGTCGGCCAGGCTCTTCTCGGTTGTGAAGGCGGAGACGAGCGTCTTGCCGTTCACGTCGTCGATGACCTGGGCGCGGATGTGGTTGCCGGAAAAGTTCACGGCCAGGCGGGGGCGCTCGGCGGTGCCCTTTACCTTACGGCGAACGCGCACGTGAGTGCGGATGCGGGAGGCCTTGGAAGTCAGTTTTGCCATGGGATGTCCTTTACTTGCTCTGCGCGGTCTTGCCTTCCTTGCGGATGATCTGCTCGCCGGCGTAGCGTACGCCCTTGCCCTTGTACGGCTCGGGCGGATAATAGGCGCGGATGTCGGCGGCGACGGCGCCCACCTTCTGCTTGTCGGCGCCTTCCACGAGGATGTTGGTGTTGTCGGTGACCGTGAT
>CAJCIA010000013.1 GCA_903970275.1 Betaproteobacteria bacterium
AGACCGCCGCTACAGAAAGGCATTTCCTGGCCACACCGTCCGGCGTGCTGGCGCCGCTGGTGCGGTCATCGAACCGGCGACAGCGGATGGTTAGCTCGCGGTTGCGGCGGCGACCCGGCGCTGGCGCATTGTCTCAGCCAAGCTCACGGTACTGATGGTGCATCCGGCTTGCTCGATGGCGGAGCGCACGCGTTTCTCGTGCATGATGTGGCGCGAGCGCTTGTAGAGCAGGTAATCCTCACGGTTGGCAGGCGGCGTAAGGTTGATCGTGGCCAGATTGGCTCCGGCGTTGATCGCCCGCACGTAGCCATCCTCCGCCAGCAGATTAAGCGCGCTGATCGCGGGAATAACATAGCCGGGATTGCGCAGGCGCAGTCGCGCGATGCTCGAGATGGTGGTGGCGAAATCGGCACTCGCCTGCCCGGCGAAGGGCGTCTGCTCGCCGGAAATGAACGGGCTCACGCTCGCGCCCGCCAGCGGCAGCTCGCTCAGGAGATCGAGCGTCTCTTCGATATGCGCGCGGGTCTGGCCGGGCAAACCGACGATGAAGCCGCTTGAAACCGACCAGCCCGTGGACGCTAGGTAGCGGATGGCTTCCAGCCGCTTCTCGTAGGTGCCGGGCGCGTGGATGTCGCGGTAATGCTCGCGGTTGCCGGTCTCCAGCTTGATGATGTAGTAGCTCGCGCCCGCGCGGCGCAGGTCGTCATAAAGCTTCGGGTCGAGCGTGCCGAGGCAGACGCTGATGCCGAGCTTGGTCTCCTCGCGCAGCATTTCGACCAAGGGCAGAACGATCTCGCGGATGCCCACGGTGTCCTCACCGGTCTGGAGATTGAGATCGGTGATGACCTCCGGCAGGCCGTGGCGGATCAAGTCGCGCAGCTGGTCGAGCTCGAGCCGGAAGCGGCGCAGGTCGCGGTTGTCGCGCCGCATGCCGCAGTAGTTGCAATTTTGCCGGCAGAAATTCGACACCTCAATGACACCGCGAACGAACACCTGGCGGCCAAAGACTTGGTCGCGCAGCGCACCGGCCCGCTGCTCGAGCGCGATGGTATCATCGATGGAGATGGAGCCAGGCGGCGGGAGGGACGTCATGCGCAACGCGCCATCGATGGCGAACAGAGGTAAATAGACGTCATGAGCGGCACGTTTCCTTGCAAAACCATGGCGGGCGCGTCAAGCCTTGTCAAACGGGCCATGCCAAACCTGGCCACGCCATACCACCGGCCACGGCAGCCAGCAGGCCAGCCAGACGAGCGTTCGCCCCACGCTCCAGAGGGGAAGCAGCGCAAGGTCGCGCGCCTTCAGCCGGCATCCCACGCGGCGGCAGATCAGGGCGGCGGCGAACGAATCGGCCAGGACCATGGCGGCGAGGCCGAGCCAGCTTACGCGTAAATGCGGTTGTGCCAGAACAACGGCCATCCAGCCAAGGACTGGCAGCACGGCGACCCGCGCGAGCGTGCCGCCCGGCCGATTCCAGCGCACGGTCTTGCTCCACCGCAGGTAGTGCAGGATGGCTTCGCGCCACGTGGCGACGTCGGCCACGGTGGTCAGCACGTCGCGGCCAATGCGCACGGGTTTAAGCTTTTGGCCCAGGACAAAATCGTCGGCCAAGGCGCAGCCGAGTTCCCGCCAATCCACGTGCCGCGCAAAATCGTGGCGCGAAAAGAGCATGGCGGCGCCCAGTCCAAAATCAACCGGCCCGCGTCCGCGCAGGAGCAGCACGCCGGGAAAGAACTCCACGTTGACGTAGAGCGCGTCGAGCAACGCGGGTGCCGACTCGACCTCGCCGACGATGTAGGACCAGGTGAGCATCCGTGCGCCCGCGCCGGCATACTCCTCCCGCGCGGCCTGGAGGAAACCGGGCGGCGCGGCGATGTCGGCATCGCTCCACAGCCACAGGTCGCCGGTCGCGTGCGGGGCGAGAATCTTCAGCCACGCCACTTTCGCATTGCGAACGTCGCCGGCGGCGGTGCGCCAGACCACGCGCAGGCGGACATCCGGGAAACGCTCGCGCATGCGCGCCAGCCATGGCTCGAAGGTGGCGAGGTCCTTCTCAAACAGGCCGAGGAGGAGTTCGGTCTGCGGGTCCATCTGCGCAAGGAAGGATTCGAGCCCGGCGGGATCGAAGGCCCCTCCGCGAAGCGGCGGCAGCGGCTTGAAGATGGTCAGCGAGCGGGCTCCGGGCTCTTCCTTTTCGGGATCGAAAATAGCCGGCGGCGCGGGATCCTCGCGCGGAACGAGGCGCCAGGATATCACCCACCAGACCAGCGCCAGGGCGGACCAGGCCAGCAGCGCCGCCTCAAGGAACATGCGAACCAACCGGCGCCTCGGCAGTGGCCTGCGGGAGATCGAGCTCAGCCTCGCCGCGGAACCACGCGACGGCCTCACGCACGGCCTGGGCGATCGGCTGGACCGGCCGCCAGCCGAGCTCGCGTGCGGCCTTGGCATGGCTGAAGAACTGGCAGCGACTGGCCTGCAGCGAGGTTTCCAGGCAGACGCGCGCGGTGCCGGCGCCGCGCGGGCTGAGCAAGTCGACCACTTCGCCCGCCGCGCCGATCACGCGCACGAGCGGACCGGGCAGACAGAATGCGGGCGGCGGCAGGTCCGTTTCCTCCGCGAGTTGGAGCAGGAAATCCTTCAGCCACATATTTTCGTGGCTGAGCAGGTAGCGCTCGCCGGGCTGGCCGAACGCGGCGACCTGCTGCAGGCCATCGCTCAGGTCGTCGATGGCGATGAAGTTGAGGCCGGTGTGGCAGGCGAAGGGAAAGCGGCGCTGGAGAAAATCGCGGATCATGCGGCCGGTGGGCGTGGGCGCCTCGTCCCCACGGCCGATGGGGCAGGTGGTGCTGGCGATGACGACCGGCAATCCGCGCCGCGCCCAGGCGAGCGCCCGCTGCTCGGCGTGCCACTTGGAGTTCTTATAGGCGCTCCAGCGCGGCGGGGCGGCGGGAAAATCCTCCTCTGTAATCAGCGCGCCGGTGCGGCCCTCCAGCACGCCGCCGGAACTGAGATGGACGACTCGTTCGACGCCGGCATCGTGCGCGGCTTGCAACAGGTTTTCCGTGCCTGCGACGTTGGTGCGCCAGAGCTCGGCGCGATGCCGCAGGCCGAAGCGGTAGCTGCCGGCAACGTGATAAACCTGCTCCATGTCGCGGCAGGCGCGAGCCAGCACGGCAGCATCGGCCAGATCGCCGGTGACGATCTCGACGTGATCACCGAAAAGCGCGCGGGCCTTGGCGCGCGAGCGGGCCAGGACGCGAACCGCTTCGCCGCGAGCCACGAGGCTTCGCGTCAGCGCCCGGCCGATGAAGCCGGTCGCGCCGGTAATGAGGGTTTGCGAGGCCATGAAAAGCAGGCACTTTATGGCCGAATTCGCGCTCATGGCCAAGGAGGTTGTTTTCATCGCCGACGACCTCGGCCTCTCGCCGGAAATCAACGACGCCATCGTGCACGCGCATTGTGCCGGCCGGCTGGACGGTGCGGCCCTGATGATGGGCCAGCCCGGCACGGACGACGCCGTGCGACTCGCTCGCGCCACGCCGACGCTGCAGGTGGGCTGGCACCTGCACTTGACCGATTCTCAACCCGTGACCGCGGCGCGCTGGCCGTGGGGCGCCTCGCCCGCGCGGGCGGGCTGGGCGATCGGCTTAATTCCATCCGCGCGGCGTTTGATGGAGCGCGAAGTGGCGCGCCAATGGGAGCTTTTCCAATCCACCGGCCTGCCTTGCGCGTTCGTGAATTCGCATCATCACCTGCACGCGCATCCGTTCGTCTACCGCACGCTGCAGCGCGTGGTGGGGCCGCGCTTTGACGGCTGGCTGCGACTGGGCCGACCGCGTTTCTTTGCGCCCAGCGGGGCGAGCGCGTCGGTGATGGGACTTTCCGACCAGCTCTTCTTCGCGCGACGGCGGAGATTGTCACCGTGGAGGCCGACCGATACGTTGTGGGGCCTCGACCGGCTTTTTCGCATGGATTCGCGCGAGATTCGCGCGGCGCTGGGCGCGTTGCCCGACGGCTTCCACGAGTTCATGTTTCACCCGCGCACCCGCACCTGTCCCGACACCCTATGTTTGCTCGCTCTCAAGTAGCCGTCATTCTTCTCGCCCTCGCCACGCTGGCCGCGCCCGCCTACGAGCCGCCGCCCATGGCCGCGTCGCGGCCCATGGAGTACCCGCAGGACACCTACGCCTTTAAGAACGAGACGGTGTGGAACTACGGCGGCGGCGCGGTGCAAAGCGGTCCCGACACGACGAAAAAGCAGCGCCAGTACACCCGGCGCTGCTTCGTGCTCTGCCGCTCGACGCTCCAGTTTTTCAAGTTTGCGAAATTCGATCCCTCGCTGCGTCCGCTCGGCGATGCGGCGATGTCGGACCGTATTCGCCAGGTCTGCGCGCGATCCGTTTGGCTGCCGCTGCTGCCAGACAAGGACCGCATCGTCATTCCCGGCTACGCGAATTTGCGCGAGGCCAGCGCCGCGCGGGCCGATCTTTTTCGCGCGAACATCGGCAACGGCTGGTCGATCTATTTTCGCCCAGGGAACTTTCCGATCACGCTGCCGGTCGATCGTTCCACCGAGGCGCGCGTGAACGAGGAGATCAATCACGACCTGCGGATGAATTATCCGACGATCATCTGGGCCTACCGCTTTCCCAGCCTGAAGCTGAACCACGTGCTGCTGATTTACGCGGGCACGCACGACGCGAAGGCGTATCATTATCTGGTGTATGACCCGAACTACAGCGACCGCAGCGGGCACCTGACCTACGACATCGCCACTCGCAGCTTTTCCTACCAACCGACCTACTACTTCAAGGGCGGCTACACGAACGTGCGCGCCATCTACCGGGGGCCGTTCCAATAACCATGGTGGACGACGCGCCAGCACGCGTGGTGGTGACCGGAGTCGGCGCGGTGACGCCGCTCGGCCCGACTTTTCCCGAATCGTGGGACGCACTGATCGCGGGGCGCGCCGCCGATGCGCCGGTGCCGCGCGAGATCTTCGACACCACGGGCTGCCGGGCTGAGCGCGCCTGTTCCGCCACGCTGCCGGAATTATCGGGCCTGACGCGCAAGGCGCTCAGCCGGCTCTCGCGTGCATCGCGCCTGGCTCTGCCCGCCGCGCGCGAGGCGCTCACCCACGCGGGCCTGCTCGACAAAAAGGGTCGCTGCGTGCGTGCGGATCTCGCCATCTCGGTCTCGACCACGGCAGGGGGCATGGCCTTTGGCGAGAACTTCTGCCGCGACGTGATTGCGGGCAAGCGAGCGCATCTTTACAGCCAGGTGGAGCGTTACCTGCCGCAGCAACAGGTGCTCGACCTGCAGCAGGACTTCGGGGTCAGCGGGCCGTCCGTCGTAATGGCAAACGCATGCGCGAGTGGCGCGAACGCGGTCGGCCACGCCGCCGACTTGATCGCGATTGGCGAGACCGACTGCGTGCTGGCGGGCGGCTTTGAGGCGCTCTGCGAGCTGGTCTTTGTCGGGTTCGACTGCCTGCAGGCGACCACGACGGAGAAGTGCCGGCCGTTCGACCTGAAGCGCTCGGGCCTGATGATCGGCGAGGCCGGAGCGTTCCTCGTGCTCGAGTCGCGCGCGGCGGCGGAGGCACGCGGCGCGACCATTCTCGCCGAGCTCACGGGCTACGGGCACAGCACTGATTTCTTTCACCTTACCCAGCCGCAGCCGACCGGCAGCGTGCTGGTCGAGGTGATGCGCGCGGCGTTGCGCGACGCGAAGCTGGAGCCGGCGCAGATCGGCTATCTCAATGCGCACGGCACGGCCACGCCGGTGAACGATGGCGCCGAGGCGCTCGCCTATCAGACGCTTTTCGGCAACGCGCTCGGCGAGACCCGCATCAGCTCGACCAAGGCGGCGATCGGTCACACGCTGGGTGCTGCTGGCGCGATCGAGGCGCTCTTCGCCATTGCCGCCCTGCGCACCGGCGACCTGCCGCCGCAGCTCAACCTGCAGGATCCCATCCCGGAAATGGCCGGCGCGCTCGTGCAAGTGGGAGAAAAGCGCGACGGGCTGCGCCATGTCATGAGCGTGAATCTCGGATTCGGAGGCTCCAACGCGGCACTGGTATTTTCAGCATGAAGGTCGATCTCGCCATCGCGGGCCAGGGCGCGGTCACGCCGGCGGGCGTGGGCGTGGATTCGCTTTTCACCGGCACGCCCAAGCCGCAGATGACCGCTCCGCTGGGCGAACCGAGGTGTGAGTTCCCCGTCCTGCGCGTGGACCTGAAGGACCCGGCTTTCGCGCGCTGGCAGAACGAGCCGCGGCTGCGGCGCGTGAGCCCCATGACCTTCTTCATGGTCGAGGCGGCGGCGCAGGCGTTGGCCGGGCTTTCCGCCGGCGAGCGCGCGCAGACCGGGCTCATCGTCGCGCTCTCCGCCGGCTGCCTGCTCTACAGCCGGCGGTTTTACGAGGCGGTGATCCGCAATGGCCGGCGCGCGGCGAGCCCGGCGCTTTTCCCGGAGACGGTCTTCAACTCGCCCGGCAGCCACGTGGCGTCGGTGCTCGGGCTGAACGGCGCGGTCTATGCCCTGTGCGGTGACGAGTCGGCCTGGATGGGCGCACTGAAGACGGCGGCCGTCTGGCTGCGGCGCGGCCGGGTCAAGCAGGTCATCGTCATGGGCGTGGAGGAATTCGATCCGCTGGTGCTCGACGCCTATCGCAGCGCCCGCTGGCTGCGGCGGCGCGGCTTTCTCACCTCGGAGGGAGCGGCCACGTTGCTTGTGCGCGCGGCGCGGCCGGACGATCCGCTCACCATCACCGAGGTGCACGAAGGCCCGCCCTACCGCTCGCCGGCCGAGGCGCACTTCAGTGCCGCGGAGCTTTTCGCCGGCGTGGATGAACGCGTGCCCTGCCATCGCAGCGCGCGGCATACCTGGGCGGAAGTGCTCGAGCGCGAAGCCACGGCCGGGCGGCCCGAGTTCTCGGCCGCGCCGCCACCCTATCTCGGCTTGGCGTTCACCGCCTCCGCCGCGTGGGAAACGATTCGCGCCGCGCGCACGCTGGCCGTGCCGCAGGGCGTGGTGCCGATTTGGGGACTGAATCACCGCTTCGGCCGCATCGGCCTGAGGCGCAGTTAGGGACGCTGCGGCATTGCAGAACGGACCGTTGCGGATAGATTCCGCTTGCTGCCATGGCTGACATCGGACTCGACGACTTGAGAAATTTGCTGGTGGAAAACTGCATGCTGCGCGTGCCACCGGAGGAGATCCAGTGGGACACGCCTCTCTTCGGCCCAGGCAGCCTCGGGCTCGACTCGATCGACGCGTTGCAGATGACCGTGGGCATTGAGCGCACCTATGGAGTGGCCATCACCGACCCGGCCGTGGCGCGACAAGCCTTCCAGAATTTGCAAACCTTGCAGCAATGGCTGATGCGCGTCCGGACCTCGGCCTAGCGCGGCTTGTTCCGCTGCTGGTCGTTCCGGTCGTCCTGGCCGTGGGCGCGTGGAGCCTGGCCACGCTGCGCTTTCAGACGGAGCTGCTGCCCCTCTTTCCGCCGAACCTGGCGTCGGTCCAAACGCTGAAAAAAGCGCAGGCCTCCATCGCCTCGGAGAGCCAGATGATTGCGGTGGCGAAGCCGGGCACGAACCCGGGCTGGCCGGCGCTGGTGAAGCTGGCGGGAAAGCTGCACGGGCAGCCGGGCATCGCGGGCGCGGAGGTCGGCCTGGGCACGAAGGGCTCGCCCGCGGAATGGCTGGCGGGAATGGTGGCCGCCCTGCCTGCGCCGCGCTTCGCGCAAATCCAGCAGGCGCTAACCCCGGCCGGGGTCTCGGCCCGGCTGGCGGACACGCTCTCCTCCATGTCCGGCGCGGTGGATGAAGGCGAAATGGCACGGCTCCACTTCGATCCGCTGCGGTTGAACGACATCATCTTCCCGCCGCCCGGGCCGAACCCGCTGGCCGACTCGCTCACCATGCCGCCGGTGCTGACGATCGATCCGGATCACACACTGAAAACTTTTGCGGACGACCAGCAGTTCGTCGCGCAGGTGCGGGCGGCGCTGCTCGCGCAAAGCGCCGGGCTTTCACCGCGGCCCGAGTTTCTCCTTGCGGGCCAGCCCGCGATCACCGCCGACATCTCGCGCCACATGAAGCGCGATATCTTCGTCATGTTCGTCTTCACCGTCACGCTCACCTCACTCGCGTTCTGGACCGTGTACCGCTCGCTCATGCCGCTGCTGTGGATCGTCGTCGCGCAACTTCTCGCGGTGCTGTGCGCGGTCGTCGTCGCGCGGCTGGTTTTCGTGGAAATCAACGTCATCAGCATCGGGTTTGCCTCGATCCTCATCGGCGTGGGGATGGATTACTGCATCCTCGTCTATCACTTCTTCGCACAAGCGGGCGAGACCGATGCGCACGAATGGCGCCAACTGCGCCGCGCGATCTGGCTCAGTTCCGTAACCACGGCGGCGACGTTCGGCATTCTCTTTTTCTCCAGCTTTCCGGGCCTGCGGCAACTGGCCGTGCTGGTGGCGGCGGGGCTGCTCGCCATGGCGTTCTTTGCCACGACGTTCCTTGCGCGGTTGCTCGTGCGCCGCCGGCCGAGTGCCCCACGCTGGCTGCTGCCGGCCAGCGACCGGTGCGCGCGCTTCCTCAGCCGGCACCGGCTCGCCTTCCGCCTGACTGCCGCGACGATCGTGCTTGTCGCGCTCGTATTCGCAAAACCGCTGACTCACTTCGGCTATTACGATCCGAGTGTCGAGCAGCTCGAGCCTTCCCAGCTTGAGCCCTTCCAGGCGCAGAAGCTCCTCCAGTCGCAGGCGCCGCAAATCCCCGCGGACGCCTTCGTGGGCGGCGATGTGGACGTGAATCGGCGCGCCTGGCAGCCGGTCGATGTCGCCGCGCTGAAGGCCGAGTTCGTCCAAGCCGGTTTCGACGCCACGTGGTCGGGCTCGACCGCGGAGGTGGTGAGCGCCCTCAACCGCTGGCACGCGGGCACGCTGGACCTCGCCGGTCCGACGCACCTCACCGACGCTTGGCTGCAATTGCGCGTGGATCTTAACCGCGTCGCGGTCGCCGATTTCCGACGGCTGTCGCTCGTGATGTCGGCCATCGTGCTGGCGCTTTGTTTCGTGGCGCATCGCCGGGTGCGGTTGGTCGCGCTGAACTGCGCCGCGCTGCTGCTGGCCATGCTGCTCTTCGCGCTCATGCTTTACATCACCGACACATCGATGACGCTGCTCTCGCTCCTGTGCATTCCGCTGATGATCGGATTGGTGATCGACTACAGCCTGCACATCCTGCTCGCGCTGGAGCACGCGCAGGGCGACTTGGTCGAGGCAGCGCGCCACCTCGCCGTGCCGGTGCTGCTCACCGGCGTGGCATCGATCATCGGCTTTGCCGCGCCGATGTTTAGCAGCCAGCCCTCCCTGCAGAATTTCGGCAATGTGATGGACCTTGGCACGGTCGCGGCGGTGCTGAGCGGGCTGGTGCTGCTGCCTGCGCTGTACGGGCGGCTGAAGAAGCATTAGGTTGCGCGATGCTTCGCCGGGCTCTTTTCTGCGTGGCGCTGGCGCTGGTGCCGGCAGCCCTGCGGGCGGAACCCGCGCCCGTTCTGGCGGCGGAGATGGCAAGGGACGATGCCGGCTTTGCGCAGGTGCAGCAGCAGACGCGCACCTTCCGCGCGGAGGTGATGCAGACGCTCCACCTGCAGGGTCTGGTCAAGCCGGTCACGAGCGCAGGCACGCTCTATTACGCGAGCCCCGACAAGCTGCTCATCCGCTTCACGCAGCCCGCAGGCGAGTGGATGCTGGTGAACGGCGCGCAGGCCCTGGTGCAAAAGGCCGGTCGTCCTTTGGAGCGCCACGACCTGAACGCGCAGGGCCGCGCGGCCTCGCACGCCGCCAGCCTGCTCGATTTCTTCCACGCCGATCCGGCGCGCTGGCACCATGATTTCGATGTGACGATGACCCGAGACGGCGACCGCTTATTCGTTCATCTCAAGCCCTGGATGACGCCGACCGCATCCGCGCAGGGCGTGCAGGAAATCGTGACGACGCTGCAGCTGCCGGCCTACGCCATCGTGGAAATGGCCATCACGATCAATGCGGGCAACTCGATCGATTATCAGTTCGCGCACGGCGAACGTAACGTGTCCCTCGATCCCAAGCTCTTCGAGGTGCCCGCGCCGTGAGCCTGACACCGCACGGGCCGGGATTCTCCTTTTTGGACGAATTCGAGGTGACGGAGCCGGGCCGGCGCGGGACGGGGCGCAAGTGGCTGGACCCGTCGCTGCCGTTCTTCGCGGATCATTTTCCGGACGAGCCGCTCATGCCGGGCGTGCTGCTGATCGAGGCGGCGGCGCAGGCGGCGGGCGCGCTTTGGGCCTCCACGTTGATGGAGGAAGGCCCAACGCGCTTCGCGCTCGCGCAAATCACCCAGTTCAAGATCGTCGAACCGGTGCCTCCCGGCGTGATGCTCGAATCGTCCGCCACGCTGGACCAGCTGCTCGGGCCGCTGGCGCAATTCTCGGTGGTGCTGCGCGTGGCGGGCCACGAGGTGGCGCTGGGACGGATTGTGCTTAGCGCGCCCGCTTGAGTTGCGCGGTGTCCAGCTTCCCGCGCGCGGTACGCGGCAGGTCGGGCGCGAGGACCAGGCGGCGCGGCATTTTCCAGGCCGGCAACTTTTCGGCCAGCGCATGCTCGACCTGCGCGCGGGGATGACGGGTTTCCGCCGCGGCCGCGAGCAGGTCGCGGCCGGCACGGTGCTCGAGCCAGACATGCGCGTCGCTCACGCCCGGGATGGAACGCAGGGCGCGCTCGATCTCCAGCGGATGAACCTTTTTTCCGCCGATGTTGGCGTCCTGCCCGCGACGGCCAAGCAGCACCAGTTCGCCGCGCGCGTTCCATTCGCCGTGGTCGGGCGGGCGCCAGCGGCCGCGTGGCGTGGCGACGGCCGCGCTCACGACCGTGATGCGCCCTGCGCGGACGTCGATACGCACGCCGCGCAGGGGCCGCCCGACCGAGCGTCCCGTGAGCGAAGCCGTCCCCGTCCGGTCGTAGGCAATACCGCCCGTTTCCGACGAGCCGTAGAAATTGTGGATCTTGAGGTCAAAGCGCCCATGGAAGGCCTGCGCGGTTTCCGACGGAAGAATGGCGCCGGCAGAGATGACGGTGCGGAGCGGCGCGAGCGTGGGTCCACTCGGCAGCGAGGCCAAAACGCGGAAAAGCGCGGGCACGCCGGGAAACACGGTGACGCGATGGCGGACAATCCAGTCGACCAATTGGCGCGGCAGGTACTCGGCGGCGCATACCACCGCTGTGCCCTGTAGAATGAGCGGCAGGACGAGGTTGCCCAAACCATACGAATGACCGAGCGGGATGGCGGCGAGATTGCGGTCGCCGGGCCACACGCCCATGGTCGCGATGATGTTGCGACCGTCGGCGAGGAGATGTTCGGCGCGGCAGGCGATGGCCTTGGGCTCCGCGCTGCTGCCGGAGGTGATCTTGAGACAAACGGCGCGCGTGACCGGAGCGGCCGGATTGAGTTCGAGAAACCTCTCTCCCGCGAAAAGCGCGCGCGCCTTCAGGCGCCGGGCCAGATCGCGGCAGCCCTCCAGCGGCAGACCGCCGTCGAGCGGCATGGCGGCGAGTCCGCGCGCTTGCAGCGCGAGGAAAAAGGCAAGCCACTCCGCGCTGTTCGACATTTGAAAGGCGATGCGCCGGCCCGTGCGGAAAGCCTCCAGCCGCGGCAACCACGCAAGCGCGTGATTCGTCAGGGCCTCGGCAGTCCACTCCAATCCGGTGGCCGCGTCGATGACCACAACATGGTCCAGCCGCCGACGCGCGGTTTTCCGCCACGTCGTCCACAAGGCGCTTTCCATTCGCGCGCCACTATGAGGAAAAGCCGTGCGAAAAACCAGATTTCGGTTGGAGTCATCGTCGATGCTGATGTGGACACGTGAACCCTCGGAGGTAGTCGGCGATGTTTCCATCGCCGGAGGGAGCGCCGCGACCGAATGTCCCTGTGTCCCTCGTTTCCATGTGCAGCTTGGGAACGAGGGAGCGGGACTGCGTTCCGCCGCTGCTGCGGCTTCGACTCCGGGCCGGTGTTGGCCTACCGGTCGTGCATGCGAACGCCGTAGATTTAGTTCGGGAATTTAGTGGTTGATCGACTCCGTCGCCCGGAGTCGACGGCTACCGACTAAGGAAGCGCCTCGCCGTGCGAGTTTATCGAACGAGCGATGCCGATGCCAATCGCCTACCGGTCTCCCGCCGCGACCAACTTCTCGGCCAAGTACGTGACAATGCGCCGCAAGTTCTCGTCCGTCTTCATCTTGGTCTCGATGGTGCGATTGGCGTGCAGGACGGTGCCGTGGTCGCGGCCGCCGAAGGCATCGCCGATTTCGTTGAGCGAGGCGGTGGTGAGCCGGCGGCCCAGGTACATGGCGACCATGCGGGGCAGCGCGATGTTGGCAGGTCGGCGCTTGCTCGTCATGTCGGCCAGGCGCAGGTCGTAGGTCTCGGCCACGCGGCGCTGGATGACGTCGATGCTGACGGTTTGCTGGCCTTCCTGCTGGAGCAAGTCGCGCAGCAGCACCTCCACCTGCGGCACGCTGATGGAACGCCCGTGCAGGGAGGAAAACGCAGCGACGCGGGTGAGCGCGCCTTCCAGCCGGCGGACGTTGGTTTTCACCCGCTCCGCAATGAAGGCGAGGACCGGATCGGGCAGGCGCGAGGGCATGCCGGCCATCTTGTGGCGCAGAATAGCCAGGCGTGTCTCGACGTCCGGCAGCTGCAGCTCGGCCGTCAGGCCCATCTCGAAGCGCGAGGTGAGCCGCTTCTCAATGTTGGCGATCTCCGTGGGCGGTGAGTCGCTGGTCAGCACGATCTGGCGCCCGCCCTCGCACAGGCTGTTGAAGGTGTGAAAGAATTCTTCCTGCGAGCGGTCCTTGCCCGCGAGGAACTGGATGTCGTCGATCAGCAGCACGTCGACCTGGCGGTAGCTCTTGCGGAATTTGGCCAGCTCGCCCTGCTGGATGGCGCTGATGTAGTCGTTGGTGAACTGCTCGGAGGTGACGTAGAAGACCTTGAGGTGTTTCTTGTTCCGCTGGATGAGATGGCCGATGGCCTGCATCAGGTGCGTCTTGCCGAGGCCGACGCGGCCGTGCAGGAAGAGCGGGTTGTAGGTGCGCGCGGGAGCCTCGGCCACGGCCAGGGCGGCGGCATGGGCGAAACGGTTGTTCTCGCCGACCACAAATGCCTCAAAGGTGCTGCGCGGATTGAGCGTACCGCGGCTATCCACCGGCCCGGTCGTGCTGGCATGGCGGACCGCCGCCTTCGGTTTTGGAGCGTCAGGTTTGAGCGCGACCTCGCCATTTCCGGCGGCTGAATCGAACCGGATGGTGACGGGAACACCCAGCACCTTGGCGGCGGCGGCCTTGAGTTGCGGCAGGTAGTTTTCCTCAATCCAATACTGGTAAATGCTATTGTCGGACCGCAAGGTCAGGCCGCCATTTTCGCAGCCTTCAAGGGCGAGCGGCTTGAACCAGCGGCACACCGCATCCGCGGAAACGGCCGTCTGAAGTTCGTGGCAGATGGCGTCCCAAACCGGCGCCGTATCAGAGGAAGAAAGCGAGTTACTCACAAGTTATTCCCCTGCGCCTGGGAGGTGAGGAACAAGGGTTGAAATCCAGGAAAGTTTATAATTTACCATTGTAAGTCCATTCTCAATAACGTCTTAAGAAAGTTAATCCTTGCAGACGGAAAGAAGGCGGTCCAGCGACGCCTCCCTGATTCTCCCAAGTTATTCTCCCTCCCACCGACCGTCCGTGCAGGAGCGCGAGCAACCTCGCCGACTCTCACGCCAACTTTCACGCGGGAGGGTCACGCTAATCATCGTGCGGATGGGCGGCAAGCGAATTGGTCACGGCAAAAAGAAATATTGTTGCGTAAAGGAATTGACGAAAAGCGAGCCGCCTTTCCTCCATGAAAAACGTGAAAATCTGGCGGAAAAAAGGCGATGTTTTCAACTACAGCGCGGGCTTGCCCTGCGCGCAGGCGAGGTCTAATGCTCGTTTCCCGCCGGTTTCGAGCCTAACCCCGGCGTCCCCTTTCCCTCATGCCCATGACCACTTCCTCCCCTGCCCCGGCAGCCACGACCAATATCGATTCGATGCTCAAGGAAAAGCGAGTCTTCAAGCCAACCGCCAAGTTCTCGAAAGAGGCGCGGATCGGCACGCTTAAGAAGTACAAGAAGATGCACCGCGCCTCGCTGCGCAATCCGGACAAGTTCTGGGGCAAGCTGGCGGAGGACCTGTCTTGGTTCAAGCCGTGGAAGAAGGTGTGCGTGTGGAAGCCGCCGTTTGCGGAGTGGTTCGTGGGCGGCAAGCTCAATGCGAGCTACAACTGCCTGGACCGCCATCTAACCGGACCGCTGCGGAACAAGGCCGCCATTATTTGGGAGGGCGAGCCGGGCGAGGTCGTCACGCTCACCTACCTGCAACTGCACCGCGAGGTGTGCCTGCTGGCCAACGTGCTGAAGAAGCACGGGGTGAAGTCGGGCGACCGGGTGATGATCTATCTGCCGATGATACCGGAAGCGGTCACGGCCATGCTGGCCTGCGCGCGGATCGGTGCGCCGCACAGCGTGGTCTTCAGCGGCTTTAGCGCCGAGGCGTTAAAGGAGCGCACGAACGATTGCGGGGCGAAGATCATCATCACCTCGGACGGCGGCTACCGGCGCGGCTCGGCCCTGGCGGTAAAGGCCAACGTGGATAAGGCGCTGGACGGCTGCCCCAAGGTCAAGAGCGTGCTCGTCGTCCAGCGGACGAAGATGGAAACGCCGATGACGCCCGGCCGCGATTTCTGGCTGCACGAGGAAGCGCAGACGGTCAACGCCGTGTGCGAGCCGGCCGTGCTCGACAGCGAGCATCCGCTTTTCATCCTCTACACCAGCGGCAGCACGGGGAAACCCAAGGGCATCCTGCACACCACGGCGGGCTACCTCCTGGGCTGCCACACGACGACCAAGTACTACTTCGACCTGCGGCCGGAGGACGTCTACTTCTGCACGGCGGATGTGGGCTGGATCACCGGGCACAGCTACGTGGCCTATGGCGTCCTGAGCAACGGCGGCACCAGCCTGATTTACGAGGGCGCGCCGAACTTTCCGGAGCCGGACCGGTTCTGGCGGCTGATCGACAAGCACAAGGTTAACATCTTCTACACCGCGCCCACCGCAATCCGCTCCTTCATCAAGTGGGGCGACGACTGGCTGGCGCCGCACGACCTTTCCTCGCTGCGGCTGCTCGGCAGCGTGGGCGAGCCGATCAATCCCGAGGCGTGGATCTGGTTCTACGAAAAGATCGGCGGCAAGCGCTGCCCGATCGTCGACACCTGGTGGCAGACGGAAACCGGCGCGCACATGATCGCGCCGATGCCGGGTGCCACTCCCATGAAACCGGGCTCGGCCACGCTGCCATTCTTCGGCGTTGATGCCGCCGTGGTGGATGATCGCGGACGCGAGGTCGGGCCGAACGTGGGCGGCAAGCTCGTGATCAAGCGCCCGTGGCCCTCCATGCTGCGCTCGATCTACGGCGACGCCACGCGTTACCGCAAGACCTACTGGAGCGAGATTCCCGGTGTCTACTTCGCCGGCGACGGCGCACGGCGCGACAAGGACGGCTACTTCTGGATTCAGGGCCGGATTGACGACGTGCTTAACGTCGCGGGCCACCGCCTTGGCACCTCGGAAGTGGAAAGCGCGCTCGCCAGCCATCCCGACATTGCGGAGGCGGCGGTTGTGGGCCGTCCCGACGAGATGAAGGGCCAGGCCGTGGTCGCTTTCGTCACCCTCAAGAATGGCGTCACCGCCAGCCCGGCGCTCAAGGAAAGCATTCGCGCCCATGTGGGCAAGGAGATCGGGCCCATCGCCAAACCCGACGACGTTCGCTTCGCCGAGGGCCTGCCCAAGACGCGCAGCGGAAAAATCATGCGCCGCCTGCTCAAGGAAGTCGCCGCCTCGCCCAACGGCATCATCCACGGCGACACCACGACGCTGGAAGACCTGAACGTGCTGGCGAAGTTGAAGGAGACGGGTGAGTAGAGCAGATAAATGGCGATTCACCTCGAATATTTGACCAGCGACCTTCGTGGTGGCTTGAGATGGGCGAAGCGCAACGATTCTCATCCATGAACTTCATCCGTCTCCAGCGCAATTTGAGATGCAGATTAGGAATTAAACCTGAGTTGCCTTCTTCAAGCTCCGCATGGACTGAAGAAGTCGTCGGCGATTCACCGGAGACCGACTGAGGTGAGCCGTCGCTTCCAGCGATGAGTATTCCTCAAGCGAGATCATGACCACAGGCTCTTTTCGGTAACGCGTGATGACTACCGGCTCGCAGTCATCACAAACCTGCTGTAGCAACTCCGCAAATCTCTCGCGGGCCTCAGATGAGGAGATCGGTCATAGTTACACCATCGACCGCACCACGCCGCCGTCGACGCGCAGGGCGGCGCCGTTGGTGGCGCTGCTGAGCGGACTGGCAACGTAGGCGACGAGGTTCGCGACTTCCTCGTTGGTGGCGAAGCGCTGGAGAAGCGAGCTGGGGCGGGCGGTCTCGAAGAAACCCTTCTCGATTTCGGCGTCGGTTTTCCCCTGCTGCTTGGCCATGTCCTTCATGAAACGCTCGACGCCCTCGCTGCGGGTGGGGCCGGGCAGGACGGAGTTGACCGTGACGCCGGTGCCCTTGGTCACCTCGGCCAGGCCACGGCTTAGCGCGATCTGCATGCTCTTGGTCACGCCGTAGTGGATCATCTCGACCGGAATCTGGACGCCCGATTCGCTGGAGATGAAGATGATGCGACCCCAATTGCGGTTCATCATGCCGGGCAGGTAGAGGCGGCTGAGGCGCAGGCCGCTGTAGAAATTGGTCTCGATGATGGACTGCCAGTCGGCATCGGTCAGCTCGTTGAACGGCTTGACCGAGTAAGTGCCGACATTATTGACCAGCACGTCGATCTGGCGGAAACGGGCCTCGCATTCGTTGACCACATCCGGGTCGCTGAAGTCGCCGGCGTAGGCGACCAGCTGCGCATCGGGCGTTTTCTTGCGAATGGCGTCGATGGCCTCGGCCACGCGGTCGTCAGTGCGGCCGTTGATGATGACCTTGGCGCCCTCGCCAGCGAGCGTGGTGGCGATGGCCAGCCCAATGCCCGCCGTCGAACCGCTGACCAAACAAACCTTGCCCTTGAGTTGATAATCCATAAGTCGTCCAATCTGCCGCGCGGCCTGACAATTTCAATGATGGTGGTAATGCCCGCCGCCGTGGAAGTAGATGCCGCCACCGTAAAAACCGGGGCCATACCAGGGTCCCCACCACGGTCCGAACCACGGATCGTAGACCGGCGGATAATCGTAGTACTCGCGCGCGGTCTGGAGCATGTAGTCGATGACGCTTTGCGAGACGCCGGCGCGGCGCAGGTTAATGACGTCGGCACTATTGAGCGTGTAGACCGTGCCCGTATCGCGCAGGTAGCGCAGGATGACGCCGTCATTGACCTGCGCATGGCTGAGATTCTCGATGTCGACCAGCGAGAGCGCATCGCCGTGGATCATCTTGTCGTAGGTGGCTTCCGCCACACCGCTGCGCTGCACGGCGGCGTAATCGGCCTGCTGCTGGGCGGTTGGCCCGCACGCGGCGACGAGGAGTGGCACCACGAGCAGGGCGAGCAGGCGCATCAACTTCATGCCCTCACCCTACCGAAGGGCTACGACATTTCAACGCGGGTTCTGGTCTGAGTAATAAGCGCAAAGACGGCACCGAAGAGCGCCCCGCCCAGATGCGCCACATGCGCGACCTCCCTCATGCCGCCCGCGAGCAGCTGCAGACCCTCGACAGCGCAGAGGAGTAGAGCCGCGAAGCGTAGATCGAGCCGCAGGGGCAGGCGGAAGAAGGCGAAGTCAGCGCGCCAAATCTGCACGCGCAGGATGCCTCCCGCGCCGATGAGCGCAAAGAGCGCGCCGCTGGCGCCGATCATTTCGTCATTCGGCTGCGGATGCGAGGCGAGCCAGGCGAGCGCCGCAGCAATGGCGCCGCCGCAAAACAACGCGAGCAGCCACCAGGGTCCGAGCCGCCGCTCGAGCGCCGGGGCGACGCAGAAGAGGGGCACGATATTGATGGCGAGGTGAAAACCGGCATAGGGCGGCATGGCCGGGATGGGCATGGCGTGCGCCCAGGCGTAAGTAAGGAGCGTCCACCAGCGGTGATGTGCGAAGGCGATGGGCCCGACCGCCAGGGTGTTGCCGAGGGTGTCGACGTTGTGACGGGCGCCGACGAGTTGTGCGAGGTAGATGACGAGGATCGATCCGGTGAGGGGCCACGTCATCCATGGGCGCGCGCGACGCGGGCCCATGGCAGCGGCCAAATCGGCCCGTGAGAAAGAGGAACCCGGCACGTGGGCCCCATGATTTACCGATTCGCGACTGAACGCACGTGCTGGAGTGAAAGATCAGTGGTAGCCGCCGCTGTCCCTAGCGGCAGTCAGTTGCGGACGCGTTTCTTTCCCGGACCGCCGCTGGGACGGCGGCGGCTACCGAGCAACCACTGCGGCCTATTTATACTGCGCGAGAATGTCCGCGATCGTGTTCGCGGTCCGCGTTGAGTCCTGCTTGAGGCCCGAGCCGATGCCGAAGGCGGTGGAGACCGGCTCGCCACCAGCGGTCAGGCCGGAAAGGCCTTCGCCACTGCCGGCGCCTTCGCCGGTGGAGGGGTTCGGCACGCCGGTGCGGAAGGAGAGAAGGTATTGCGTCTTCGACACGCTCAGGTCGTAGACATAGACACGCGTCTGCAGGGTGGTCTGGCCAAAGCCCTCGCCGAGCGAGGCGCGCAGGAAGCGGCTGCCTTGATCCACGGTGATGAATTCGCCCGCGACCATCCAGCCATGATCGGGCAGCTCGTCGAGCCAGCGCTGGTCGGTGGGCGCGATCTTGTTCAGGCGATCGACCAGGATGCGCTCAAACTGGGTCTGGAAATCCTCCTTGAAGACGGTTAGGTCAACGCCCTCGCGGGCGACGAGCCACTTGCACTTCGAGGTGTCGAAAGGCGCGATATAGATGTGCTCGGGATTGGGCGTCAGCTTCGTGCTGGAGCTGGGCGCGGGCGCGCTATCGATCGACCCACAACCGGTCAGCAGCCACGACGAGGTGAGAACGGCAACCAAACCGAAAACGGCCAGGAGGCGAGACATGCCTGCTTTTGCCGCAGCACACCCGGAAAGACAAGAGAATTTACGCATTTTGTGGGAAAAGTTTTCCTAGTGACTAAATGCCGGCCTGAGCGGACCGGCATCTGGTTCTTTCATCGGCATGACCTGCGCGGGAATGAGGCGACGCGCTCGATTCCCTCGATGGTTGGGCTAGGCTTCGGCATGGATGTACTTTCGATCACCGAAATGATCGCGCGCGAAGAGGCCGCCTTCGCGGCCGGCGCAACGGCTGAGGAGCTGATGGAAGCGGCCGGTGCCCAGATGGCGACGCGGCTGGGCACCCTCTACCCACACGCGACCGATTTCCTGGTGCTCGTGGGCAAGGGAAACAATGGCGGCGATGGGCTGGTGGTCGCGCGTGTGCTGGCCACAGCGGGCCGGCCGGTGCGCGTGGTCCTAACCGCCGCAGAAAATGAACTGGGCGAGCTGCCGCAGAGCCGGCTGGCCCGCTTGCGGCGCGAATTTTTCAATGTGCCCATCCAGCCTTGGTCGGATGCGGTGACGTTTCCAAGGAGCGACGGCGTGGTCATCGACGCGCTTTTGGGCGTGCAGGCCAAGGGTGAGTTGCGCGAGCCACTAGCCGGCGTGGTGGCAGCGCTTAATGCGGCCCGCGCCGCGCGGTTCTTTCGCACAGCAGCGCTGGATCTTCCGACGGGACTCGCGGCGTATGCCGATGGAAGTGCACCGAAGCACCGCGATGCCGCAGTGGTGGCGGATGTGACGCTGGCGGTCGGCTTCGCCAAGGATCTGCTCTGCCGCGAGGCGCTGGCGGAATGGGTGGGGAGGCTGGAGATCATGCCTTGGTCGGCCGCACCGGCGGTGGCCGCATCGCATCAGGCGTTGGTGCCGTGGGAACTGGCCACGCTGTTGCCGCGCCGCGGCGCCCGCTCGTTCAAGAACGATTTCGGGAAGCTGGCCATTGTGGCGGGGCGCGTCGGGTTCACCGGTGCGCCGGTGTTATGCGTGCAGGCGGCGCAGGCGGTC
>CAJCIA010000014.1 GCA_903970275.1 Betaproteobacteria bacterium
GGGCGCACCACCCGCTTCAACGTCCTGCGCACCGAAGTCAGCCTGGGCAACCAGCAAGCGCAGCTCAGCCGCCTCCAGACCGACCTCGTTTCGCAGGAGATCGCGCTCAGCCGGCTTCTCGACGTCACCTGGGAGCGCAACGAGTCGCCCTTCACCCCGCCGTTCCGGGTCGAGGCCAGCCTCGATTGCCCCTCATTGAGCCAGGTCAAGGTGGACGACTTTGTCGCTCTCGCGCTCGAACGCCGACCAGAGCTCCAGGTCATCGACCGCCAGATTGAGATCGGCCAGCGGCAGATCAAGGTCGACAAGGCGGCCAACATCCCGCGCATCAGCGCCTACATCGCCGACCAGCAGTTCCGCGACCAGACCCTCAGCCAGTTCAACGACAGCCAAAACGCCTACGCTTTCGGCCTGCTCGGCACCTGGGATGTCTTCGATGGCTGGGCCGGCCGCGGGCAGGCCATGATCGACACTGCGGCGCTGGCCAGCCAGCGCGTCTCGCGCGACCAGCTTCGCCTGCAGATCGAGGGACAGGTGCGCGAGGCCTACGCCCGCCTGCTCACCGCGCAGGCCACCATCCAATCCGAGACGGCCAACCAGGCCACCGCGGAGGAATCGGTGAAGCTCGCGCGCATCTCCGCCGAGTCCGGCTACGCAACGCTGCTCGACGTGCTCCAGGCCACGCTCGACCTCACCGCCGCCCGCAGCGATCTCATCCGCTCGCGCCAGCTTTACCTCGTCGCGCTGGCCGATCTCGAGCACGCCATCTCGCTCAAGTTCGTCGACTGGCCCAGCAACTCTGCGGCCATCCGCACCGACGCCGCCGCCCATGCCGAATTGGCGCCCGGCCGGCCCACCTCGCTGCCGGCAACTTCCGATTCCAACCTGAACCCCGCGCCCATGCCGGCCGCGCCGCCGCCTGCGCTGCACCCGTGATGAAAGTCCCGCTTGCCTGCCTCGGCCTGCTGCTCCTGGCCGCGCCGGTCGTCGGGGCCGCGCCGGTGGCGCACGCGCTCGATCTCGCGCGCTGCTTCGCCCTGGCGCTTCAATATAACCCCACGCTGCGCATTGCCTCCACCCAGTTCCTGGCTGCCGAGGGCCGTTCCGTGCGCCTGCACGCGATCCTTTATCCCACGATCAACAGCCAGGCCGTTTCCACTCCGCTCACCTTCTACGTCCAGATTCAGGAAACCGTCAGTGCCGCGACCGTGCCGCAGCTTCGGCTCAGCCGCCTGACGCGCGAGCAGGCATTCCTCAATTACCGGCAGTCGCTGGTCGATGTTTTCTTCCAGGTCCGCCAGGCCTTCACCAACGCGCTCGGCGCCGACGCCGAGGCTCGGCTGGGCCGCGAGTTGGTGGCCACCCGCCAGGCCGCGGTCAAGACCGGCGGGAACCTCTTCGCCGCCGGCTCCCTCCAGCGCAGCGACGTCATGCCTCTCCAAGTGCTGACCAGTCTCGGCGAGCAGGGCGTGACGGGCACCGAGCTCACGCGCCAGCAGGCCGTGCTCGCCCTGGCGCAAATCCTCGGCGTCGACCTGCCCGCGGACGAGGAGCTTCAGGGCACGCTCGAGGACCGTGCGCCGGATCGCCTCGACCTGGCCGCGCTCGACGCCCAGGCGCTGCGGGACCGCTTCGATCTCCAGCTTCTCGAGAACGCGCGCCTGTCCGAGAATCAGCAGATTCGCATCGACCTGAAGAACCTTTACCCGCAGGGCGGCTTCGAATCCGACTCCGCCATCCAGCCGCCTTCCTTCCTGCCGGCGGGCGCCACGGACTACGACCTGGAGCGCAATTACAACGAGCCCGAGACCCAGCGCGAGAACGGCAACACCCAACTCCCGCTCAGCCTTTACTTCGACTGGATTATCTTCGACGGCGGCCAGCTCGCCGGCGTCAAGGCCGCCGACCGCGCCACCCTGGCCACCCAGCAGGAGGCGGTCAACGCCCTGCGCCGCGCCATCCCGGGTGAAATCGCCTCTGCTGTGGCGGTCATCCAGGCCGAGCGGGCCACCCTGCGCCTGCTTGGTGACCAAACGTCGCCCGAGGACGTCGAGAAGGAAGCAACGGTCGATTACCAGGCCGGCCGCGTGCGGCTGCTCGACAAAGTGAATCTCGAAACCGATATTGTGGCCCAGCGTCAGCTCCGGCTCGCCAGCCAGGTTCGCCTGAGCCTGGCGGTGGCCGCCCTGGACCATGCGCTCGGGCGCGGGCTCGAGGCGCCTCGCCATCCTGTCGCCGCTCCGTAATCATGGCCACCCTCCCCTCCACTCCCGTCCGCTCGCCGCGGGTCGCTCCCCTGCCCCGGCGCAGTTTCCTGCGCCGGAACTGGTACCTGCCCGCGCTCCTTGTCCTTCTCGCCCTAGGTGGTGCGGTTTACTACTTCTTCTTCTACGACACGGTGGAGACCGCGGAGGTTGCCCCCGTCCAGCGCGGCACCGCCCTGCAGGGCGTCTACGGCACGGTAAACGTCGAGCCGGTCACAGAGGTGATCGTGCGCACGCGCAACTTCGGCATGCTCTCCGCCGTCAACTTCAAGGCCGGGGATGTGGTCAAGGCCGGCCAGGTTCTGGTCGAGACCTCCGATACTTCGGTGCAGCGCGACATTGACTCCGTCAACTCCTCGCTCGCCCAGGCCAAGGTGCGCCAGGCGCTGGGACCCGGCTCGACCGATGCGCTCAAGAACCAGGAGATCGAGGTGGAGAAGCTCAAGAAGCTGCTCGACGCCAACGACATTTCTCCCGTCGAGTACGAGAAGGCGCAGAACTCCCTCGCCAGCCTCCGCGACCAGGTACAAAAGGAGACGCTCGCCCTCAACACCGACGTGGAAAACGCCGAGCGCGCGCGCGACGCGCTCAACGACCAGATCGGCCACGACGCCATCGCCTCGCCCATGGACGGCGTCATCCTCGAGAGCTACTCGCACCTCGGTGAATACCTGCCGCCCCAGACCCAGATCTGCATGATCGGCAGCGCGGAGAACCAGGTCGTCGCCCAAGTGAACGAGGAGGACGTTGGTTATCTCGCCCCGGGCATGAAGGCGAAGATCCGGCTCTATTCGCAGCAGGACCGGGACTTGGCCGGGACGTTGAAGAAGATCCTGCCCCAGGCGGAAAACCAGGTTTATCGCGTCATCTTCAGCCTCGATAATCCGCCCGCGCTGCTCCTGCCCGGCATGACGGGCGAGATGAACATCATCATCGGCGAGCGCCAGAACACCCTCACCGTGCCCTCGCGCGCCATCCGCCACGGCAACCAAGTGCTGCAGATCGTGAACGGCCGGGTGCGCGCGGTGACGGTGCACACCGGCTTTCACACGCTGGAACGGACGGAAATCACCGACGGCCTGAGCGCGGGCGACATGGTCATCCTCTCCAATCAGGATCTCTACAAGCCGGGCGTGCGCGTGCGCGAGATCACGGAGAAGTCGCAGTAGGCCGGCCGCTCCTCCCCGTGCGCTCGTCCTCCTTCCACATCGCGCTGCGTTTTTTGCTCGCGCACAAACGCTCGATGGGGCTGAGCGCGCTCGGCGTCGTCTTCGGGGTGGGCGCCTTCATCGCCGCCTGCGCGCAGACGGAGGGCTTCGAGAAATTTTACATCCAGACTGTGCTCGGCTCCGAGGGCGCCCTCGTCATCTCCGACCGATTCCAGGATTCCGGAAATAGCATCCTCTCCGCCAAGCCGGGCGAATCGCTGCTCGTCGCCAGCCAGCAGCAAAAGAAATATTACCCCGGCATCCAGGACGCCTATCACATGATCGACGTCCTCATGACCTACCCGGAGGTGGTTGCCTGCTCGCCCATCGTCGAGGGCCGCACCTTCCTGCGCGCCGGTTTCCAGGAGGAGGGCGTCTCGCTGCAGGGCATCGATCTCGACCTGCACCTGCGCACGACCGATTTTGCCAAGCAGGTGAACAAGGGCTCCATCGAGGACTTCCGCAACGATCCCGAGGGCTGCTGCGTCGGCCAGAGCCTGGCAGAGCGGATGGACCTCCACGCCGGGCAGGACGTGTTCGTGCTCGGCCCGACGAACGAGACGCGCCGCTTTCGCATCGACCTGATCTACGAGACAGGCGTCTGGGATTTCGACATCAAGAACGTTTTCGTGCACCTGCGCACCGCGCAGGAAATCCTGCACAAGCCCTACTTTGTCTCCTTCATGCTGGTCAAGCTGGTGAATCCCGATCGCGCGCCCGAGATGGCCGACGAGTTCCGGGACCTGCTCTCCCACCAGGCCGATTCCTGGCAGGCGCGCCAGGCGGGCAATCTCCATCTCTTCGACGCGCTGCGCCTCTCCGCCGCCATCGTCGTCTCGATGATCATCCTGCTGTCCGGCTTCGGCATCTTCAACGTGCTTTCCCTCTCCGTCATGCAGCGCGTGAAGGAAATCGCGATCCTGCGTTCGATGGGCTACGACCGCGGCGACATCGCGGCCATCTTCCTCTGGCAGGGCGTCTGCGTCGCGGTTGTGGGCATTGTCTTCGGCTGGAGCCTCGGCGCGCTGCTCACCTACGTCATCTCCAAGATCCCGGTGAACTTCCGAGGCATTCTCCGCACCGACTATTTCCTCGTCGAGTGGTCGATCTATCACTACCTGATCGCCGCGGTGCTCGCCGCCGTGGCCGTGTTCATCGCCTCTTACGTTCCCGCCCGCCGCGCCTCCCGCCTCGAACCTGTGGAAACCCTCCGCGGCACCGGCCAATAATCCGCTTCCGCTGGAGCAGCGGTCCAGGACCGTCGCAATCTGCGCGCAAAAGCGCGCTCAACTGCGCCGGCCTTATCGCGTCGTCACGTCGCGCACAAAGCTCTCCGCCGCGGCACGAATCGCGGCGCCGACCTCCGCCCGCGCCACCGCAAACTTCGGCCGGAACCACGGAAACGCCCCGACCAGATCGTGCGTTACCAGGATCTGCCCGTCGCAGCCTTGCCCGGAGCCGATGCCGATAGTCGGAATGTCCACACTTGCCGTGATCAGGGCTGCGGCCTCTGGCTGCACCAGCTCCATCACCAGCGCGAAGGCGCCGGCCGCTGCCACCGCTTTCGCATCCGCCAGCAACTGCGCCCGGCCTTCATCCGTCTTGCCCTTGATCTTGTAGCCGCCTTCCTCATGCACGGATTGCGGCAGCATGCCGATGTGGCCCATCACCGCGATGCCCGCACCGCGGATCGCCTCGATCTCCGGCACCACGCTCACGCCACCCTCCAGCTTGACCGCCTGCGCGCCCGCTTCCATCAGCACGCGGGCGTTGGCCAGCGCTTCCGCGGGGGTCTGATAGGTGTGAAAGGGAAGATCGCCTACGACCAGCGCACGCGTCCTCGCCCGCGCCACGGCGGCCACGTGGTGACGCATTTCCGCGAGCGTGACCTGGGTAGTATCGGGATAACCCAGCACGACCATGCCGACGGAGTCACCTACAAGAATCAGCGGCACGCCGGCTTCGTCGAGCAGCCGAGCGGTGGGATAATCGTAGGCGGTCAGCGCCGCCACCCGCTCGCCGCGCGCCTTGGCCCCGCGGATCCACTCGGGCGTGATCGTTGCGTCCACGTCGTTACGTGATCGGGTCGGTGACAAAGGGCGAGAGTGGCAGGAGTTGGGTCCGCGGCACGATCCCGCCCTCGGCCACCTCGGTCTGCAATTCCTGCTCAAGAAAAACGTCGTCGGAGAGCAGCCGCTCCGCACGGAGCCAGTTGGCCAGCGCCCGGCCGGGCGGATGTCCCTCGCGCTCCCACAGGTGGAAGGCAAGCGCCTCGATCTCGCGGATGCGGTCGTGCTGGTCCATGCCCTAGCTTAGGCCTAATTAACGTTCCATGCCAGCGGCCAGAAGCTCACGCACCGTGCGCGTCTGGCCCGGCAGCACCAGGTCGGGGCGGAGTTCCGCCAGCGGCTGGAGGACAAAGCGGCGGGTGGCGACCCGGGGATGCGGAATGACCAGGTCGTGCTCGCACAGAATTTGGTCGCCGTAATAAAGGATGTCGAGATCGAGCGGACGCGGCGCGTTGCGGGCATGCTCGCGGGAACGGCCACGCGCTTGCTCGAAGACCTGGAGTCTCGCGAGCAGGTCGCGAGGTGGGAGCTCGGTGCGCTTGACCTGCAACTCGGCCACCGCGTTCAGAAAAGGCGCCGAGCCGGGTGGGCAATCCACCGGCTCAGTCTCCAGGATGGACGAGCGCCGAATGGGCTGCGCGGACAAGCTTTGGAGGAAGGCGAAGCCTGCGTCCAATTCCGCGGCACGATTGCCGAGATTGGAACCGAGCGCCACGCCGACGGGTGTGAGCATCCCCAAGCTTAGTGACTGGTCCCCCGCAAACAAGGTCGGGTCGAAGGTAGCCGTCGACCTCCCGGGCGACGGACGAATGGAGGACGCGTCTTCACTTGACGTCCGGCGCCCGGAGGTCGCCGGCTACCAGCAGCAAACCAGACCGTCGCCTGCGACTCCGCCGGCAGAAAACACAGCGACGCCCTTCGGCAGGACGCCGCGCGACTGCGGGATCTAGGCCTTCTTCAGGCTGTTAACGATCGCAGCGAAGGCCTGCGGCTCGTTCACGGCCAGGTCGGCGAGGATCTTCCGGTCGATGTCGATCTTGGCCTTGGTCAGCGCCTCGATGAAGCGGCTGTAGGTCATGTCGAAGGTGCGGACGGCGGCGTTGATGCGCGCAACCCAAAGATTGCGGAAGTTGCGCTTGCGCGTCTTGCGATCGCGGTAGGACCAGTACTGGCCCTTCATCGTGGCGTCCTTGGCGTAGCGGAAAAGCTTGCTGCGGCGGCCGCGGTAACCCTTGGCTTTTTGGATGACCCGCTTGCGGCGTTCGCGAGAGGCGGGGGCGTTGGTGGCGCGTGGCATGGTGGTATCTCCGGAAAAAAAGTTTAGGCGAACGGGAGGTTCGACTTGATGCGGTAGGTGTCGGTCACGTCGGTCTGCTTGGACTTGGCGAGGTGACGCTTGCGCTTGCGGTTCTTGCTGCCGGCCAGGTGGCGGCGGCCGGACTGCGCGGCCATGACCTTGCCGGTGCCGGTGATCTTGAACCGCTTGGCAACGGACTTCTTGGTTTTACGACGAGCGATGGGCTTGGGCATAACGATCCTGATTTTACGAGTTGCCGTTCAAAGCCGGGGCCGGCTCGGTCTGAGCCTGCTGAGGCGCGGAATCATGCGATTCCTCCTCCTGGGCCGGCTCATCCTCCTCGGAGAAGCGGCGCACCCTTTTTCGGACGGGCAAGGGTGATAGCATCAAGTTGATGCTCTTGCCAATCAATTTTGGTTCGGAATCGGCGACCCCGATCCCGGAAAGGTCTTCGCGCATGCGGCGGATGAGGCCCATGGCCAGGTCCTGGTGCATCATTTCGCGACCACGCAGCTTGAGGCCCATCTTGACCTTCATGCCCTTCCACATGAACTCCTCGGCATGGCGCATCTTCACGCCGTAGTCGTGGTCGTCGATGTTCATGTGGAAATTCAGTTCCTTCAGCTTGCTGGCGGAGGAATTCTTCTTGGTGTCCTTTTCCTTCTTTTCCA
>CAJCIA010000015.1 GCA_903970275.1 Betaproteobacteria bacterium
CTCGCCTCACTCGAGGCGCGCAAGGAAGCGTACGAGAACCGCCGCATCGGCTCGCCGGACAAGAACAATCCCTTTTCCGCTGCGGTCAATTTCTTTGGCAAGGCCGTCACCGGCCATTCAGTCGTGAACAACCATCCCTACTTCGATTCGCGCCAGGAAAAGCGCGAGGCGATCGAGGACCTCGAGTCGCAGATCACCGACCTGAAGGCAGCCATGGTCCAGACGCCTGACGTGATCGACCAGGCGCAGAAGAATTACAACGCCTTTGTCGCCCGAGTCCCCTGGGGCCAGGCCGCGAATTAGCGGCCGCGCAGGCGGCGCCTGAGTGCCGGCCAAATCCGCCGGCGGAGCACGTGCAGTCCACTGCCATGCACCAAGGCCGCGGTCGCAAGGTGCCGCAACCGCTCCGCATTGGAATTGTCGGCGTAGCAGAAATCCTCGACGGCGGCATAGCCGTTCGACAGCCCGCCGGAGTAATGAAGATGAAGCAGCCTGCCGGGACCCTGCACACGCTGCGCGACCGCCAGCGAATTGCGGTAATCGGCTGCCCACGTGCTCGGCCAGTTATGCGGCGGCCGGCAGAAGTTGAGCGTGCGCAAGCCGCCGAGCAGGATGGTGAGGTGCAGGAACGCCTGGTCGTGCGCCATGGGAATCTGCGGATGCTGGCGGATCCAAGCGATCGCGCGGCGGAAAAGCTCCGTGCAGTCCGGCCGCCGCCTTGCGGCAAAGTGGCCGGCGGTTAGCGCGGAGAGCAGCGCGTCCCGACCGAACTCGCGCGTGAGCGCCGCGGGATCGTGGTAATTATACTGGCCGGCGGTCTTGAATTCCTGATCCGCATGCACGAGATCGTGGTCGGCAAGTGGGTCGAAGTAGGGCGTCCAATCGCCGAGCGCCACGATGTCATTGTCCGTGTAAATGAACTCGTCGTACGGTCCGTAAAAGGCAAGGAAGCGCCGCAGCAATCCCAGACTGGTAAAGGGCCAGAGCTGGCGTATCTCGTCGAGAACGGCGCGGCCTTCGGCGGGAAAGCTTTCCACCGGCATGAAGGTTGTCTCCGCAAGCAACGGCGGATGCGCCGGCAGGTCATCGTCATACGGGATGAGACCGATGGGCAGCGTGCAGCCCGACTGGCGCAGGCTGTAGACGAGATTGGCCGCCTGCCGCTCAGAGCGGCGATTGGCCACCAGGTAGATGCCGCGGCTCATGGGGCAGGCCGGTCGCGCCAGTAAATCACCGCGTGCGGATCGTGGTAGACCTCGTGCCAGCCGCCGGTGAGGTGCAGCAGCTGGTTAAGTTGGAGGTGAGGATCGAGTATGGCCGAGTCGTAGTTGCCCTGGTCCAGCGTCGCACGCCAGCCGGGCACGCCGTTGTAGAGATTGACGAAGGCGAAGACGGTCTTGTCGCCATAGAAATCGCCCCGGTCATCGAAGCTGTCGCGGAAATCGGGCCGCAAATTCCACAGCAGGGGGCCGGCGTTCCACGTGGTGACGAGCGGACGCATGAAGCGATCGGAATGCGCGCGGATGAAGGCGACAAGGTGCGGCGTGACGGGTCGGCCGACCACGATCCCGTGTCCCGCCGCACTGGAAAGAAAAAGCACGGTAAGCAAAACCGCGGCTACGGCGGCCATCCATGCGTCGCCTTGAGCATACCGCTGACGCTCGGCGAAAAGGCGGAGCCGTTCGCGCAATTCCGGAAATGCGCGCCCATGAAAAAGCGCCGACAAGTCGCGCGCCAAGGGCACGGCAGCCACTTCAATCAGGAGCAACACGTGCCGCTGCGCCTTGAGTCCCTCATCGAGGAAGAAGAGAACGGGCACGATCACCTCCGCCGGCCACACCGGCATGCGGCGCGTGATCCGCGAGATGGTGACCACGCCGAGAACGAACAGCACCGCCAGCGCCGTGGTGCTGGGTTGCGAGAAATTGGGCGGCGCGTATTCATCCCAAAGCGCGAAGCTTTTGTAGCTGGTGGCGAAAGCAAAGATGTGCCGGTAGATCGACCAGCCCCAGGGGTTGAACGAGACCGCAAAGGCGCAGAGCAACGTCAGCCCCAGCCAGGGGACGATTGGCTTGTCCTCGCCCTTGGAGCGGCCGGCCGCACGGTCGATCACCCGCCCGAGCAACGCCAGGGCGAGGAAGGCCAGCGCCGCTGCCCACCCGGCATGCAGGTTGGCCCACGCCAAAAAGACCAGCGGAAGCACCAGCCAATCGCGCCGCAGGGGCTGCGGGCGGCGGTACCAGACCTCGACCACGAGCGCGAAGAACAGGTAGGTGAAAAGCACCGGCCGGGCAGAGAAATGGATGTAGAGCGTGAGAAAGACCGCGCCAAGGGTGACCAATCCCGCGAGCAGCGTGGCGCCAGTGTGGACGAGCGTCCGGTAAACCCCCAGCAGGGTTGTCGCAAAAATCGCGGTGCAGAAAGCGGCAACAAGCGGCAGGCCGCTGGTGCGCTCCAGCTCGCCCAGCGTGGCCTCAAAGCCCCACTCGTAGTCAATCCAGGGCTCGCCTGCGTGGGTAAAGCTCAGCGGATCGGCCCGGGGCACGGCGTGGGTCGCCAGGATGATCTCGCCCATGCGTAGATGCCGACCGGCGGCGGGATCCTCAAAAAGCCGGTTGGCGTTGAAGAACATTCCCGCCTCGATGAAGAGAAAGAGGAAGAACCCGAAGGTCGGCAGCCACCAGACCGGCCGCGGGGCAGGAGCGAACGTCACGTCGCGAAAGTAGGATGCTTCCCCGGACTAGCCAAGGATCGCGTGGGTTTGGGCAGCGACGCAGCTGGCGCTTCCCGCTTCAATAAACGCAACCGCGCCTAGGAGCCGGTGGCCGTCCGCGCCACCTGGGAGTCAATCGTGCTGTAAAGCGCATGCAGCGTGCCGCCCATCTGGATGAGAATCGCGGCAGAAACCACCACAATCAACGCGAGAATAAGCGCATATTCCACCAACGTCTGCCCGCGACGTGCGCGAAAACGTCGCTGGAACGTGAGGTTCGAGTGCATGGAAGGAATTTGAAAGGCCGCCGCCGCTGCGTCCTACTTCTATTAATTGCCTGATCATCAGTAAGAAAGCAATGGTTAAATAGGTGTACTTTCTTTACGAAAAGCGGCGTCTGCGCACCTCGTTTCCCGTGCTTTGGTGACAACGGACTCGAAACGGCGGCCTGCTCTGCTATCCTCGACCGTCATGCCGCGTATCTTCATCAAAACGTACGGCTGCCAGATGAATGTGCGCGACTCGGAGCAGGTGGCGCTGGACCTGACCCGGCGCGGCCACGAACTGATCGAGCACGAGGAAGGCGCCGACGTCGTGCTGCTGAACACCTGCTCCGTGCGCGACATGGCGGAGCAAAAGGCGATCGGGAAAATGCGTACCCTGGAGGGCCGTAAAAAGCGGCGTCACCACCAGGTCATTGGTTTCCTCGGCTGCATGGCGCAAAGCCGTGGCGCCTCGCTAGTCGAGGAGTTGCCCGCCGTGGACCTGGTGCTGGGCACGCAGAAGTTTCACGAAGTGGGGCGGCGGGTGGATGAGTTGTTGGAGGCGCGGAACGGCGGCGAGCCATGGGCCCCGATTGTCGATGTGGCAGAGGAGGTCGGCTCGCAGAATACGATTCGCGATCACCTGCTCGCACCGAGGCAAGTGACCGCGTTTGTCTCCATCATGCAGGGCTGCAACATGCGCTGTACTTTCTGCATCGTCCCGAGCACACGCGGCGCGGAGCGCTCGCGGCCCATCGACGAGATTGTCGAGGAGGTGCGGTCGCTGGTCCGGCAGGGCGTGCGGGAAGTCACGCTGCTGGGGCAGATCGTGAATCTGTACGGGCGGCATGAGTTCCCCGCCAGGGACGGCCGTTCGCCCTTCGCGCAATTACTGCACGCGGTCAGTGCCGTGCCGGGGCTGGATCGGCTGCGCTTCACCTCGCCTCACCCGATCGGCTTCCGGGACGACCTCGTGGCCTGCTTCCGGGAGCTTCCTAACCTCTGCCCGCACGTGCACATGCCGCTGCAGTCCGGGAGCGACCGCATTCTCAAGGCGATGCATCGGGCCTACACGGGCGCGCAGTACCGGCGGCTGATCGAGAAGCTGCGGGCGGCGCGGGCGGGCATGGCCTTCACCACGGACATCATCGTCGGCTTCCCCGGCGAGACGGAGGACGATTTCCGCGCCACCTGCGACCTCGTGCGGGAGGTGGCCTTCGACAACGCCTTCATCTTTCGCTACTCCCCGCGCCGCGACACGCCGGCCGCGACGCTGCCCGACCAGCTCAGCGAGGAAGTGAAGATGGAGCGCAACCAGGTGTTGCTCGGCGTCCTGGACGAACTGGCGGCGCAACGTAACCGGGACTTGGTCGGCACGCAGACCGACATCTTGGTCGAAGGCGAAAGCCGCACCAACGACGCCCGGTTCCAAGGCCGCACGCCCGGCAACCATTTGGTCCTGGTCGAAGCCAACGAACGCTGGCGCGGACAGCTGCTCCCCGTGCAATTGGTGGAGTCCACGGGCTTCACCTATTACGCGGAGCCGGTGCTGCGGTAACGTGCATGCCTGAGATCTTCCGGGAGGGCCCTTACCGGTTCTTTTTCTTTAGTCAGGAAGGAACAGGACCGCCCCACGTTCACGTTGAGGCCGCAGAGCGTTATGCCAAGTTTTGGCTTGAGCCCATCATCCTCGTACAGTCCCGGCGAATGAACGGCCCCGAACTAAACGCAATCCGGAAGATCATTGAAATACGACATTCTGAGATTATAAGTAAATGGCATGGGCATTTCGGACATCGCCGTTGATTCGGATGCGATTGACGTCACTTGCACCGACGAATCTCTTCGGGTGACGCTCTCCGACGGACGGATTATTTCCGCGCCGCTGGCGTGGTCGCCCCGGCTTTTGGCGGCGACTCCCGCTCAGCGCCAGAATTGGCGGCTAATCAGTGGCGGCGTCGGAATCCATTGGCCGGACATTGATGAGGACCTTTCCGTCAAAGGGCTGCTGAGGGCGAGTTGATCGTAGTGGCAGCAGTCTGCGAGATGCTGAAGCTGTGTGTTGGTGGCCTCCCTTGGTTGACATTCCGGTCGCTGCGCTCCCTCCGGCGCTCAGAGAGCGCTGGCTACCAATGAGATCCTTCGCTTAAGCGAAATTCCATCACTTTGAGAGCTTTAGCGGCTTGTCGATCGCCGCGTTATTCTTCCAAACAAACCGCCAGGGCACGTGGATCCAGTCGCCGGCGTAGTCGATACCCACGCGCGGGCCAGCGGTGACCTGGCGGCGGGGGGCCTTGATGCCGCGGTCCTCGATCCAGACCTCTTCCCCCGCCGCGAGGTCATGGCCGTAGTGGTGCAGCGCAATGCCAAGCGCGGCGCAGACGCGACCCGGACCGCTGGCCCAATCCTTTTCCTTCACGCCGGGCCGACGGCGACGCACGTGGTCGTGCCCGGCAATGATCCTTACAGCGCGCACCAACACCGCTTCCGGCGAATCCGCCGGGCCGGTGATGATGTTGAACATGCGGTGCAGGCCGTAGCAAAGATACACGTAAGCCACGCCGCCTAGGGCGAACATGATCTCCGTCCGGTTGGTGCGCCGGCCGAGATGGGCGTGGCAGGCCGCGTCCTCGATGCCGCCGTAGGCCTCGGTCTCGGTGATCATGCCCTCCGCATAACCGTCCTCGGCCTGGACGCAGATGACCTTGCCGAGGAAAAAGCGCGCGATGCGGGCGGGGTTCCCATCCGCGTAATCCGCGCGCACCAGCCTGCGTGCATGGTTGGGAATTTTCATGGCTTCACGATTCTAGACGGAATTAACGAATTAATGGGATTGCGGGATGGATATACGGAAAAGAGAGCGTGCCTACCTACGTCCCCCATTCGTTAATCCGTTGATCCCGTTCAAAATCTCCCCTCCCCAAAAAAAGCGGCTTGGAGCGCGTGTGCAAATCCCGGATATTGTCTCGCTCATGCCCACCCCCACGCACGCCATCTGGCCCACGCTGCCTGCCCCGCTCGTTAACGAGATTCTGTGCAGCGTGCAGAAGTCGAACAAGAAGCTGTACCGCACCGCGCTGGAACTGATGGCCCCGCGCATGGGCGTGCGCGTGCCGATCCTGATGGAGACACCCAAGACGGAACGCCACGCCACCTGGGCCCGCCTCCTTGCCCGGCCGGAGATGGAGGTGCTGAGCTTCAACCTGCTTTCCACTTGGCTGATCGATTCCCAGGCCCCGATGCTCTGCGCCTGGCTCGACGCGTTGGGTATCGAGCATGGCGACAATGGTTGCGCCGATACGTTCCCGCCCGAGCCGCCAGCGGAGAAGCTGCGCGCGGCCGTTGATACCCTGCTGGCCAAGTTCGACCCCGTGCTGGTGGGCATCTACCTGAAGTCGTTCAACCAGATCGACGAGACTCAGTGGCCGGCGCTGGACGAGATCCTGAAGAGCGAGCCGCGGCTGCAGGCGAAGGCGACCGCGCCGGCATCCGCTTAGCTGGAGCGGCAGTCTATGACCGCCGAGGAGTGGCTTACATTTCCCCCAGGACTCTAGCGGTCATCGACCACCGCAACAGTACGGCATCGTCGCCCGAAGTGGCGACGTCACGAAGCATCGTTTGACGCCTGTCTGCCAGCCCTTACGCTTGTTCCTTAACCCCAATTCCCAACATGGCTCATAAATACGAAAACAAGCAAGCGGCCCTCCTCGCCAAGGTGAAGGGCAAAACCGGCAAGATCAGCGACAAGACCCACGAGGAGCACATGAAGCTCTACACGGGCTACGTGAACAAGAGCAACGCGCTGCTC
>CAJCIA010000016.1 GCA_903970275.1 Betaproteobacteria bacterium
GTGCCTTTGACAGTTTGAACCCTCGCACTCTCGCGCCAGTTTCCCGCCTTAGAACGACTTCGTCGGCGGAAATCCCCCGCCGGGATCGGGTGGTGGCGGATCCGACGCGTCCTTCGGATGCTCGAACGGCCGAGCCACCGCCGACTTGCCACGAATGGCCGATCCAATCTTCTTTGCTGCCGCCACGAGCGCGATCACGACGAACACGATGAACTTTTTCGCCGCCAGCAGGAGCGGGATCATGAACTTGAGCAGCCCGGCCTTGGCCGCCACGGCGACCGCCGTACCCGCCACCAGCCCCGCGATTCCATACGCCGCCACCTTGTCCACCTTGGGATCGAATTCGGCGTAAGTGTTGCCCGGCTGGAAATCGACCATGGCCATGACGCGGGGCATCTGCGTGGAGACGGTGCCGAGATCGCGCAGGTCGGCAATGGCGTTGAGCACCAGCACGCCCTTGCGGCCGAGCACGCGGATATTGTAGTTGAGCCCGCTGCCGGGCGCCCCGATCTCATGCAGCGTCTTGGCCCAATAGAGCTTGTGGCTCGCGGCGTCGTAGTGCGGCGGCTCGGCCCAGCCGACGAGTTCCATCGCCGGGTAACCGAGCTGCTGCCGCTTCGGATTCTCGTCGCGGACCTCCTGCTGCATGGTCTTGAGCAGGTCGGTGTAGTTGATCTTGACGGCGTCGGAATCGTTGACGTGGCCCTCCTCCTCATAGGCGACGAGGACGGCCCAGGCATCGCGGTCGAGCGGTCCCAGCCCGGGCGGAAAGATCATGCCCAGCGGCGGATCCTGCGGCGGGTTGCCCCAGAAGTTATGCAGCACCTTCTCCGCATCCGCGCCGTCGAGAAAACGCCAGCCGGGCTGGAGGTCGAGCTTGGCCAGACCGCGGCGGAGCGTGATCGACCCGGTTTGCCACTGCAGGGAGGAAGCTTCCTGCGCAAGCTGATCGGCGGAGAGCTGCGGGGCGGGATCGTCCGCCCGCACCACGGCGGAGAGTAAAAAGATAAAGAGAGAAAGCAGAAGAAGGCCGCGCATGGCGCTTCATCGTATCGCGACAGGATGCGCTGACAATCCCGCGACGTCGCTCGACTTTCCTCTCGTTTCACGCGGCGCCGCGTCTACGCTGGCGTATCATGCCCTATCCTTGCAGCCCGTACCAGGCCACCCAGGGCCTCGTTTATTTCGCACGCATGCTGGACAAGATTCGGCTTCACGCCGCAGGTCAGTTGCCGGCGGAGTTTCACGAGTTTCTGGGTGACGGCTTCGACAGTCGTTGCCTGAAGTTTCTCGGCGTGGATTACGAGGCGGTGAAGGCGCGCGTCGCGGCGGGCGAATCGGACGAACAGATTCTCGGCTGGTGCCGGGCCCATGGCCGTGCGTGGGAGGATGATGACGTGGAAATCTGGAATGCCTTCATCAGCAAGCGCGGCTGGCGCGACGAAGCGAGCGAACGGGTCGCGCACCGCATCAAGGAAAGTGGGCTCGAGCGTTTCGATCGGCAGATCGCGACGATGTTCGACTACATCGACTACGATGAAGGCCGCACGCCGCCAGACTTCTCCAAGTGGGTGCCGCCGCGTCTAAAAGCTGAGGCGTAAAGGGTGATGGGCTGGCAACTTGCCAGCGCAGCGGCAAAAAGGCCTGCAAAAGGCAGCGATAAACGTAATTGCTTCTAGCGCAAGGGCCTCGTGTCGAGTCAGTTTCGAAATCTAATCTGCGTGGCATATCTCCTGCCAGTAACGGATTCATGCCTACCATCCTCTGGGTCGTTCTCATCCTTATTCTTCTTGGCGGCATCGGATCGCTGCCCATGTTTCCGTACAGCACCGGCTGGGGTTACTACCCGAGCGGTGGGCTAGGCCTGCTGCTGATCATCCTAATCGTTTTCCTCGTCTTGCGCGGCGGCAGCGGGGTGTAGGTTAATCATGTCGCGCCGCCAAGGCGTATTTCCTTCTTATGCTCGAAGTCGTTGGCAAAGTCCTGAATCCGCTTCGTGCGGGCGAAAACGAGCTCCTGCTTAGCGCGAGTAAGTTCGCGTCCGTGCCGTCTTCCATTCGGCTGACTAGCACGGCGTTTGAGGATGGCGCGCGCATCCCAAGCCTCTACACCGTGGAAGCGGGCGATATCTCTCCGCCGTTGGCGTGGACGAACATCCCTGCGGAAGCCAAGGAACTCGTCCTGCTGGTGGAAGATTACGATGTGCCGTTTCCTCAGCCGCTTCTGCATCTGCTGGTCTATTCCATTCCGCCGACGAGCACAGGCTTCGCGGAAAATGCATTGCCCAGCAAGGACAGTCCGCAAGAGCGGCCGGGGCTACTCTTGGGCAGGAACTCGATGGGGCAACAGCGCTATGACGGCCCTGCGCCGATTCCCGGCCATGGGCCGCACCATTATGTCTTCGAGCTGCTCGCGCTGCAGGAGACGCTGCTCTTCGACGCGGTGCCCAATCGCGATGCGTTCCTCGACGCCATCAAGGATCACACGGTGCTTGCCACCGGCCGCCTCACTGGGACTTACGAGCGGTAAATCCGCCGCGCCTCGTATGCCGCGCACGGAAGCCTCCTTTACCATCGACGGGCACGAGTTGCGCCTCTCGAACCTGGACAAGGTGCTTTACCCGGACAGCGGGTTCACCAAGGGGCAGGTCATCGACTACCTGGCAAAGATCGCGCCGGTGTTGCTGCCGCACCTGCAGGACCGGCCGTTGACGATGAAGCGTTATCCCAACGGCGTGAACGGCGAGTTCTTTTACGAGAAACGCGCGCCGAAATACCGGCCCTCGTGGATCAAGACGGCATTGGTGACCGGCGGCCGCGACCCGGCGGGGATCGACTATCTGATCGTGAACGATCTTGCGAGCCTGACGTGGATCGCGAACCTGGCGGACCTTGAGCTGCACCCGTTCCTGGCGAAAAAGCAGGACGTGACTTGCCCGACGCAGATCATGTTCGACCTCGACCCGGGCGAGCCGGCGGACGTGACCGATTGCGCGCAGGTGGCGATCTGGATTCGCGAGCTGCTGCAGGGCATGGGCCTGAAATGCTGGATCAAGTGCAGCGGCTCGAAGGGGCTGCAGCTGCACATTCCGTTGAACACGCCGACGAGCTACGACGTGACCAAGCCGTTTGCCAAGGCGCTGGCCATGGCGATGACCGCCGCGCATCCCGACCGCGTGGTCTACGATATGAAGAAGGCGATCCGCGGCGGCAAGGTGCTGATCGACTGGAGCCAGAACGACGAGAGCAAGACCACGATCTGCGTCTACTCGTTGCGCGCGAAATCGAAGCCCTTCGTGGCCGCGCCGCTGCAGTGGAGCGAGGTGGAAGCGTGCCTGAAGAAGAAGGATCCGAAGCTCGTTTTCTTCGGCCCCGACGAGGTGCTGGCCCGCGTGAAGAAGCACGGCGATCTTTTTGCCGAGGTGCTAACGCTGAAGCAGAAGCTGCCGAAAGGCGCTGTGGAAGCGCTGGATGTATTGGCGCAGGAGCCGGCGAAGGACGAGCCGGTTGCGTCGCGCAAAAAGTCGGCGCCGAAAACCGTGGCCAAGAAAGCGGCGGCTTCCGGCTCGCGCCGGTCGAAAAAGAAAAAGCCGGCGCGCCAGGGAAAAGCCGCAGAACCACATACTGGCGACAGCTCCGGCAGCCTGGCGCGTTACAACGCCAAGCGTGATTTCAAGATCACGGCCGAGCCGGCAGGCGAGGTTGAAAAATCGCCGACGAGCAAGGCCGCCCTCTTCGTCATCCAGAAGCATGACGCGTCGCGGCTGCACTACGATTTCCGGCTGGCCATGGCGGGC
>CAJCIA010000017.1 GCA_903970275.1 Betaproteobacteria bacterium
CGCTTCCTCTATACCGTCGGCGGTCATAGACCGCTGCTTGCTCTGTAGAAACCTCGGCAACGTCGGACCCCGAAGTAAATCCCGCCCCAGCGTCAACCCTCGGTGGTAGCCGGCGCTGTCCCCAGCGCCGGAGGGAGCGCAGCGACCGGAATGCCTTCCCCGCTCCCCGCCTGCGCTCACACGCTCGAAAGGCATTCCGCCGCTGGTGCGGCTCCGTCGATGGGGACATCGACGGCTACCACTGAGCTTCTTTCCTTGCACCCAAACTTGGCTCGCTTCCAGCCAGCAAATCCGGCTACCGGTCTCATCGGCACTGCCGGGTGGTTTCGGAAATCATGTTGCCTGATCAGCTCCGTCGCCCGGAGGTCGACGGCTACCGGCTGATGGCCACCTCAACGGGCATGATCCCCCTCATCCACCGCAGCATTGCCAAAACCGTGGGCACGACGGATGCTTGAGGCGTGCGCCTTTCGAGGCCCTGCGCATGGCTTCCATCCCCGACCCCAACAGCCTTCCCGACGTGGTCCCGGACGCGCCGCCGCCGAAGACCACGCTCATCCACCGTCTCTTCTACGGCAAGGAGCGGAACATCGAGGACCCCTCGCTTTTCCACTCCATCAGCCTTATCCCCTTTCTCGCCTGGGTCGGCATCGGCGTGGACGGGCTTAGCTCCAGCGCCTACGGCCCGGATGAATCCTACCGCGCGCTTTTCGACATCCCGCAATGGGGCAGCCATCCGGAAATCGCGCTGCTCCTGGCGCTCGCCATCACCCTCACCGTCGGCATCATCTCGTGGTCCTACACCGGGCTGATCGAGCACTTTCCCTACAGCGGCGGCGGCTACGGCGTCGCCACCAAGCTGCTCGGCCCCTACTTCGGCCTCATTTCCGGCTGCGCCCTGCTGGTCGATTATGTCCTGACCATCACCACGTCGATCGCCTCGGCCATCGACCAGATTTTCAACGTCTTTCCACCCTCCACACAGGGCTGGAAACTGCCCGTGGAGGTGATGCTCGTCGGCATGCTCATCATCCTGAACCTGCGCGGGATCAAGGAGTCGATCAACGTCATCGTCCCGATCTTCCTTCTCTTTGTCTTCACCCACCTGGCGTTGATGGCCGGCATCATCATCCTGCATCCCGGCGCGGCCGGCGTGGGGGCGCACGTGGCCGAGCTGCACCGGGCGGCGCAGTCCGACGCGGGTCACCTGGGCCTATGGGCCATCCTCCTCATCTTCCTGCAGGCCTACAGTCGCGGCGCCGGCACCTATACCGGAATCGAGGCCGTTTCCAACGGCGTCTCCGCCATGCGCGAACCGCAGGTACCCAACGCCAAGCGCACCATGCTCTACATGGCCGTCTCTCTCGCCGTCACTGCCGGCGGCCTCATCCTCTGCTACTACCTGGCCGACCTGCAGCCCTCCGACACCAAGACGATGAACGGCCTGCTGGTGGAGAAGCTCCACTGGGGCGACTGGTTCACCTGGATCACCCTGGGCAGCGAGGCGGGCCTGCTCGTCTTTGCCGCGCAGACCGGCTACATCGGCGGCCCGCGCGTCATGGCCAACATGGCGCTGGACGGCTGGGTGCCGCGCCGCTTCAGCTCGCTTTCCGACCGGCTGACCAGCCACTACGGCGTGCTCATGGTCGGCGCCGCGGCCATCGCCAGCCTTTTATATACCGAGGGTAAAGTCGACGTGCTGGTCACCATGTACTCGATCAACGTGTTCGTCACCTTCTCGCTTTCGCAGCTTGGCATGCTGCGCTTCTGGTGGAAGCGGCGCGCCACGCAGCCGGGCACCAGGGCCGCCACCCCGCTCTCCGTCCACACGCTCTCCTTCATCCTTTGCTTTGGCGTGCTGGTCACGGTCGTCATCCTCAAGTTCGAGCAGGGCGCGTGGGTCACCCTCTTTGTCACCGGCGTGCTCATCATCCTGTGCCTGCTCATTCACGGTCATTACCAGCGCATCCGCACCAAGCTGACCGAGCTCAACGCCCAGCTCGGCGACATGCAGCAGCTCGCCTCCGGTGGCGAGGAAGTCGAGCACGAGCACATTGTCCTCGACCCGAAAAAACAGACCGCCGTCCTGCTCGTCAACGCCTATAGCGGGCTCGGCATCCACACGCTGCTCATCCTGCTCAAGACTTTCCCCGGCCAGTTCAAGCAGGTCTACTTCGCCTCCGTCGGCGTGCTCGATTCCGGCAACTTCAAGGGCGTGGACGAGGTGGCCAAGCTCCGCACCGACCGGCAGCAGACCCTCGATAAGTTCATCCTGCTCGCCCGCACGCTCGGCCTCGACGCCGACGGCGAGTACACGCTCGGCACCGATCCCGTGGCCGAGTCGGCCCACTTATGCGTGCGCATCCGCCAGCGTTTTCCCCGCTCCGTCTTCTTCGCCGGCAAGCTGCTCTTCGAGGCGGAGAAGTGGTACTACCCGCTCCTTCACAACGAGACCGCCTACGCCATCACCCGCCGCCTGCAGCTTCAGGGCATCCCCATGGTCGTCATGCCCATCCGCATTTTGAAGTTTGGAGGGTGAACGGGTTGGTTTCGGCTTGCTTGACCTATACAGATTGCTTCGCCGGACCACGGTTGCCCGTTATTTCGTTTTCGCTTCCATACGGAAGTTGTTGCGCGAGGTTGATCAGCGATGAGCCCGAGCAGAGATCACGTTCCTTTTCTCGACCACCTTCGCGGGTTGGCCGCACTACTTGTCTTCGCAACACACAGTTATCATGCCGCTGGTGAGCACATCCCTGAATGGAGTGATCACGGATTTCTACGTAATCCCGCGCGTCCGCTATGGATGTGGTTAGCCATGCCGGCTGAAATCGGATGGATCGGAGTTCCAATTTTTTTCGTAATAAGTGGATTCTGCATCCATCTCAGCCATCAACGCTCGGCTAATGGGCGCTTCGACATCTTTTACATTCGCCGATTCTTTCGGCTGTACCCTCCATACCTGATAGCGCTTGTCTTCTTTGCCTTCGTATTTCCTTTCACCCGTCTCCATTTTCATGCTGCTTTTCTCGCACATGATACCTCCGCCATCGGACAACTCAGCCTCAACCTCATCAGCCATCTACTTCTCCTTCACAACCTTGCTAACTCTCCCGGTATAAATTTCTCTTTTTGGAGCATCGCGGTGGAGGCGCAACTTTATCTGTTGTACCCACTGTTGCTCTGGCTTGTGGGCCGCGCGGGATGGAACGGGGCAATCTTGATTGTAGGGGTGATCGAACTCTCAGCTCGAACGATGCTCGGAATTTTTTTTCTTCTATACCCGTCTAGGAACCTTCCCGAACTGGTCGAGCATTTCCCGTTGATTTTCTGGTTTAGCTGGGCTGTCGGCGCGCTTCTCGCCCAAGCCCATCTTCAAGCGAAGCCTTATCCATTTAGGAATTTGTCTCTAACCCTGGTCCTCTCCCTTTTCTTTATCTGTAATTTCGTTCATCCGCTTTTTTCTTTCTGCTTCACCTTAGCAGCGGTCGCTACTGCGATACTAATCGCTCGCCTCCTAAGCCGGGACACCGCGGTACCTAAAGGCGGATTTGGAGGGGCTGCGCTCCGTTGCCTCGAAGAAGTCGGATTTATCAGCTATAGCGTCTATCTTCTCCATCAGCCGTTTGTCATGGATGTCCACCAACCACTGGTTTGGTTCTTCCGACGCGATTTTTCGCCCCTCGAGATATTTGGCATCTGCTGGCTCGTCTTGGCGCCTATCCTCGCCGCTTCGTGGGTGAGCCATCGTTGGATCGAAGTGCCCAGCACAGCCTGGGGAAAATGGGTCATCCGTCAGCTTACCAGCTCACGCCCTGCCTAATCGCGGGTCCATTGAATTTTCCATCTAACTCAGAGCATGAACCCACGTGCGCGCCGACATATTCTTCTCCCAAGTTGTACTTGAGGACGCAGCAATATCGCTCGCAACTTCAGGGCACCCGTAATCGTTGTTACGCCGGATTGAGTCTCAGATTGAGCTTCGTCACAGGGTCGCGGTCAGGTAGCCGTCGACCTCCGGGCGACGGGCTCAAGAGGACATGCGTCCGAGTAATCGTTCGTCGCCCGGAGGTCGACGGCTACTTTCCGAACCGAATCTCGGCGAAGATTTAAGCCTCGTCGCGCATTGCCATCTTCATCTCCGGCGGATTCGGCGCCTCGACCCAGGTCTCGGGCTTGTCGGTGTCGAAGCCCATTTCGCGGTAGGTGCGCAACTTGTTGCGCAGGGTCCGCAGGCTGATGGAGAGCTTCTCCGCGGCGCGTGTCTTGTTGTGATTGGTCTGCAGCAGCATGTAGCCAATGAGCCGCCGTTCCATTTCATCCACCGTGGGCAGCGTGTCGGACACGCTCAGGTTGCTGAAGATGCCGGGCTTTTCCGCCAGGGCAAAGTCGGGGATCTCGATCATGCCTTCGTGCGTGGCCATGATGACCGCGCGCTCCAGCGTGTTCTGCAACTCGCGCACGTTGCCGGGCCAGCGGTAGGCCTTGAGCCGTTCCATTGACTCGGGGCTGACGCCGGTCAGGTTCTTGCCGTGCTTGCGGGCAAAATGGGCGACATAGAATTCAATGAGATCGGTCAGGTCCTCGCCGCGCAGGCGCAGCGGGGGCAGGTTGATCGGCACGACGTTGAGCCGGTAGTAGAGATCCTCGCGGAAGTTGCCGCGGCGCACCTCTTCCTGCAGGTCGCGGTTGGTGCTGGCGATCAGCCGCACGTCGACGCGGATGGTCTTGTTGCCGCCGACGCGCTCGAACTCCCGTTCCTGCAGCACGCGCAGCAGCTTGACCTGGAGGCTCATGGGGATTTCCGCAATCTCGTCCAGCAGCAGCGTGCCGCCGTTGGCCGTCTCGAACCGGCCTTCGCGCCGTGCGACGGCGCCGGTAAACGCGCCTTTCTCGTGCCCGAAGAACTCGCTTTCCAGCAGCGTCTCGGGCACAGCCGCGCAATTCACCTTCACGAAAGGCTGATTGGCGCGCGGGCTGTTCTGCATGATGGCGTGGGCCACCACTTCCTTGCCCGTGCCGCTTTCGCCTTGGATGAGGACGGTCGCGTGCGTGGCAGCGACTTTCTTCACCATCTCCAGGATGTCCTGCATCAGGGCGCTGCGGCCCCAAACGACGTTGCTTGAGGTGATTTCCGGCGACTGCGCCTGGCGCAGATAAAGGTTTTCGCTTTGCAGCTGGCGCATCGATTCCAAGCGGCCCAGCAGCAAGTCAAGCTGCGCGGGCAGTACCGGCTTGATCAGGTAATCGAAAAGCCCGATGCGGATGGCCTCCACGGCCGTGTCCATGGTGGCATAGCCCGTCATGAGAATGCCATACGTGCGCGGCGAGATCTGGCGCACCTGCCGCAGGAGGTCGAGGCCGTTGCCATCCTCCAGGCGCAGGTCGGACATGACGATGTCGAACGTATCGTTCTTCAACGCCTCATGCGCTTGCAAGGTGGAACGCGTGCCAAGAACGGTGTAGCCTTGGGCGGTGAGGTAATCCACCAGCATGCGACGCAGCTCCTCATCGTCGTCTACGACGAGAATTTTATCGAGTCGGGTAAATGATGCCATAAACGTCGGGTAAGAAATGCGCGGTCGTATTTGCTTAATCGGCAGTTTGTACCTAACTTCTTACGCTAAGTTTAGAAAATCGCAAGTCCCAAAGTCGCTCGCTCCCGGCAGCTTTTGCTAACCTCCGTCATCATGGCTTCCGCCGCGCTTACTGCTTCGCACCATCCAGCCTGTTACCCCTCTGAAAAAGCAGGAGCCCTACGCTATTTTCGTGCGGCGTTGAAGAAGGTCGCTGCTTCGCCAAGCGGCTCTGATGCGGCGGCGCTGGCCGGCGTCATTGCACCGCACATCGACTTTCGCGTGAGCTTGGCGGCGCACGCTGCCGCATTCCGTCCGCTGCTGGAAGCGCCGCTGGCCGAGTGTTACCTCATCCTAGGCGTCGGTCATCGATCTCCTTTGGAATGGAACCTGGATGCGCGCGACTACGAAACGCCGCTCGGCCGCGCCACATGCGAGCGCGAGTTGGTCAAGCAGCTGGCACCCTCCTCGTGTTTCGGACCCGAGCCGCACGAAGGCGAGCACTCCATCGAGTTCCCGCTGCTCTTCCTCCAGGCCATCCACCTGCTCCATCGCGACCCACGCGAGGTGCGCTTCATCCCGATCCTGTGCGGCGGCCTGCACGCCTACCTCGAGGGTTACCGCGAGTGGGACGACCTCGACGAATTCCATGCCCTCGCCCGCGCTTTGGCCCGGCTCTTTGCGACCTACCCGCCGGGCGAAAAGCTGCGCATCATCGTCAGCATCGATGGCTGCCACATGGGTCCTCGGTTCCAGCATCCCTTTCCTGTCACCGAGCCGCTGCTTCAGGCAACTGAGACGTGGGAGAACGAACTCTGGCGCGTGGCCGCGGCGGGCGATGCGCGGCAGTTCCTGGGATGGATGCGGGCTGAGGGCAATGACCGTTACTTCGACGGCGTCGGCGCGCTCGCCCTGCTCATGGCCGCCGGCACGTTCCGTTTCGAGCGCACCTATTATGAGCAGTGGTTCACCTCTCGCGACGCCAGCGTGGTGACGTTTTCGAGCGGGCTGGTAATTCCGAAGAACGAGCGAGCGGTTTAAGAAAATAGTGTCGCCTGCTCGGTGCCTTTGCGCGCATAGCGCGCGGTAGCCGTCGACCTCCGGGCGACGGAGTCGAGCGAGCGCGAGATGCCCTCGTTCCCAATCGACTCCGTCGCCCGGAGGTCGACGGCTACCAACGGATCCGCGCGTGCTTGTTGCCCCATCCGATTTCTGGCAGCGTCCGCTTATGAACGACGACGAACTTTACCGTCGTTACCGGCGGTTGATCATCAAACCGTCACTAAGAAAGGCCGGTGGAATGCAGGGACTTGTTCCTTCCCTTCTCTTCTGCTCCGTGCTCGCCGTCTGCTGCTTCCTTGGGTCGCTTTATTTCGTCACGAAGGGAGGAGCGCCGTGGTGGATTTCCCTTCTAGGTGCGCTGGAAGGAGTGGTTGTCCTCCCCCTATGTTGGCGTTGGTATCATTTCCTGGTCCCCCCTTGGCGGTGGTCGACACGATGGCTCGCCGGCGCTGGGGTGTCCCTGGTCTTTGTGTCTTTGCCCCATGCGTTGGAAGCATTCTTCCTCCCTCAGGTCGCACGCTCTTTCCAACTCGATGCCGGGTACTTTCTTGCGCTCGCCGCTAGCATCTTCACCGTCCTGCCGCTTCTTTTCCTGAACTGGCAAAAGCCGGAACTCACACCCCCAACGTGAGCTGCGTCGCGCCCGGCCGCTGGAAGTGTTCCGTCCGCAGTTCGCGCATTGGGCCGTAGCCGAGCCGTTCGCGGAAAACGTGGAACATCTGTGCGACCTGCTCGGCGTAGGGTCCCTCGCCGCGCATGCGGGAGCCGAAATCGCTGACGTTAAGCTTGCCGTTGCGCACGCTGCGCACGGTGCCGAGCACCCGCTCGAGCCTCTCGGGAAAATGCTCCCTCAGCCATTCCGTGAAGACGTCCTTCACGCCGTAGGGCAGCCGCAGCATGGTGTAGCCTGCGCTGACGGCGCCGGCGTTGCGCGCGCCTTCGAGCACGGCGGGAATTTCGCGATCGTTCAAGCCCGGGATGATCGGCGCGACCATCACGCCGACGGGCACGCCGGCCTTGGCTAGCATTTCAATCGCGCGCAGGCGGTGGCTGGGACGGCTCGCGCGCGGCTCCATCCGCGTGGCCAGGTCCGCATTGAGCGTGGTGATGGAAATAAAAACCTGCACCGCGTCGAACGCCGCAAGCTCCTTGAGCACATCCAAGTCGCGCGTGACGAGAAAGTTTTTCGTGATGACGGACACCGGCTGGCGAAATTCGGCCAGCACCTGCAGGCACTGCCGCGTGAGCCGGAACACGCGCTCGGCCGGCTGGTAGCAGTCGGTCACGCCGCTCATCGCCAGCGGCTGCGGCCGCCACTTGGGCGAGGAGAGCTCGCGGCGCAGCAACTCCGGCGCACGCTTCTTGACCATGATCTTCGTCTCGAACTCCAGCCCTGCGGAAAAGCCGAGGTACTCGTGCGTGGGCCGCGCATAACAATAGGCGCACCCGTGCTCGCAACCGCGGTAGGGATTGATCCCCGCCGCGAAGCCGATGTCCGGGCTGTCGTTCTTGACGATGATCGACTCGCTCGCGTCCTCGAGAAACAGTGTCTTGGGATTCGGCAGTGCCTCATCCTCCGGATTGCCCTGCACTACGTCGGGATCAAGGTCCAGCGACAGCACCTGAAAACGGTTTGGCAGATCGCGCGCCGCGCCCCGCCCGGTTCGCACCTTGTTGAGCAGCTCCATACTCGTATAATACATCCATATAACACGGCGCGCAAATTGATTTCGACTCGAACCTTCCCTACCATTGCCTGGATGAACCCCGGCCCCGTGCTGCAAACCTTCAGCCGCTTAGGCGTCGACTTCCTCCTCATTGGCGGAATGAACTTCCTGCTCCGTCATCAGCCGGTGACCACGTTCGATATCGATCTATGGGTCCGCGATGACGACGCCAATCTGGACCGGGTCGCGGCTGCGCTTCACGAACTTGGCGCGGAGTGGGGAGATTCGGCCTCTACCTTTCGGCCTGTGCCGGCCGACATGGCTTGGCTCAGGCGCCAAAGCGTCTTCTGCCTCACTTCCAAGGCCGGCGCGATCGACATCTTTCGCTCCGTGTACGGCTTGGGCGACTACGAATCCTGCCGGGCGCGATCCGTGGAGACTACCCGGGATGGCATCACGTTCCGGTCGCTGTCCGACCTCGACATGCTGGCCTGCCAGCTTGCCCTTCCCGAGGGCGAACGGCGGCTTGACCGGGTGGCCTATCTGAAGAAGCTTCTGGGCCATGAGTGACCCCGCGAGTTTCGATCTCAAGCGGCGCGAGGAGGAAAAGCGCCGGCTGGCGCAACCTCCCCTCACCTGGGAGCAGATCGCCGAGATGCTGACGTGGGCTGAGAGCCAGCTGCCGCCGGAGCAGCAGCGCAATCGGCCGCGGGTTCATCCGTCCATCGGGCGATCGTGAATCGCCGCGCCACTTGTTGCGACGCCGGGCCTCGGATAAGCTAGCGCGGTGATCTACCCGAAGACCTACGGCGTCATTGTCATCGGCGCCGGCCACGCGGGCGTGGAGGCCGCGCTGGCGTCCGCACGCATTGGCGCGGAAACGCTGCTGCTGACCATGAACCTGGACACGATCGGGCAGATGTCGTGCAACCCGGCCATCGGCGGATTGGCGAAAGGGCAAATCGTGCGAGAAATTGATGCGCTCGGTGGCGAGATGGGCATCAACACCGACGCTACGGGCATCCAGTTCCGCATGCTCAACGCCTCCAAGGGCCCGAGCGTGCGGGGACCTCGCGCGCAGTGCGACAAGAAGGCTTATCAGTTCCGTCTGAAAGCCACGTGCGAGCGGCAGGAACGACTCGACGTGAAGCAGGGGCATATTGCCGAGATCCTCGTCGAAAGCGACCGGGTGACGGGCGTGAGCACCCAGCTCGGTGTTACTTATCAGGCTCGTTGCGTTGTGGTTACGACGGGAACTTTCCTGCAAGGGCTGATGCATGTGGGCCTGCGACAGACAGCGGGTGGACGCATGGGCGACAGCGCCAGCGGCCTTTCGGCCTCCCTGCTCAAACTGGGCTTTCAGCTGCAGCGCCTAAAGACTGGGACGCCCCCTCGCCTGCTCAAGCGCAGCATCGATTTTTCGAAGCTCGAACTTCAGCATGGCGACCATCCTCCCCTGCCCTTTAGTTATCAGATCTCCGAGCTTAGGCGCGGCCGCGACGATATCTTCACGCTCAACGAATGGCGTGACGGAATGTTCCACGTGGAACAATTACCATGCGCCATCACCTACACTACAGCCGAAACGCACCAGATCGTGCGCGACAACCTAGACAAGTCGCCGCTTTATTGCGGCCGCATTGAAGGCATCGGGCCCCGGTATTGTCCCTCACTGGAGGACAAGGTAGTCCGGTTTGCCGACAAGGATCGCCATCAGCTTTTCCTGGAACCGGAGGGCCGGCACACGGACGAGTACTACATCAACGGTTGCTCGACCAGTCTGCCTTTCGACGTTCAGGTGGCGTTTATCCGTTCGGTGCCGGGCTTGGAGAACGCTGAAATCATGCGCGCGGGGTACGCAGTGGAGTATGACTTTGCTCCGCCGACCCAGCTTCAGCCTTCACTGGAAACCAAGCGGGTGGGGGGATTGTTCTTTGCCGGCCAGCTCAATGGCACCTCGGGCTACGAGGAAGCGGCCGGGCAGGGGCTCGTAGCCGGGATTAACGCTGCCCAACAAGTTCAGGGCAGGGGACCGCTTATCCTCCAGCGTGACCAAGCTTATATTGGCGTGCTCATTGACGATCTGGTTACGCGCGGGACGGAGGAGCCTTATCGCATGTTCACGTCGCGGGCGGAGCATCGGCTTTCGCTTCGGCACGATAACGCGGATTTGCGGCTTACACCGCTCGGTGGGGAGGTGGGGCTCGCTTCTCCTTCTAGAATCAAGCATCACGAATCTAAATTGCGAGCTATTGAAGCCGTACGTGTTCTGCTTAGTACCACAAAGCACGATGGCGTGGCGTGGGCTCACCTTCTGAAGCGCCCTCAGATCAGCTGGAGCGACCTGCCGGAGCCTTTTCAGGCGGTGGACGCCGACGTCGCCGCGCAGTTGGAAACGGAGATCAAATACGCAGGCTATCTCCAACGGGAGAAGGCGCACATTGCCCGCAATCAGGCTCACGAGGGGAAGGCGATCCCGGCTTGGATCGACTTTGATGGCATTCCGGGACTGAAGGCCGAGGCACGCGCCAAACTGAAGAAGGTGCGGCCCGCCACCTTTGGCCAGGCGGGGCGCATTTCGGGCATTAATCCGACGGACGTCGCGCTTCTGCAGATTTACGCGAAACGCGGGCGGTCGACAGCGGTTGAGTAGTTGCGATGCGAAACTGGTAGTTTACCTTGCGGTTAAATAAGAGTCGACGGTCATCGACGCCGCTACGGCGGATATTGGCTAACCTGCACAATTATTGCCGCCGCAGCGGCGTTCCTGGTAGCCCGCGCTGTCCCGGTCCCGGAACATGCGCAGCGAGCGAACGAGGCGACAGACGATTCCCTCGGCATCACCGCGCCGTGTTAGGCGATTGCGTTCCGGCCGCTGCTACGGCCTCGGCGTCGGGACAACGCCCACGGAGCGATTACGTTGTTCACCAACTGTCTCTGAGAATGCCTTTTGTAGCAGCGGTCTATGACCGCTTGGGGGGGAGCGAGCGGAAGATTTGCTTTCCGCCCGCGCTCCGCTTGAAATCACTCGATGAAACAGGCGCATTGGGACCGGCTGGAAAACACGGCTCGTCGTGTGGTCGAGGCGACGCTGGCAGAACTCCCGCCGGAACTTCAGGCGCCGGCGCGGTCGGTGCCATATCTCTTCCAAGAGTGGTGCGAGGACGATCCTGAGCTGCTCGGGATCTATTCCGATTTCTCACCGGGCGAGGTCTCGGCGGCGAATGGTCCGATCATCCTGTACCTCGCCGCGATCGAGGAATTCTGTCTTGAGGAAGATGCGGATTTCGAGGACGAGGTGCGGCAGACCTTTCTTCATGAGCTAGGCCACCATTTTGGTTGGGACGAGGGGGATCTCGAAGAGCGCGGGCTGGATTAGGCGTGGCTACGCGTTGTACCGGCTTCTTTCCGGAATCTGTGTTTGGCGGTGGCGCGAGAAATTCTACTTCCGCCAAGGCAGCCGCGGCCTGCGCGTGCACCTTTGCGTCAAGCCCCTCTCACTCGCCGGCACACCCTTTAGGGCGGCCGATCAACGACGACGAAGAAGTGGGTACCTCCCGCACTGACCCGGCGGTCATAGACCGCCGCTACAAAAGACGCTGCCTTTCCAAATCCTTTCGAGAGGCGAGGCCCGTCGGTGGTAGCCGGCGATCTCCGAGCGCCGGAGGCCGCACCAGCGCCCGGAATGCAGTCGCTGCCGTCGCTGCGCTCCCTTCGGCGCTCGGAGATTGCCGGCTACCTTCGGAGCTCTCGCCCTGGCCGGCGCCGTGCTGGCCAAAGCTATGCAAGGATTCACGGAGCTGCCGCTGCTACAGGAGGCGCGTTCACTGCCTTGGTTTCCGAAGCCCAGAAAACCACGGCCGTGCGCCGATCATGCGCATGCAGCGCGGGACGCGCCGCGCCCAGACAGTCCGCACCGTCCGCCACGAAATATGCTAACGTGCTTTCCATGGCACGACTTGCAGGGCGATCGGTGTTGGCGCTGCTCTTCATGTTTGCGGGCACCTGGCATCTGCTGGATGCGCGCCTGTTCCTGCCCATCATGCCGCCCTGGATTCCGCTGCCGCTCACCGGCATTGTGCTGAGCGGCGTGGCGGAACTGGCGGGCGGGGGCGGGCTGCTCGTGCCGTACCGCGAGGTGCAACGCGCGGCGGGGTGGGGCCTGCTCTTGCTTCTCATCGCCGTGTTCCCGGCGAATATTTATATGGCGGCCGCGCATGTGAAGGTGCACGGATTTCCCGCGCATGACTGGATGAGCTGGGCGCGATTGCCGCTGCAGCCGACTCTGATGTTCGTCGTGAGCTGGGCGACCGGCATCTGGCCCCGGCCACGCGGCGAGGGGACTTGTGAGGTCCGCGCCTCATGAAGCATTACGTCGGCATCTGCCTGGTCCTGGTCACGCTGGCCTTGCTCACGCTCTTCGTCGTCGACCGCTGCACTTATTCGGCGGAGCGGGCGGTCGACCGCGTGCGCGACGCGTTCGCTTCCGTCCTGCAGGTGCAACCGAAGATCACGATCAACGAGCGCGTGGTGCAGACGCAGAACGCGCCGATCGCGGAGCTCGCCGTGGTCACGCGAGAGGAGCTCATCTCCCTCGGCTCCGACGAGCACAAGGAATTCTGGTCCTATTCGCTCCCGCTCACGGAAAAGAAAGTGAGCGTCAGCGCCACGTACCGGATCAAGGCCGGCTACGATTTGCGCGAGCCCTATTCCGTGACCATCGACCCAGGCACGCACCACATCGCGGTCACGCTGCCGCCGGCCAAGATTCTCTCCGTGGAACAAGTGGGCGATCTCTCCTTTCAGGGTGAGGACAGCCTGCTCAATCGCCTGAGCGACGATGAACGTACCAAGGCCGTCAACGATCTGGCGGCCTTGGCCAAAAAGGCGGCCGAAACGTCGACTTTAACTCATGATGCCGATGATCAAGTACGGACCCGGCTTGATCAGCTTCTCGCCCATAATGGTGAGAAGGTTGAAATTCAATGGTCGTCGAACCAAGTTCAGCCGGGCACAACGCGACCCTGATCAGGCAAAAACTTCCCGCCGCGACTTAAGCGATTGTGACTAATTTCCGCCTAGGGCGATATTTTTTTCCTTGGCACCCCTTAGCAACATTGCTAAGACGGCAAGGTAGGTGAAAAGCGGAACGCTGCCTGCGTGAAGGATGAATACTTCACCCGGACGCCCTATGTCGCACCCCCCTTTACTTCGACATCCTTCCCTCGAAAGCTCGTCGCCCCAACCAAGTTACGACGGTCACCGGGCATCGCTCTTCGACGCCAAGGACGACTTCATCGCCCGGATGGGTCCGATCGGGGTTGCGGCTATCTATTTTGGGTCTTTTAGCCTTGGGCCCCAGGATCCAGCCGTATCGCGCCATGCGCTGCTTAAGCTGTCTTTTGCCTACCGCCATTACTTACAGCCGGCGGGCATCCGGTATCACGTCGAGACGGGGACGGTGACGATTTCCGGGACGGTTCGCTCCCGGCTTCTCGGTGTCCTGGCCGAACTGCTGGCCCGGCAAATTGAAGGCGTCGAAACGGTCAAGAACGAGATCGAGCTTGCGCTGGAAGATCGTCCGGCTCACGCCCGCACACAGGAGGCCCTGCACCTGCTTTTGGCCACAGACCATGCCCTGCGCACGCAGGTGAAGGCGGCCGAGGCGGATGGGAAGCTGAAGCTTTCCGGCACGGTGGGCTCCGCCGCGCAAAAAAGCTGGGTGGAGCAACTCGCCCGGATGCTCGAGGCCGAGACGATTTCCGAGCTTCAGGTCAGCACGTCCGAGACGCCCGTGAAGACGGCGGACGTGGATGATGACTCCGTGCAGGCGCTGGTGCTTTTCCGGCTCCGACTTGCGCGCGAGACGGACCCGATCAAGGTCGTGGCCCGCCGCGGCGTGGTGACGCTCACCGGCAAAGTCCGCTCGGATGCGTCGCGCCAGCGGATCGAGCATCTGACCCGCGCCACGCTCGGTGTGGTTGACCTGCAGAGCTCGCTGGTCGTCGCGGCCTGAGTGCGATCAAGCGCCGCGCTTTTCCAGCAGGCTGACGGCCAGGGACTCTACTTCGTCGATCGGCACATCGACCCGCGTTTCACTGCGTCGCAGCACGTGAACATCCGCGCGCGCCGGAGCCCACACCGCAGGATTCGTTGGGCCGAAAAGCGCGACCACCGGCAGATCGCGCCGAGCCGCCGCGGCCAGGTGCGTGACGCCCGAGTCGTGCCCGAGATAAAGCGCGGCGTTGCGCAGGACCGCTGTCAGGATCGCCAGCGGCAGCATGCGCGCGCGCACCACGCGCAGGCCCTGCCACGCATCCGCCACCAGGCGCGCGGGTTCCGCGTCGGCCTCGCCCTCCACCAGCAGCAGCGTCACATCTTCAAATCGTTTGGCGAGGCGCCGGCCCAGCTCGGCCCAGTTTTCCGCCGGCCACATCTTGCTTTCCCCGCCGCTGCCGGGATGAATCGCCACCAGCCGCGCACGCGGCGCCAGGCCGCCCAGGAACGAGCGCGCACCGTCGAGGTCGGCGGGCGAGGGGAAGAGCTCCGCCGCGACGGCGCCGCCCAGTTCGAGGTTGATCGACTCGACGATCTGCGCGAAGTGCTGCGCGGCCGGCGCGTCGAAATGATCGGGCACCCGCGGGTTGAGCGTGAGCACGCGGCCGGGCTCGCACCGTTGCAGGTTCTCCTCGAAAAGCTGATCTGGATCGTAGAAGAACGAGAGCACCAGGTCGAAGCCGCCAAACCAATCCATCCACTCCGGATCGAGCACGGCGCGGGGCGTGAAGAAGGCGCTCAGCGGGCCGTGATTCACCGAGCGCGCGGCGTCGAGATAGTAGCGGCCGATCGCCGGCTCCGCCAGTGTCGGGTGGCCGAGAAGCTCGATGCGGGCGTCGGGCCAGCGCTCGCGCAGCAGCCGCAGCGTCGGCAGCGTCACGATGAAATCACCGAGGGCGCCGCCGCGAATGACGAGGATTTTGGTCATGGCCTTGGTTCCGCAGCGCGTCGCCAGCGGGGCCATTCTACCATCGTCACTCGCAGCGGCATCCACTTTTTGCGGGGATCGGGCGCGCTCGTGCCGATAAGGTGGAGTGATGGCCTCGTCCTCTTCAACCCCCGGCAAGCCCGCGCCCTTTTCGCGCGAGTTGATCGAGAAGGAAATCGAACATCTCAAGAAACGCCGCGGCGTGCGCAGCGCCCAGGAGACGGATCGCGCCTACGGCAAGGGGCTGATCGCACTGGCCGTGGTCTGCCTGCTTTGGCTCTACGCGATGGACCCGTTCTTCTTTTCCTATAACCGCGGTGACGCCATCCGCGTCTATCTCTACTTGCACAACTACGGCAGCGATGCGAAGGCGAAGGCGGTCGCCACCTGCGGGCTACTCCAGCCCAGCGAGGTCGCGCAGCTCAATCGGCGCACCGGTTCCTTCCAGGACTACTTCAACGGCACGGGACCTGCGGAGGGGAAGGCCGCGGAACTAACTGCCTACATGGACCAGCTAAACGCGCTGCATGAGGGCCGGTATGAATCTCTTTCGGTGGTCAACAAACTACGCTATTTCCTTTTTGTGAAGACAGGACTGACCCCGCCGATCCGTTGGCAAGTCCTCAACTCCTCCATCGACTAATGAAAAACATCCGCACACGCCGCCAGTCCCGCCGGGGTCAGACTCTCGTGGAATACGCGCTCATCCTCGCCTTCATCTCCGTGGTGGCGGTGTCGGTCCTGATCAATCTTGGGAACACGGTGAAGGCCGTCTTCAGCCGCGTGAACTCGCAGCTGGCGGCCGCGAATTCGAGTCACTAGCGCTGCCGGTTGGTTGCGTACGCAGCTTCGTGGCGGTGCGTTCTAACGAAGAGTCACTGTAGCGGCGGTTTATG
>CAJCIA010000018.1 GCA_903970275.1 Betaproteobacteria bacterium
TCCTCGATGCGCTTGGAAATTTCGACCTCCTGCTCGCGGGTGAGCAGCGGGACCTGGCCCATCTGCTTGAGGTACATGCGGACGGGATCATCCAGAATGTCGAGCTTGGCGTCGGTCTTCTCCTCGTCGGAAAGCTCCTGCTCCTCCTGCCCGGTGGCGGACTGCTTGTAGCGGTCAACCTCGGACGCATCGATGACGTCGATCTCGAGGTTGCGCAAGAACATGATAATGGCCTCGAGTTCCTCCGGGTTGTTGACACTCTCGGGGATCGCCTCGTTGAGATCGTCCCACGTGAGGTAGCCCTGGTCCTTGGCCAGCTTGACCAAGTCGCGCAGCCGCTCCTGGCGCTCCGGCTGACCGGTCCAGACGGCGCCGGCCGTTTGCTCCTTGCCGTCCTCGGGCGGCTTGGTGGGCTTGGCCACGGCGGGGGCCAGCGGCTTGGCGTGGCCGTTCTGCGCGGGCTTGTGCGCATGCCCGTTTTTCTCCGCCTTCTTCGCCGGGGCAGCAGCCGTTTTTCGGGCGCTGGGCGAGGTCTGACGGTGGGACTTGGCGGAGGATTTGGGAGTAACGGAGCGGGAAGATTTGGGCATGGCAGGCAAAAAGGCGCGGAACTGAATAGTCTCCTCTTATGAAGGTCCGTGGTCAAGCGGTTTTGTGCAAACGGAAGCCACGTGACGCTGGCTTGGACCACGATGTCTTCCGGTAGGCCATCGGCCCAATGGCGGAGGGAGCGCAGCGATTGGAATGCAGCGCTACTCAGCTACCACCTACTTGAATCAAGATTGTTGTTTTGCTAAACAGGAAACCATGGCCCTCCCCGCCGAAGAGTTGCATCAGGCCCGAACGGCACTGCGTGAAGTCATCATCATTCAGCAACGAAAGCGGATGTGGGCCGGGTTTGTGCTCGTTTCTCTGAGCATGTTTCCGCAAACCATCGTTCACCATCAGGCGTGGTTCGAATGCGTTCAGATGGGCATCATCCTTTTGGTTGCGTATTTGGGCGTTTATTATTGGCGGAGCGAACGCCAAGCGGCAAAGCGTTACGCAGGCAATCTTGTGCTCCTTGGAAACCTGACCAAACGCGAGCCGGGTCTGCGCGAACAAATTGGCGATCCTTTCGCCTACCAGCCGATGCTGGACGGTTGGAATCGGCGGCTGGGTCAACGGGCGCTCCTCTGGCGCGTCGATCGATTTCTCAGCTGTAAACGTTAGCGCTCGCGGGACGGTAGCCGCCATCGGCCCGATGGCATTCCGGTCGCGTTGCTCCCTCCGCCGTCGGGCCGACGGCGGCTACCGCGCCTGCGGCGCTTTCTCAGACGTGGCCGGTTGCCATCCGCGCCGTGCCGCCAGTACATTATCGCGCCATGAGCACGCCCGCCAAACGCCATCGCGCCTTGGTGGAGGAGATTCGGCGGCATGACCGCGCCTATTATGAGGAGGCGGCGCCGACGATTTCAGACCAGGACTACGATGCGCTCTACCGCGAGCTGATCGACCTGGAGGCGGCGCACCCGGAGCTGCGCACGGCGGATTCGCCGAGCCAGCGCGTGGGCGGCGCGCCGCTGGCGCATTTTACCACGGTGGCGCATGCGCAGCCGATGCAGTCGCTCGACAACACCTACTCCGCGACCGAGATGGAGGAGTTCGTCGACCGGATGCAGCGCACGCTGGAGGGCCAGGAGCTGACCTTTGTGGTCGAGCCGAAGGTGGACGGCGTGGCGGTGAGCCTGCGCTACGAGCACGGCAAGCTCGTGCAGGGCCTCACGCGCGGGGACGGGCAGCGCGGCGACGACATCACGGCCAATTTGCGCACGATCCGCACGCTCCCGCTCGAGATCAAATCGGATGCGCCCATCTTCGAGGTGCGGGGCGAGGTCTACTACCCGCGCGTGGCTTTCGACAAGCTGAACCGGCAGCGCGAGGCGGCGGGCGAAGCGGTTTTCGCCAACCCGCGCAACGCTGCGGCAGGCACGTTGAAACAGCTCGACTCGCGCCTGGTGGCGAAGCGGCCGCTGGCCATCGTGCTCTATGGGCCGGGCGAATTGCGCGGCGTGGAATGCGGCACGCAGAGCGAATTCCTCAAGCTCGTGAAAAAGCTTGGGTTGCCGGCGCCGGAAAAGACCTGGTTCTGCCGCGACAAGGCGGAGCTTCTGCGCGCGGTCGAGGAGCTGGACACGGAGCGGCGCGGCTTTGCCTATGCGACCGACGGCGCGGTGGTGAAGCTCGATTCGTGGCGCCTGCGCGCGGCGCTCGGCGCGACCTCGAAGGCGCCACGCTGGGCCATTGCCTATAAATACTCGGCGGAAAAGGCGGTTACGACGCTGGAGGGCGTGACCTTCCAGGTGGGCCGCACGGGCGCGATCACGCCGGTGGCGGAACTGAAGCCGGTGCTGCTCGCCGGCACGGTGGTGAAGCGCGCCACGCTGCATAATTTCGAGGAGATCAAGCGCAAGGACATCCGGCTGGGCGATCACGTCACGATTGAGAAGGCGGGCGAGATCATCCCGGCGGTGCTCGGCGTCGTGGTGGAGGCGCGCACGAAAGCGGTGCGGGCGATCGAGCCGCCCGCGCAGTGTCCGGCCTGCGAGCACAAGCTGGCGTGGGACGGCATTTTCCTGCGCTGCCCGAACCGCGCCTGCCCGGCGCAGACGCAGCGCAAGCTCGGGCATTTCGCCGCGCGCGGGGCGATGGATATCGACGGCATGGGCGAGTCGCTCATCGAGCAGCTCGTCGAGGCGGATTTGGTGAAGGACCCGGCCGATTTTTATGCGCTCACGCTGGAGCAGCTTTCCGGTCTGGAGCGCATGGCGGAGAAGTCGGCGCAGAACGTCGTGGCCGGGATCGTGGCGAGCAAGCAGCAGGATTTGTGGCGGCTGATTTTTGGACTGGGTATCCTACATGTCGGCGCGGGCGGCGCGCGGGCGCTGGCGGCTCATTTCCACACGCTGGACAAGCTGGCGGCGGCGGGCGTGGAGGAGTTGCAGAACGTGCGCGACGTGGGCGAGGTGATGGCCGAGAGCCTAGTGACCTGGTTTGGCAGCGAGGAGAACCGCGAGTTGATCGAGCGGCTGCGGAAGGCGGGGCTGAACTTCGAGGCGCAGCAGGCGGCGGCGCCGGTGGGCGGCACGTCGCTCGAAGGAAAAACGTTCGTCCTCACCGGCACGCTGACGGAACCGCGCGACGTGGTGGCGGACCGCATTCGCGCCGCGGGCGGCAAGGTGGCCTCGAGCGTGAGCAAAAAGACGAGCTACGTGGTCGCGGGCGAGCACGCGGGATCGAAGCTGGAAGATGCGCAGCGGCTGGGCGTGGCAGTGCTCGATGAGGCGGGGCTGGCAAAACTGATGGCGGGGTGAAAGGCAGCCGCCGTTACGACCGCTTCTCATGCGCGAGGTAGCCGCCGCCGGCCCGGCGGCGGTCGCGTGGGAAAAGCGCTGCCCAAAGCTAACTCTTTGTAACGCGATCAACTACTTCTTTGACCGGACTGCATTCGAAGTCCATTCGTGATCGCGCAGGGGATACGCTGCTCCCATCCCAACTCATTTGGGCGCGACCCGGCGTCGGGCCGACGCCGGCTACCTTGGCCTAAGCTTGCGAATAATTCCCGCCGACGTAAAATGGACGCGGCGTGAGACTTCTTCCTTTTAGCACGGCTCTCGCTCTCCTCGTGCTGCCGGTGCTGGGCCAATCGCCGGAGACGGGTGGGGACGCGGACGACAGCCCGGTTCCCGGCGCGGTGCGGGCCCGGCCGATGGGCGATCCGGGCGCGACGCAGGACGAGGAGGATCAGCGCGAAAAGCTGCTCAAGGCCGCCGACCAGATCGATTCGATCGAGGCAAATTCGGAGGCGACCAAGGTCGCGCTCGACAGCTTCAAGACGCAACTCAGCCAGATCCAGGACGAGAACACGGCGCTAAAGGCGCAGGTTTCCACCCTGCAGGACACGGTAACGCGGCAGCAGGACGCGCTCGACCAGATGAAGGCGGAGCGGGTGAAGGAGCGGCAGGCGCTGATTGACGAAGTGGCCGCGCTGGTGGCGAGCAAGCCGACGCATCATGCGCATGCGGAGGATCCCGATCCCACCCCCGCGTCGAGGAAGGCGAGCAACGACGACATGACGGAGACGACCGCACCGGATGTTTCCCCTTCCCTTGCGCCGCCAGCGGAGCCGGACAGCACCGGGCCGGTGCATCTTCCGCCCGACAAGACGTCAACCACGGCCTCGACCGATTCGGCGACCACGCCGCCGCCCTCGCCTCCGCACCCGCACAAGGGGTACTATCACGTGGTGGCCCCGCACGAGACCCTGTCGCTCATCTGCGAGGCGTACCGCGATCACGGCGTGAACGTGACGGTGACGGAGATCCGCCATGCCAACGGCCTGACTTCGAAGAGCTCGCTCAAGGTGGGCCAGAAACTTTTCATCCCCAAGCCGGGCACGTAACCATGAGCGAAACCGAAGAACTCGCGGTCGAGGCGCCGGCCATCTGGCGCGTCAAGAAGATGCCGGATGGCGACATCTACGGTCCCGTGGACGAGGCGACTCTGAAGGAATGGGCCGGCGCGGCGCAGATTTCGCCGGAGGACCTGATCGACACGAGCGACGAGAACTGGCACGCAGCGCCGGAGTACGCCTTTCTCGAGATGGTGTGGGTGATCAAGCTGCCGGGGGACGAGCTTTATGGGCCGACCTCGATCGGCACGCTGCGCGAGTTCATCGCGGAGAACCTGATCAGCGACAAGAGCATCGCGACCAACGTCGTCACCACGCAGTCGCTGCCGATCGGCGCGCTCTTTGCCGCGCTCGATTTCGAGAAGAAGCGCGCCGCGCGCCGGGCCGCCCCGGAGCGCAACAAGTCGACCGTGATGATTGCGGTGGACATGGCAAAGGATCAGCGCATCCGCCAGCTGGAGGAAGACCTGCGCAACCTGCGCCGCGAGCACGAGGCGCTGCTGCATCGCTACCGTCAGCTCACGCTCGAAATGCAGGCCGTGCCGAAGATCGTGCAGCAGTCGGCGCGTCCGCGGCGGTAGGGGTCTGCTGTAGCGGCGGTCTGTGACCGCCGGGGAAAGGGAATGCTTTCCCTCGACAGCGGAGTGACTGTCGCGCGTGTCGGGGACGTAGAGTTTAAGGGCTTCGCGCCCTTTGGGCTCTTGGGAAGCTGGAAAGGCATTCCGGTCGCTACGCTCTCTCCGCCGCCCGGCGGTCGGCGGCTACCGTCGAAGGTCTCGCCTGGGTCGCGTCCGACGTGCAAGAAAACCTTGCTGAGGGACGGTTTGAGCCGTCCCCGGTTGCGGAAGGTTTGCGCTTGTTCTCGACGGTCATAGACCGCCGCTACAGCAGACTTATACCTCCGGGGCGCTGCCGTCGCTTTCGGCGTCGGGCAGGATGGGGGCGGGACGGTGGACAATGCGCAGGCGGCGGATGCGCCGCGGGCCGACTTCCGCGGCGGTGAGTTGGTAGGCGCCCACGTCCAGCTGCGCGCCGGCGTGCGGGGCGCGGCCGCCCCATTCGCGGATGGCCCATTTTTCCACCGTCTCGTTCGTTTCCGCCGCGATCGGCCAGCCGGTCTCGATGGCGAGGTCGCGCAGCGGCACGTCGGCGTCGACCAGGACGGAATCCTTGCTGCGTTCGAAGAAGGGCCCCTTCTCGATGTCAAACTCGTCGCGGATGTCGCCGACCAGCTCCTCCAGCACGTCCTCGAAGCTGACGAGGCCCAGCCATTCCTCCTCCGCATTGAGCACGAGGGCCATGTGATTGCGCGAGCGCCGGAAGAGTTCGAGCATGGCCGGCAGCTTCGTCTTGGCCATGAAGGTGAGGATGCTGCGGGCGATGGCGCGGAGATCCATCTGGTCGCCCAGCACCTGGTATTGCCAGAGCATTTCCTTCACGTGGATGACGCCCAGCACCTGGTCCATCGAGTCGCCGCAGTAGGGCAGCCGGCTGTAGCCGGATTTCTGTGCGATGGCCAGGTTCTCGGCCAGCGGCTTGTCGCGCCAAAGGACGACCACCTCCTCGCGGGGTAGCATGACCTGCCCGGCGGTGGTTTCCTTCAGGCGGAGCGCCTTGAGCATGATCTTGTTCACAAACTCGTCCGAAGGGTGGACGTGCCGCGAGTTCATGAGCACATGCTTGAGCTCCTCCTGGTTGAAGCCATGGTCGAATTCCTTGGCCGGCGGAATGCCCATGAGCAGCAGGAGTCCGTTGGCCGCGCGGTTGAGCAGCCAGATGAACGGAAAGCCGATGTGGTAGAAGATGAAGAGCGGCGCCGCGACCCACAGGACCACGGTGCGCGGCCGCTGGATGGCGAAGTACTTCGGCACCAACTCGCCCAGGACAATGTGGAGGAAGGTGATGACCGCAAAGGCGATGGTCAGGCTGATGGTGGCAACCGCCTCCGCGCCGTGGATGCCCACGTTCCCAAGCGGGCCGGCAATCCATTTCGCCACGAACGGTTCGCCAACCCAGCCGAGGGCCAGGCTGGTGAGCGTGATGCCGAACTGCGTGGCGGAAAGGTAACGGTCGAGATGGTTCGAGACGCGGATGGCGAGCCCGAGCGGCCAGTTCTTCTTGCCCGGCACCCGCATGGTCTTGAGCTGCGAGCTGCGGATCTTGACGAAGGCAAACTCCGTCGCGACGAAGAAGGCGTTGGCGGCAATCAGGCCGGCGATGAGCGCGCCCTGCCCCGGATAGCGCAACCAGGTCAAAGCAAACATCATCGCAATGTTAGCCCAAGCAAACTCGATGCCGAGCGAAAGTTGGAAGCGTTTCGCCGACTGCCCGGCTAGGTGTTTACCTGACCCACGTGTCGTGCGCTTCCCCGGTTGTGACGTTCACAAGCCGGCTTACGTTCCAGTCATTATGACCGCCATGCCGCCGAGCAGTTCGACGATCTACCGCCAGGGAAACGCCACGGCCGGGATGCACAGCTTCGAGCTGCGCGACCCGATCGAGGTGGACACCCCACACGGCCGGGGCATCGTGCTCTACATCACAGTCTACGGCGTACATGGCAACGACATGTGGTGCGTGGCCAACAAGCAGGATGGCCGCATGCGCCATTACGAAACCCCGCAGCTGCAACTGGCCTTCAACGGCGCAATTGCGATGAACCCGCCGGTGCCCACGCGGGTGTTTTAAGGCTTCGCCAGCTTTCTTGTTGCGCGTTGGAGCCGCACGAGGCGCTGATTTGGCGGCTTGTTTGGACGATGCGTTTCCGCAAGCTCCTTGTCATGCGGCATTCATGGCGCGGCTTGTTCCTTTCGACTCTCTGGGGAAGTCTCCTGCTCACCATGGCAGTTGCCGAGGCGCAGGCCACGCGACCCCTGACGGTCTGCAATCCGCTGAATCTGCCCTATCGCTTCGCGCTCAAGGGATCGCCGAGTTATCGGGAAGCGGCCGACGCGACAGTCATCTATTTCCGGGGTGAATATTGGCTCTTCGCCTCGAAGAGCGGCGGCTATTGGCACAGTCGCGATTTCATTCGTTGGACGCTCGTCGAGCCGACCGGCCTTCCGCTCGAGAGCTATGCGCCAACGGTCGAAGCCATCGCGGGGAAGCTCTATTTCACGGCTTCCAACGCGGGCATCTACGCGAGCGACGATCCCGGCGCCGGGAAGTGGACGCTCGTATCGGGGGGGAAGGTCAAATCGCGCACCGACCCCGATCTGTTTCTCGATGACGACGGCAAGCTCTACCTCTACGACGGCTGCTCCAACAAGAATCCCATCCGCGGGCGCGAACTGGATCGAGCCGCCGAATTTGCCCCGGGGCCGGCCGTCGATCTCATCACCGGCGATCCTGCGGAGCGTGGCTTTGAAGGCTGGGGTGAAAAGAAGGGACGCCTGACGCCCCTCAAGCCTTGGATCGAAGGCTCATGGATGAACAAGGTCGCGGGGAAATATTACCTGCAATACGCGGCGCCGGGGACGGAACTCGACACTTACGGGGACGGCGTTTACGTCGGCGATCATCCGCTTGGGCCCTTTACCTATGCGCCCTTCAGCCCCTTTTCGTTCAAGCCCACCGGCTTCGCGCGTGGCGCAGGCCACGGCAGCACCTTCAAGGACGCCAACGGCAACTACTGGCACATCGCCACCATCGCGGTTGCGGTGCGGCATGGCTTTGAACGGCGGCTTGGCGTCTATCCCGTGAAGTTTTTCCCGGACGGGCAGATGAGCTGCAACACCTACCTCGGCGATTATCCCCAATATCCACCCGGCATGGCCCACGACCCCTTCGCCGCCAACTCCCCCGGCTGGATGCTGCTTTCCTTAAACAAGCCAGTGCAGGCTTCCTCGGCGCAACCGAACCATCCCGCCACCATGGCGGTCGACGAGAACATCCACGATTGGTGGGCCGCCGCGACCGGCCATCCTGGCGAATATCTCCAGATCGACCTCGGAAGGTCCTGCCGCCTGGAAGCGCTGCAGATCAACTTCGCCGACGAGGGCGCCGTGCAGGCCGGCCGCCTGCGGAACGATGCTTATCGTTATGTCGTCCAAGTCTCCGACGACGGAACGGCCTGGAAAACGCTCGCCGACAAGAAGGACAACGTCGTCGATGCGCCGCACGATTATCTCCAACTCGACGCGCCCGTTATGGGGCGTTACGTGCGCGTGACCAACGAGCACTGCCCTGCCCAGGCCTGCTTTTCAGTCAGCGGCCTGCGCGTTTTCGGCCAGGCGCCGGAAGCCAGACCGGAATTGGCCGGGCATCTCACCGCCCAACGCGATGCGACCGACAGCCGTAAGGCTCATTTCGCCTGGAACGCGGCGCCCGGCGCCGAATTCTACATCGTCCGATATGGCATCAAACCCGATCGTCTCTTCACCCATTACCAAGTTTACGGAAACACTTCGCTGGACGTCAGCGCACTGAACGCCGGTGCTGCCTATTATGCCACGGTCGATGCCGTGAACGCCGGTGGAATCACGCCGGGGACGGAAGTCGTCCCGCTGCCGTAATCGGCGCGGAACTCTGATCTGAATCAGTTCCTCCAGTTTCGCATGATGACCAAACGATCAGCCTAACCCCGCAATGATGATGGCATCGTTCGGGATGAGGTTAGGCCAGTCGAGCATGGCGTGGGGTGACGACCAACCGCCGAATGAATCGGGTGGCGGCATCCCGCCTCGTTAGCGGCTTGCCCGCCGGGAACGGAGTCCGCGCCTACACCGTGGCGATTGACTTGTCCGCAGGCTCTTTTAGTCTGAGAAACTAATCTAAACCATGGCAACCGCTTACGAAAATGCCGCTTGGGCGGGGGTGAAGGAAGGCTGGCGACAGCTTTACGGCTCCTTTTCCCGCGAGGGCGTGAGCGTGGAGAACCATGAATTCCGCACCACCGGCGCACTGGATTGGGGCCGCAGTTTCCACGGCGATAGCGTGGAAGTTTGCCTGAATCTGCGCGGCAACGGCTCGGTGCGCGATAGCCGGGCCGAGGCGCGTTACCAACCTCATACGGTGGGCTTTTACTGCAACGCGGGCGACCTGCGCGCGCGGCGGAACCCGGGCGAGACTCATTCCTTCATCACGATCGAGCTGTCACGGCCGTTTGTGGAGACGCAGGTGCATACGCTGGAGGATGCGCTGCATCCGGCCGTGCGCCGCTGGCTGGGCGAGAAGGGCAGCAGCGCGGCGAGCGTCGGCGCCATGTCGCCCGGGCAGGAAGTGACTTTTCAGGCGTTGCGCCAACCACCGGTTCCGCAGGCGGCGCAGAAACTCTGGTATCAGGCGAAAACGCTGGAGGTGCTTTCGACCGTTCTCTTCCAGCAGGCGGCGCCGGAGGAATTCTTTTGCCAGCGCCAGAAGCGCGTGGCGCGCGAGCGGGTGGAACGCACCACGGCGATCCTTCGCACCCACCTGGCCGAGCCGCCGGACATCGAAGCGCTGGGCGCACAGGTGGGCTGCAGCCCGTTTTACCTGAGCCGGCTTTTCTCCAAGGAGATGGGCATGACCATCCCGCAGTACCTGCGCCAGGTGCGCGTCGAGCGCGCGGCGGAGCTGCTGCTGGGCGGCCGCCACAACGTGACGGAGGCGGCGATGGAGGTCGGTTATTCCTCGCTGAGCCATTTCAGCAAGGCGTTCTGCACTACGATTGGTTGCTGTCCCACGCTGTTTCCCTCGGCCAAGGCGCTGGTGGCGAAATTCCAGGCGACGCGGCGCGCGCGGACCGGGCAGTAGGTCGTCGCCTCAAGGCGGGCCTATCGTTGGACTTTCCTGGCTTGCAGGTAGCCGTCAACCTCCGGGCGCCGGACGGAATGCGAACACGCCTCCTTTTCACGTCCGTCGCCCGGAGGTCGACGGCTACCTAGGGCACGGTATTCGCGACGGGGCGCGGCTCGATCAGCACGATGTTCTTGTGCACGCGGATTTGGAAGGAAGCCTGCGTGCCTAGATTCTCCAGCACGCTGAAAACGGAAGCCTGCCGCGCAGCGAGGCTTACCGATCGCTGGCGCGCCTCCGGCGCAGAGTCCGTGGAAAAGCGAAAGATGAGCGACTCGCGGTCCGGATCGGACCGCAGCGCCTGCATGACGAGGTCGCGCAGCGCCGCTTGAAGAGGGACATTGTTCCACGAGATATCGACCGGAAGTTCGCGGAGCTTTTCGTAGGTGCGCTGGCTGAAGAGCGGATCGTTTTGCAGGTTGGGGAAGATCGGGGCGGCTGGATCGCGGATCGTCCCGGCCGGCGTGTTGGCGAGCGTGTGGCCCGCCAAAAGAGCGAGGACGGAGACGAGAAGTAGGGCTTTCATCCGGCTCACAGGCGAATGAACTCCGCGACCTGCGGGACTGCTCGCAGATGCGCAACGGCTTTCTCGTCCGGCCGTTCCGGACGGTCGCGCTCGAGGTTGACGAGGCAGAGAAAACCAAGCGGCTGCCCGCCGGTGGCGCGGAACTGGTGCCAGGTCATGGTTGGGACGTAGACGAGGTCGTTGATGGCAATCGGGTGGATGGCATCGCCGACCAGGCAGTGGCCGGCGCCGCGGATGATCATGACGGAATGGATGTGGTCGTGCCGCTCGAGCGTCGAGTGGCCGCCGGGCTCGATCTCGAAGTAGCGCAGCTCCGCGCCCAGCTTCGGCCCGCCCGCGAACAGCACCTGGCGCGAGATGGCCTTGAAGTGCGTGCCCTCCTCCTTGTAGTTCAGCACGGGCACGCCGTCCCAGCGGAAGTCGTCAAGGTGGCGGATGACGGAGGTCATGCGGACTCATTATCGTGAGGAGGAATTCGAATGGCGATGCTATTCCATGGAGCGGGCTGACAGCCTGGCGCGTCGCTTTCTGTAGCGGCGGTCTATGACCGCCGTGCAGTGAACACGCATCGCATGTTCGTCGGCGGTCATAGACTGCCGCTACTGCCGATCAATCCACCGCCAGAACCTGAACCTCGCCCGCTTCGCCGCCGGCGGCGAGGAGCTTGCCATCGGGCGACCAGGCGACGCGGGTGACGCCGCTGGAAATCTTGCCGCCGGTGATGAGCTGCTCGCGCTGCGTGGGCGACCAGATGGCGACGCCGCCATCGCGCGAACCGGAGGCGAGCCAATCGCCGGCGGGCTGGTAGTGCAGCGCGGTGACAAGGTCGGTATGCCACTCGAGCATGGTGGGCGCGCGGCCCTCGGGTCCGCGGCCGGAGCAATCCCAGACCGCGACGCTGGGACCGCCGCCGGTGGCCACCCAGCGGCTAGCGCGATGCCAAGCGAGCTGGCGCACCTTGGCCGGGTAGCCGCGCATGTGCATCTCCGCACCGGCATCGAGGTTCCAGACGTGGATGGAGGAATCCTGATTGCCGGTGAGCAGCCATTTGCCGGAGGGGCTCATGGCGAGGCACAGGATCGGGTCGCGCGCGTTGAGGATGGTTTCGCCGCCCTCCGGCTCGGGGCTGCGCAGATGGATGGCCGAGCTCAGACCGATCGCCAGCGTGCGGGCGCCGAGCACCCACTGGAGATCGACGATGGCGCGGGGCAACCGGGCCGGCTCGCCCAGCGGCGCGCCCTCCTCATCCCAGAGCGATACCTTCGACCCGGCGCTGATGGCGAGGCGCGCCCCGCTCTTGCCACCTTCCGCGGGACCGCTCCAGGCGGCGTGTTCGGGCCAGAGGGCGCCGGTATCGTGTTCCGCCAGTTGCTTGCCGGCGGTGGCGTCCCAGAGCCGCCAGCGGCCGTCGCGCCCAGCAGTGGCGAAAGCGGCGCCGTCCGGACGCCACGCCAACGCGTCGCAGCCTTCCGCGTGCGCCGGCTCGAGCCGAAACAAGGCGCGTTCCGTCGCGACGTCGAAGATGTGAACCTGGCCGGAAACGGACGAGGCGGCAAGCCGCGTGCCGTCGGGCGACCAGGCGACTTGCGTGATGAAGTCGTCGAGTTTCGCGTGCCAGCGAAAATCTATAGCGCGGCGGGCGGGCATGGGAGAGTTAGATAGGATTAATATGATTAATAGGATTGGGCAGGGCAGAAGACGGGAAGAATCTTTCCATCTTATTAATCATATTAATCCTATCTAAAACTCAGGCCCGGCAGCTGGCAAAACCTTCGTTGAGCGCCTGGCGATCAAGCTCGCGGCCGATGAAGATGATGCGGCATTCGCGTTTCTCCGCACCCCACGGGCGATCCGGCCGGCCGTCCATGAGCATGTGCACGCCCTGGAAAACGAACCGCTCGTCGCGGCCCTTCACGGCGAGGATGCCCTTCATGCGAAAGATATTTTGCCCCTGCGTCCGCAGCAGGTCGTTCAGCCACGTGCCGAGCTTCTTTTCGTCCACCTCGTAGGGCGCGACAATGCCGACGGAAGTGACGTCCTCGTCGTGATGATGATCGTGATGCTCGTGCTCCTCCTCGTGGCCGTGCTCGTCGTCATGGCCATGCTCGTGCTCGTCGTGCTCATGCTCCGCCGCGGCCTGGAGAAAATCGGGCTCAAGTTCGAGCGCGCGCTTGAGATCAAAGCCGCCGACCTGAAGCACCTTTGCCAGCGCGATGTCGGAGTTGCGCGTGCGGTACAACTTCGCCACGGGATTCATCTTCCTGATGCGCGCCTCGACACGGGTGAGCGCCTCCTCGCTGACGAGGTCGGTCTTGTTGAGCAGGATGACGTCGGCAAAGCCGATCTGCTCGCGCACCTCGCGCGTGTCGTCGAAGTGCAGGACGACATGCTTCGCATCGACGACGGTGACGATGCCGTCGAGCACGAAGGCTTCCTTCACCTCGGCGTCGGAAAAGAAGGTCTGTGCCACGGGGCCGGGATCGGCCAGGCCGGTGGTCTCGATCAGCACGAGGTCGAACTTGTCGCGGCGCTGGCGCAGCTTGGCCAGGATGCGGATGAGATCACCGCGCACGCGGCAGCAGATGCAGCCGTTGTTGAGCTCGAAGATTTCCTCATCGGACTGGATGACGAGCTGGTGGTCGATGCCGATTTCGCCGAATTCGTTTTCAATGACGGCGACGCGTTTGCCGTGATGCTCGGTGAGGATGCGGTTGAGCAGCGTGGTCTTGCCCGCGCCGAGAAAGCCGGTGATGACGGTGACGGGGGTGGGTTGGCTCATGGTCGTTTGGGGTGGTAAGGGAGGGACAAGCTACAACGGGACGCGCGGCTTGTCGAAGCTCCTGGTAGCCGTCGACCTCCGGGCGAAGGAGTCGATTAGGAACGAGGGTATCTCTCGCTCATCCACTCCGTCGCCCGGAGGTCGACGGCTACCGGCTGCCGATCCTGTTCACCTGCCGACCGCGATGGGCAAGCTTCTTGCAGGAGGGCAAAGCGGGCGAATAGACTTGGCCCCTCATGAAATTTCCTGCCGCGCATCCCGCCGTCATCGGCTCGGTCACGACGCTGCGCGGGCTGAAGCTGCTGGCGCGCGCGGCGCTGCCGGCCGATGCGGTGGAGGTGCGCGTGGATGCGCTGCTGGCGCGTGAAATCAGCGCGGCGGAGATCGAGACGGCGCTCGTCGCGCGGAAGCATCCGGTGTTGCTTACGCTGCGAATCCCGGCGGAGGGCGGCCAGCGTGCGTGGAAGGTCGCGGAACGGCGCGCGCTTTACCTGCGGCTACTGCCGCAGGTGGAGGCGATCGATGTGGAACTGGCGACGGCGGTGGCGTTGCGGCCCGTACTCGAGGCGGCGGCGAAGGCAGAAAAGACGATCGTCCTTTCCGCGCACGCGCTGAAGAAGGCGGCCGCGCCTGCGCAATTCACGCGTTGGATCGCGCAGCACGAGAGCGATCCGCGCACGATCCTGAAGATCGCGGGCCACATCGATTCGTGGCGCGACCTGCAGCGGCTCGCCGGCTTGCTGGTGAATTATCCAAAAAAGCAGATTGCGGTCATGGGCCTGGGGCCGCACGCCGCGCAATCGCGCGCGGTGCTGACAGCGCTTGGCTCGCGCCTCGTTTACGGCTGGCTGGACGAACCCGCCGCGCCGGGCCAGCCCTCG
>CAJCIA010000019.1 GCA_903970275.1 Betaproteobacteria bacterium
TCACCTCGTTCCCCGGCGGTCATAGACCGCCGCTACAGAAGGCATGTGCGCCCCGGATTGGGGGTAGTAAAAGCGTCGCTACAATCGGAGCAACCAGCCTTCGATCAAATCGGCAATCATCGCGGCGGCGATGCTGTTGAGGTGCAAGCCGTCGGTGAGCAGTTGCAGGCCGTTGCGGTGCGCGATCTCGTCCCAACTGAGACCCATGTGGTGCAGGGCGGTGGCGTTGCCCGTGTTGATCAGGCCGTCGCGATAGGCGAGGCGCGGCGGGAGCGAGGCGCGCTCGGCTTCGTGCTCGTGCAGGTAGGCCAGCATTCGTTCGTGGAACGGCAGGTAATCGATCCTCGTCTCGGCGGCGATCTGCCGGATGGCCGCGTTGTAAAGCTCAAGCCGCTGGTTGGCCTCGTGCTCGAGGTCCTCGCCGATGAGCGCGAGCGACAAGATCGCCAGCCGCGCGTGCGTCTCGCCCTGCAGCCGGCCGATGATGGCGCGCAGGTTTTGCTCGTACCACGCGAGGTCCGGGTGCGTGACGGGCAGGCGGTTGAACTCGACGTAACGCAGGCGATTGCGTTCGCTGAGCGTCGCGTTGACGTCGTTGGTGCCGATGAGGATCGTCACGGCGTCGGGCTGGTCGGCGATCAACCGGTCAAGCCGCTGGAGGCCGTTCCATGCCAGGTCGCCGTTGACGCCGTGGTTAATGAAGCGGACGCCCGCCAGCGCGGGGCGCTGCTCGAGCATTTCGACGTAATTGGCGCTGACGGAACCGGCGGTCAGGCTCGCGCCCAGGCAGCAAACGGTGCGAACGGCGGGGTCAATCCCCATACCCGTTCGGGTGCTTCTGGTGCCAGGCCCAGGCGCTTTCGATGATGGGCAGCAGGCGCGGGAAACGCGGCTTCCAGCCGAGCTGCGTCATGATCTTGTGCGACCCGGAAATGAGCCGCGGCGGGTCGCCCGCGCGCGGCGGCTTGACCTCGACGGGAATGGGCACACCGGAAACCTTCTGCACGATGTCGATGACTTGCCGGACGGAAAAGCCCTCGCCGCAACCGAGGTTGTAGGCCTCGCTCTTTTCCGCCTTGAGCGCGAGCATGTGCGCGGCGGCCAGGTCAAGGATGTGGATGTAATCGCGGATGCACGTGCCGTCCGGCGTGGCGTATTTGTCGCCGTAAATCTCCGCCTTCTCCCGCTGGCCGAGCGCGACCTTGATGATGTTGGGAATGAGATGCGTCTCGATGCGGTGATCCTCGCCGAATTGCTCGCTCGCGCCCGCCGCGTTGAAGTAGCGGAGCTTCACGTTGACCAGGCCGTGGATCTTGTCGTACCAATCGAGGATCTGCTCGAACATGAGCTTCGACAGGCCGTACGGATTGATCGGGTGCTGCGGCAGTCGCTCGTCGATCGGTACTCGTTCCGGCGTGCCGTAGGTGGCGCAGGTGGAGGAGAAGATGAACTTCTTCACGCCCGCCTCGACCGCAGCGTCGAGCAGGTTAATGCCGGCGGCGACGTTGTTGCGAAAATACTTCGACGGGTTGGTCATCGACTCGCCCACGAGCGCGTTCGCGGCGAAGTGCATGATCGCTGCGGGCTTCGCGGTGGCGACGGCACCGATGATCTTCTCGCGATCGGCCAGGTCGCCTTCGACGAAGGTGGCGCGGGAGTCGAGCGCCTTGCGATGGCCTTCGGTCAGATTGTCGAAGATCGTCACCTCGTGGCCGGCGTTGAGCAGCTCCTCCGAGCAGATGCTGCCGATGTAGCCCGCGCCGCCCGTGACGAAAATGTGCATGTCTTAAATTAGAACGGCTCTGTGGAATGCAAGTCACGCGGAATCACATTTTTGCCCGCGATTCCTTTCCTCTTGGCGCCTCCAGCGCCCGAAACGTACGCATGATCCACTCCGTCGCCCGGAGGTCGACGGCTACCGGCTGAATCCGCGCGCTACTGTTCGCTCTCTAAACGTGCCGGCAAAGTGCGTCCGCCGACCTTCTTTGGGCGTAGGTTAAATGTGCTATACTGCCCGGTTATGCAAAACGTCCTGTGGCACACTCTGACCGGCGCGCTGCTGATGCTGTGGCAGACGTTCTGGGCGCTGGCGCTGGGCTTTGGCCTTTCGGCGTTCCTGCAGGTTTTTGTGCGGCGCGAAAACATAACGCGACAGTTCGGCGAAGCCAATCTGCGCTCGGTCGGGCTGGCCACCTTTTTGGGCGCGGTGAGTTCATCGTGTTCCTATGCGGCTGTTGCGGCGGCGCGGACTGCCTTCAAGAAGGGTGCGGACCTGGTGCCGGCGCTCGCGTTCATGTTTGCCTCGACCAACCTGGTGCTGGAGCTGGGCTTTGTGCTCTGGCTTTTTCTGGGTTGGCGCTTCGTGGTGGCGGAGGGCGTGGGATCATTCGTGCTGATCGGGCTGATGTGGGCGCTCGTGCGGCTGACGTTTTCTCGCCACCTTATCGAGCAGGCGCGGACGCATGGTGAGGAGCACGAGGACGAAGGCGGCTGTTGCCATGGCCATGGCGCCCACGATCACAGCCATCACAGCGGCAAGGCCACGTCCTTCGCGGATAAGGTGCGTGACCGGGCATCGTGGAGCGGCGTGGCCGACGCGTTCCTCATGGATGTCGGCATGATGTGGAAGGAAATCCTGGCCGGGTTTCTCATCGCGGGCTTTCTCATGGCGGCCGTGCCGCAGGATTGGTGGCAGGCGCTTTTTCTTCCGGACAGCGCTCCCGCGATCCTGCGGGTGGTGGAGAACTGCGTGGTGGGCGTGCTCATCGCCATGGCTTCCTTCGTTTGCTCGGTCGGCAACATTCCGCTTGCCAGCCTGCTTTGGTCCGGCGGCATCAGCTTTGGCGGCGTGATCTCCTTTATTTACGCTGACCTGATCATCATCCCTATCCTGCTCCTGTACCGGAAGGCCTACGGGCTGAAGGCGGCGGCGGCGATCAGCGCGGTTCTCTTCACCTCCATGGTCGGGGCGGGTATTGTGGTGGACGTGCTTTTCAATGCCGTGGGCCTGGTTCCAAAGGGCGCGCGGCCGCCCAGCCTGATGCAGCACGATCATTTCCAGTGGAACTACACCACGTGGCTCGACCTCGCCGTGGCCCTTGCGCTGCTTGCGCTTTTTCTCGCTGCCCGGCGCGGTCCAGGCGGAGGCAACCACGGACACGCTTCACACGAACATTCCTCGGACCACGAGGAACATCATCATCACGAACACGCGCATTGATTGCGCCCCCACCGCCATGCAAAAAATCATCAAGACCGACGAGAAATGGAAGAAGCAACTGACCGACGAGCAATACCGCGTGACGCGCGGCAAGGGCACGGAGCGGGCTTTCTGCGGGGTCTTTTACGACAACCACGAGAACGGCGTTTATCACTGCGTTTGTTGCGACCTGCCGCTTTTCGAATCGAACGCGAAGTTCGATTCCGGCACCGGCTGGCCCAGCTTCTTCAAGCCCGTTGCGGAGGAAAACGTGGAGACGATCGCCGATCGCAGCCACGGCATGGTGCGCGAGGAGATCGTCTGCGCCCGCTGCGACGCGCATCTCGGCCATGTCTTTGAGGACGGCCCGCGTCCAACCGGGCTGCGCTATTGCCTCAACTCCGCCTCCCTGCGGTTCGAGCCGGCCAAGGGCCGCGAGAGTGAAGGCGGCCGCGCGAAGCTGCAAAAAGCCAGCTTCGGCGCCGGTTGCTTTTGGGGCGTGGAGGCGACGTTCGCGGCGATCCCCGGCGTGGTCGAGGCGGTGTCGGGCTACCAGGGGGGCACGCTCAAGAACCCGAGCTACGAGGACGTTTGCACCGGCCGCACCAATCACTCCGAGGTGGTGCAAGTCACCTACGATCCGGCGAAGGTTTCCTATCAGGATCTGCTGGACGTTTTCTGGGCCAACCATAACCCGACCACACCGAACCAGCAGGGCCCGGATCACGGCACGCAGTACCGCTCGGTGATTTTCACCTACACGCCGGAGCAGGCCAAGCTGGCGGAGGCGTCCAAACAGGAGCAGGCGCCGAACTTCCGCCGGCCGATCGTCACGCAGATCGTGGCGGCACCGGAGTTCTATCGCGCCGAGGAATATCACCAGAAGTACCTCGAGAAGCGCGGGCGCACGAGCTGCCATATCTAGTAGGTTTGCACGGACGCGCAAATAGTTGCGTGCCGGGCATGCCTTCACT
>CAJCIA010000020.1 GCA_903970275.1 Betaproteobacteria bacterium
GCTGGTCGATCTCGCGCGCAACGACGTGGGGCGCGTCTGCAAGTTCGACACGGTGCGGCTGACCGACTTCATGATCACGGAGCGCTACTCGCACGTCATGCACATCGTCTCCAACGTGGAGGGCGAGCTGAATCCAGGGCACAGCGCGTACGATGTCATGCGCGCGACCTTCCCCGCCGGCACGGTCAGCGGCTCGCCGAAGATTCGCGCCATGCAGATCATTGCCGACATGGAGCCGACGTGCCGCGGAACCTACGCCGGCGCGGTGGGTTATTTCGGATTCTCCGGCAACCTCGATTCGTGCATCGCCATCCGCACCGTGCTGCTGAAGGACGGCAAAGCCTACCTGCAGGCGGGCGGCGGGCTGGTGGCCGATTCCACGCCGCTGGGCGAGTATCAGGAATCGATCAACAAGGCCAAGGCCGGGCTGAAGGCGCTGGCGATGGCGAAGCAGTTCTGAATTTGATTGGATTAATATGATTCATAGGATTACGGCCGGACTACTTTCAGGAAGTTGAGAGACTCGGTTCATCGATCACCTTAATCCTGTTAGTCCTATCCATTTCACTCGTCCCATGCTCCTTATCATCGATAACTACGACTCGTTCACCTACAACCTCGTCCAGTATTTTGGCGAGCTCGGGGCGAACCCCGTGGTGAAGCGCAACGACGAGATCAGCCTGGCGCAGATTGAGATCATGAATCCCGAGGCGATCGTCATATCCCCCGGCCCCTGCACGCCGAAGGAAGCGGGAATCTCCAATGAGGTGATCCGCGAGATCGGCCCCAAGCTGCCGGTCCTGGGCGTGTGCCTGGGGCATCAATGTATCGGACATGTCTTCGGCGCCAACGTCGTGCGCGCAGGGCGGCTGATGCATGGAAAAACGTCGCCCATCCTGCACGACAATGAGGGCGTGTTCGCTGGACTGCCCAGCCCCTTCGACGCCACGCGATATCATTCGCTCATCATCGATCCGCCCACTGTGCCGGACTCCCTCGTGGTCAACGCCCGCACCGCGGAGAACGAGATCATGGGCGTGCGACATCGCGAGTATCCGATCCACGGCGTGCAGTTCCATCCCGAGTCGATCCTGACGCGGCATGGGAAGGAGCTGTTGAAGAATTTTCTCGAGATGAGTGAGGCGTTTCATTCGGCGAACTGACTTTGACGGAATTAACGGAATTAACAAAATTGGCCGAAGAAGAAGTCCGCTCCGTCATTTGGTAATTCCATCAATTCCGTCCAAAATCCCATGCAAAGACTCCTCTCCCATCCCGCCTACAAAATGGCGTGCGATCAATTCGACGCGGTGGCCGATTTCCTCGACATGCCCGTGGCGCTGCGCGAGCGCACGAAGCTGCCCAAGCGCATGCTTACCGTCTCGCTTCCGGTCAAGATGGATTCGGGCGAGGTGAAAGTCTTCCTCGGCCACCGCGTGCAGCATCACCTCACGCTTGGCCCCACCAAGGGAGGCCTGCGTTTTCACCAGGACGTCGAGCTGGGCGAAGTCGCCGCGCTCGCCATGTGGATGAGCTGGAAATGCGCGCTGGCCGATCTGCCCTACGGCGGCGCGAAGGGCGGCGTCCAGGTCAATCCGCGCGAGCTCTCGACGGCGGAACTCGAGCGGCTCACGCGCCGCTACACCAGCGAGATGGTCCCGTTTATCGGGCCGCAAACCGACGTGATGGCGCCCGACATGGGCACGAATGAGCAGGTGATGGCCTGGATGATGGACACCTACTCGCACCAGATCGGCCACGCCGTGCCCAGCATCGTCACGGGCAAGCCGGTCAGCCTCGGTGGCTCGCTCGGCCGCAAGGAAGCCACGGGCCGCGGCGTCGCCTTTCTTATCAACCGCGTGGTTGACATGCTCAAGATGCCGGGCGATTGCCGCGTTATCGTGCAGGGCTTCGGCAACGTCGGCAGTTACGCGGCGCTGGCGCTCGCGAAATTCGGCTCGCGCATCACGGGCGTCAGCGACGTAAGCGGCGGCGTCTTCAACCCCAAAGGCATCGACCTCGTCGCGTTGCAGGAGCACATCGAGCGCAAGGGAGTACTGGCCGACTTCAAGGGCGGCGATCACCTCTCGAACGAGGAACTCCTCGTCCAGCCGTGCGACGTCCTCGTCCCCGCCGCGCTCGACCAGGTCATCACGGAGAAGAACGCGGGCAAGATTCAGTGCCGCATCCTGGCCGAGGCGGCCAACGGCCCGACCACCGTCGCGGCCGATGCCATCCTGCGCCAGCGGCCGGAGATCTTCGTCATCCCCGACATCCTTTGCAATTCGGGCGGCGTCATCGTCAGCTATTTCGAGTGGGTGCAGGACCTACAGAGTTTCTTTTGGTCCGAGCAGGAAATCTTTGACAAGCTCTACCGCATCCTCGGCACCACGCTCGACACCGTGCTGCGCGAGGCCAAGGCCAAGAACATCGATCACCGCACCGCCGCGCTTTCACTCGGAATCCAGAAAGTCGTCCGCGCGAAGCAGCTGCGGGGATTGTTCCCCTAGCACGAATGGAGGCGGCGAAGCGCACGCAAGATTGCCGCGAATCAACCCTTGAGCCGGACGTTTTCTGCTACGATGAAAGGCATTATGTTTGATGTTTGCATGCGCGCCTGGGCGCGGGGCTGTTGCCTGGCCCTGCTGGTGCTGATCGCTGGAGCGGTGGCGCACGCCCAGGATAATCCCAACGATTCCTCCAACTCGCCCGGCATGCTTTCCGGCGGCTCTGCCAAGCCCTCGGGCCGTTCCATCACGCTCAGCGATTTCGGCGCGGAGGATCTCGGCTACCTCGCCATCCCTGCCACGCCGCCCAGCGTGGGCATCGTGCTTGTGCCGGATGCCTACGGCCTCGACGATTTCACCAGGCAGGAAGCCGACCGGCTGGCCGCGCAGGGTTTTCTCGTCGTCGCCATTGATATCTATAATGGCAAGCAGCTCAACGATCCCGGCCAGATGGCCAACATGGTGTCCAACCTCGATGCGCCCACGGTCATGAAGACCGTGGAGGCCGGCGTACGCCTCTTCCACGAGAGCCCGAAATTCCGCGTCGACCACGTGGTCATGGTCGGGTGGGGCGTCGGCGCCAATTACGTCTGGCAGGCCACCAGCGGCGCGTACGCCCCGGACGGTGCCGTCATGTTCTACGGCCCCGTGCAAAACAGCGCGGTGACGAAGTCACCCATTCCCGTCTGCGCGCTTTATTCCGATCGCGATCCCGCGATTACGCGCGACTCTGTGCTCAATTTCCAGCATGCGCTGCGTGCGGCCGGCAGCGACTTCACCGCCTGGTTCATCGCCGCGCCGCCCGGCTGGTCCAACCCGCAAAACAAGGCCTACAGCCCTGCCGAGGATCGCGAGGCCTGGAAGGTGGCCGAGCCCTTCATCCTCCGCATCGCCGCCGAACCTGTGAGGAAGGAAGGCCCCTCCGAGGTCGACAAGGTGAAGGCGACCGTTAAAAACATTTGGCGAGACCTTTAGGTCGCGAGCGACCTCCGGGCACCGGAGGAATGAAGGACGAGCATCCTCGAACCCTAAGCAGGTTGGCTATTCAGAGACCGCAGGCGGTAGCCGCCGACCGCCGGGCGGCGGAGCGAGCGCAGCGACCGCAATGCTTTCCTCTCCCCGTCTTGCTGACGGCTGAGACGCAGCTTATCTTCCGCCGACATGCAACCCTGGCGCCTTATCGAGCACGGCGACGGCTCGCCCGCCTACAACATGGCCGTGGACGAGGCCCTGCTGCGCGAAATCCAGGCACCCGTCCTGCGGCTTTACGGCTGGAACCTTCCCGCGATCAGCCTCGGCTACTTCCAGCCGGCCGTGCTTGTGCCCGTCACCCGACCTTTCGTGCGGCGCTACACCGGCGGCGGCCTGGTGGATCACGCCCACGACATGACCTACACCGTGGTCCTCCCGCGCGAGCACCCGTGGATGGAAATCTCCGCCCCGGAAAGCTACGAGCAAATCCACCTCGGCGTGCAGGCCGCGCTCGCCGCCTGCGGCATCATCAGCGAGCTCACGCCCACCGCCAGCACGGCGGAATCCGACGCCTGCTTCCAGAAACCCGTCCGCTTCGACGTCGTCGTCGCCGACGCCAAGCTCAGCGGCGCCGCGCAGCGCCGCACGCGCGAGGGCATGCTGCATCAGGGCAGCATTTTGCTGCCTGACCCCGCGCGCAACGCCGACTTGCGCCGTGAATTCGCCCGCGCCTTCGCCGCCCGGCTGAAACTCACGCTCAAGCCCAGCGAGCTTACCGCCCAGGAAGAGATGCGCGCCGGCGCACTGGAGCGGGAGAAGTATGCGACGGAGGGCTGGAACCGCTCGCGAGCAATATCACACTAAGTCCGCGGCGGGAGCGACGAGGCCGAAGCTGGAGTTCGTTGCATCCTGTAGTGCAAGTCGAGGAAAGTCATCCCCCAGAGGCGGAGCCGGTGATCGGTGCGGACGCTGCCGTTTTCCGCGGGGTAGACGTGGATGGTCTCCCGCATCGAGCGAAGGTAGCGCGCCGAGCTCGATCCTGATCGATGATGAACGGTGAAGTAAAACCCGGGATCGCCGAAAGCCTCACCAGAAGAAATCAGCTCGAAAGAGCCGTCGGCGAGGCATCTTGTGCGCATGAAGACGATGGCGTTTCCGCTGGGAAGAGGAAACACGACTTTGACGCAGGGATCGGGATGGTTGGGCAGACGGCAGATGGAGTAGAAGCCAGCATAGATAACGTGTCCGCTGCCTCGCAAACGCCGAAGCCACGCGGTCTGCCGAAGTTCGTGTGTGTGTGGCTCGCAAAATTGGAGAACCTCGTTGGTCATGCCCCGGCTCGTATCCAGGCTGGAGAGGGGAACGTTGAGCTGCTGTAAACGCCGGCTGAACAGCCACGCCAGAAGCCGCCCGAAGGGTCGAAAGCAGCCACGCCATTCCGCCCACACATCCAGTTCAAAGTCCGAGGTTTGCTCGTAGAAGGCCACGACCGCAGGAGAAACCTTCTCCGGCTGCAGCGTAGCTCCGCGCAAGGCGGAGAAATCCGGAAGGATGCCGCGGGTGCCCGTGCCGTCTCTCATCGTCAGGCCGTGGGTCGCGGCCCATGTCTCGAAAAAGCTGGAGTCGATCCCGGTGGGAGGCGCGCTCGGACCGGCAAGCCAGGGATGGTCCCCTGCCTCGATTTTTCGCCCGGTGAATTGAACCCACCGCTGGGTGGCCCAGTCCGTCGCGTAGCCGCGTTCACGGCCGAGCCAGATCATGGTGGGATCCTAGCGTGATGCTGGATGCGCGTTAAGATCATTCCTTTTTCGAAGTGGAAGCTTGCGATGGCAGGAGCTCAAGAAACGGGTCCGAGATCGGGCCCAAGCGGCATCAAACCCCGCTGCCCCGCACTTTTTTTAAGCCCGATTGGTCCCTCACAGCGTGCCGCCCCAAATCGGTCGAAAATACCTCTGAAAATTCGCGGTTACTTGTTGTGAGTTGGGCTGGATTTCCGGTATCATTGCCAGCTTATGGCAGACCCCAAGAAGACAGGTTCCTCCGAGAGTGGCGACGAAAATTTGAAGTTCGATTCCGGCGTGAAGGCCGGCTCCTACGACGCGTCGAAACTCGGCAAGCTGGAGGGCCTGGAAGCGGTCCGCAAGAAGCCCGGCATGTACATCGGCGGAACCGATGAGCGGGCGCTGCACCACTGTATCTCCGAGGTGCTGGACAACTCGATCGACGAGCATCTCGCAGGCTACGGCAACGCGGTCAAGGTCACCGTCCATGTCGATGGCTCCATCTCCATCGCGGACGAGGGCCGCGGCATCCCGGTCGACATCCATCCCGTCTACAAGATCCCCGGCGTCGAGATGGTGCTGACCACGCTGCACTCCGGCGGCAAGTACGGGCAGGGCGGCTACATCTTCTCCGGCGGTACGCATGGCGTGGGCGCCAAGTGCGTCAACGCCGTCTCGGAATGGTTCGAGGTGCAGGTCTCGCGCGACGGCAAGGTCTACGCCATGGAGTTCGAGCGCGGCAAGACCATGAAGAAGCTCGAGGTCATCGGCAAAAGCAAGCAGACCGGGACCGAGATCACCTTCAAGCCCGACGCGGAAATCTTCAAGGAGACGGTCGAGTTCAAGAAGGACCTCATCGTCGGTCGGCTGCGCGAGCTCGCGTTCCTCAATCCCGGCCTGGAAATCTTCTTCAAGGACGAGCGCACGGAAGAGGAGGCGGAGCGCTTCTTCTACAAGGACGGCGTCGAGGAATTCGTCAAGCAGCTCGGCAAGAGCAAGCAGGTCATTCATCCCAAGCCCATCCGCGTCTCGCGCGTGAAGGAGGCCGCCGTCATCGTCAACGAGGTGCCGCAGTCGGTGAAGGTCGACATCGTTCTCCAGTACAACGATTCCTACACCGACCAGATTCTCTGCTTCACCAACACGATCAACAATCCGGACGGCGGCTCGCACCTGGCCGGCTTCCGCTCGGCGCTCACCCGGGCGATCAACCAGTACGCCAAGTCAAACAATCTGCTCAAGGACAAGGATCCGGCGATCTCCGGTGACGACGTGCGCGAGGGCCTCGTGGCCGTGATCTCGCTGCTGCATCCCGACCCCAAGTTCGAGTCCCAGACCAAGGTGAAGCTGCTCTCGCCCGAGGTGGAAGGAATCGTTTCCTCCGCCACCTACGAGAGCCTCATGTCGTTCTTCGACGGCAATCCCGGTATTGCGAAGAAGATCATCGAGAAGGTGCTCAACGCCGCGCGCGCCCGCGAAGCGGCCCGACGCGCCCGCGAGGCGGTGCGCAAGACCGCGCTTTCCGGCGGCGGACTACCCGGCAAGCTGGCGGATTGCTCCAGCCGCAATCCCGAGGATTCCGAGCTCTTCATCGTTGAGGGTGACTCGGCCGGTGGCTCGGCCAAGCAGGGCCGCAACCGCAACAACCAGGCCATCCTGCCCATCAAGGGCAAGATATTGAACGTGGAAAAGGCGCGCCTGGATCGCGTGCTGCAGAACACGGAAATCCGCAGCCTGATCACCTGCGTCGGCACCGGCATCGGCGACGGCGGCGAGGGCGCCTTCAACCTCGAGCGGCTGAAGTACCACAAGATCATCATCATGACCGATGCGGACGTGGACGGTTCGCACATCCGCACCTTGTTGCTGACATTTTTTTTCCGCCAGATGCCCGAGCTGGTGAAGAAAGGTTTTGTTTATATCGCGCAGCCTCCGCTCTTCCTCATCAAGCGCAAGAAGCGCGAGGAATACGTCGAGGGCGAGGCCCAGCTCAACAAGATGCTGATCAAGTTCGGCAGCGACGAGGTGAAGCTGAAGAACCTTGTCGACGGCAAGACGGTTGCCGACAGCGCGCTGGTCGAGATTCTCGAGATGCTCGACGGCCTGGACAAGTTCGCCCGGGCCATCGCCCGCCACGGCGGCGACTTCGCGACCTATCTTTCCAAGCGCAACGCGCGCACCCACGAGCTGCCGCGACATCTGGTGAAGATTCGCGACGGCAATGACGAATCGGTCCACTATTTCGAGACCGACCACCAGCTGGCCGAGTTTGCGAAGGAGAACGCCGACCTGCGTCTCTTCGGTGACGAGGCGAAGGAAGAGCCGGAAAACGGCGAGGTGCCCGCGGAGCGTCCGACCGCCCGGGCCAACGGCCACACCACCCGCCGGCGTTCCCTGCACGTGGAGCTTCACGAAAGCAAGGCCGTCGCCGAGCTGCTCAACAAGCTCGAGCGCAAGGGGCTTTCGGTCGACCAATACCAAGCCACCGACACGCCGCTCTTCGAATTGATCGAGGGCGAGGGCGACGCGCAGAAGAAACGCGCTCTCACCTCCATTCCCGAGATCCTCGAATCGGTGAAGGAAGTCGGCAAGCGCGGCGTGCAGATCACGCGGTTCAAGGGACTGGGTGAAATGGACGCGAAGGAACTTTTTGCCACCACCATGGACCCGGTGCGCCGCCGCCTGCTCCGCGTCTCGGTCGACGACGCCGTGGAAGCCGAGGAAATGTTCTCCCGCCTCATGGGCGACGAGGTCGAGCCCCGCCGCCAGTTCATCGAGGACAACGCACTAAACGTGCGGAATCTCGACGTGTAGAGTTCGCGGTGGCCGCGAGGCTACCTGCGCAAAAGGTACGCGTCCCGGCCGGCTGATTACGGCGCGGGGGGCGCGGCGTTGGCCGGAGCGGATGTCTCCGGCGCCAATGTCTTGAGGCGCTCGGCGGCCTGCTTGACGAAGGAGGAATCACCGCCGAGGCGGACGGCTTGCTGCAGGATTTTTTCCTCGTTCGTCTTGTCGTCGCGGCTCGCGTAGATGGAGGCGACCTGGTGGTAGGCCACCGGAGCGAACGGGCTCTGGTTGCCTTTTTGCGCCACAACCAGGTAGGTCTGAATGGCGTCGTCCGTCTTGCCCGTGGCCTCCAGTACGGAGGCGAGTCCAAGTTGCGCCGCGTCGTGCAATTCGGCCGGAGCCTCCTTGCTGTCGAGTACGGCCTGGTAGGATTTTTGTGCCGCGGGGTAATCCTTGGCGGCGAGCGAGAGCGCACCCGCCTTCATCTGCGCCACGGCGGCCTGGGTGGTCGTGGGATAGGTGTCCGCAATCTTGGTTAGGTCGGCCGGCGTCTTCGCCGCGGAAATAGCGGCAGCGGCTGCTTCCTCGGCCTGCTCCCGCAGGTTGAGCTGGTAGTAATAGAGGCCAAACCCGATCAACAGGGCCGCCACGATGACGAGAAGGGGATAGACCACCAGCCGCCAGTTGAATTCCTCCGCCTCGATGATGTTGCGCTCATCGGATGCCAGACTTGCCATCCGTGGAGGATAAAAAGAGCGGCGGCGCGGTCAAGGGTTATCCCGTCCGCGTGCGAAGCAGACGGAGCGCCTTCTTCTCCAACCCGGCGAGGCGCATGCCCACGGCACGGTCGGCGGCGGCGAGGGGGGCGGCCTCGGTAACGAGGAAGAAGAGGAAGTCGCAAAGCCCCTGCCAATCGCGCAGGGAGATCGATTCGCGGCGAAGCGAGTCGCCGCCGCTCATGTTGTGGTAGGCGTTCATGCCGACGCAGAGCGCCCCGGTGGGAAAGCCGGCCCGGTGGAAAACGGTGCCTTCGCACGCGCCGCCCCCCATGAGGAGCCGCTGCCAGCTCGTGCGCGGTTCGCGGTTTTTCAGGTCGCGGAACGTCGTCTCCAGCCAGTGCGTCACGCGCGAGTCGAAGATGCTCAGGCGGTCGCCCACGCGCACGATCGGCCCGTCACCCAGCCGCGCGAAGCCCTGCGCGTTGCTCGTCTCCATGGAGAGCGTGACCATGGGCTCGAGCGGCAGCCGGCTCTTTAGCGCGGCCAGCGTGCCGTAGAAACCGACTTCCTCCGCGCGGGTGAAGAGCGCCTCGACGCACGCGGGCACGCCTTGTTCCGCCAGCTTTTGCAAAAGGGCGAGGATGGTGGCGACCTGCGCGAGATCATCGCAGGCGGGGCTGAGAAAAAGGCTCTTGGTGCAATCGGCCGCGGGGAGGTCCCACGTGGCGAAGGTCGCGCCGGCGGGCAGGGGATGAGCGACCCGCGTCAGTTTCGCCTCGATGGAAAAATCGGTGCCGATGATCACGTCCGAGCCCAGACGCGGCCGGCCCGGCGCATGGAAGACGATCTTCTCGCCGAGGAAGTAGCGCTCCTCCACGCCGCCGAGGAAGTGCAACTCACCGTTCTCCACGGAGAAGCCGGGATGATCCATGTGGGCGACGAGCCGGACCGGTTCGCGGCCGCGGGGCTTGTGCTGATAGCGGGCGATGAGGTTGCCGAATTCGTCCTGGCGCAGGCGGACGTGCGGCAGGCCGCGCAGGCGTTCGCTCAGGTAATCGCGCACGAAGTGCTCGTGACCGGGCGCGGTGGGGCACGCCGCCAGGCCCATGCCGGCCTGGTAGAGCAGTTCGTCAAGAATGTGCATGAGCGGCGGTTCGCCTCCGCGCTATGAGCGAGGCGATGAGGGCCACCCCCAGAATACCGCCGACCACGAGGAGCGAAAGTCCCGTCGAGATTGGCACCAGCGCCCGCAGCAGCATCTTCGCGCCGATGAACACCAGCACGGCGCCGAGTCCCGGCTGAAGATAGACGAGGCTCGTCACGGCGCGCGCGAGCAGGAAGTAAAGCGAGCGCAGGCCGAGGATGGCGCAGGCGTTGGAGGTGTAGACGATGAAGGGATCGGTCGTGACGCCGAAGATGGCCGGGATCGAGTCGAGCGCGAAGACGAGGTCGGTCACCTCCACGACGATGAGGACGAGAAAGAGCAGGGTGAAGCGCAGGCGCCCGTGGTCGCGGACGATGAACGAGGGGGAATCGGGGTCGCCGCCCAGCGGCAGGAAGCGGCGTGCCAGCCGGACAACGTGCGTTTGCTCCACGTCCTGGTGCGGCTTCGGGATAAAGAGATTGATGCCCGCGTAAACGATGTAGGCGCCGAAGAGATAGAAAATCCAGTCGAAGCGCGCGAGCAGCGAGACACCGGCCAGGATCATCAGCCCGCGCATGACCAGCGCGCCGAGCACGCCCCAAAAGAGCACGCGCCGCTGCCGCGCGGGCGTGAGGCCGAACGCGGTGAAGATCAGGACAAAGAGCAAAATGTTGTCGAGGCTGAGCGCGTATTCAATCAGGTAGCCGGTGAAGAATTCGAGGCATTTGGCACCGCCGGCGTGCAGGCCGATCCAGCCGCCGAAACCGACGGCCAGGATGATCCAAGCCACCGTGGTGAGGATTAGGCGGCGCAGCCCGGGAGGGCGATCGCCGCGCGACAGGAGGCCGAGATCGAGGGCCAGGAGCGCCAGGATCGCGGCGTTGAATCCGATCCAAAGTGGAAGAGGCGCGGACATCCGGCGAGTCTGGCGGTGAGGGTGAAAAACCCAAAGCAAAAGTGCCAGGCGACGCCGCGCGCAATCGTGTCGGCGCTTGGCACGGGGCTTGCGCAAAAATCCGTTTACAACCTCCAATCGTTCCCCACTGTTGCAACGTCCATGGCCACGAGCATGACTGATTCCGCGCCTGATTCCCTTTCCTCGGAGATCCGGCAGCTCGGCCGCATTTTGGGCGAGGTAATCGTCAAACTGGAGGGCCGGGAGATTCTCGACCTGGAGGAAAAGCTGCGCCAGCTCGCCAAGAGCAGCCGCCTGGGTGATGCCGCGGCGGAGGCGGAACTGGATAAGGCGGTGCAGCAGCTTTCCGTCAATGACGCCGGGCCCATGGCCATGGCGTTCACGGTTTATTTCGAGCTGGTGAACCTGGCGGAGGAATCGCACCGCGTGCGGCTGCTGCGCCGTCGGCGGCGCGCGCAATATGGCGAGGGCGGCCAGCCGATGCGCGAGTCGATCGGCGCGGCGCTGAGCGAGCTGAAGGCGCGCGGCGTGCCGGCGGAGACGGTGCAGACCATCCTCGACAAGCTGAGCATCGAGCTGGTTTTCACGGCGCACCCGACCGAGGCCAAGCGGCGCACGATGCTGAACAAGTTCCGGCGCCTGGCGCAGCGACTGCGCAACCCCGAGGCCACCTTGGACGACGAGGTCACCGGCATTGCCGATCCGCACGCGCTGGAGCGCGAGATCACGTCGCTTTGGCTGACGGACCGCTCGCGCACGGCGCGGCCGGAGGTTGCGGACGAGGTCCGCACCGGGCTCTGGTATTTCGACACCACACTTTGGCGCACGCTGCCGCTGCTGCAGGACGAACTGGAGCGGGCGCTTGCGAGCACCTACCCGACGGTGCGTGCACCCTCGCGCTGGATCCAGTTTGGCTCGTGGATGGGTGGCGATCGCGACGGCAACCCGAACGTCACGCCCGGGGTGACGGCCGAGGCGCTGGTGCTGCATCGCCATCTCGCGCTCGAGAAGTTTCAGGAGGCGTTCCGCGAGCTCGCGCGGCTGCTGTCGATCTCCTCGCGCATCGATCAGGTCTCGCCGGAATTGCTGGCCCTGCTTGCGAAGGAGGAAGCGGCCGATCCGCATCTTCGCGCCCTGCATGGCCGTTATCCGGAGGAGCCCTATCGCCTGCTGCTCTCCGGCCTGCGTGCGCGCCTGCTGGAGGCGGACAAGACGGACCAGCGCCGGCTGCTGCTGGGCCAGGACATGAGCGTGGAGGAATTGCGCACGGTCGATTTGGCGCAGGTGCTCGATCTCATTGCGGATAGCCTGTCCTCGCATCGCGCCGCTTTGCTGGCGGAAGGCGAACTGAAGACGGTGCGCCGGCAGTTGTCGCTCTTCGGCCTGAGTGTGGCGCGGCTCGATCTGCGCCAGCATTCCTCCAAGCATGAAAGCGCGCTGGCGGATATCTTCGCCGCGCTCAACCTCGCGCCCGATTACGGCGCGATGACGGAGGAGGACCGGCTTTCGCTCCTGCTCAAGGTGCTCGCTTTGCCCCCGCTCGCCGTGCCGAACATCGGCTTCGGCGCGGAGACGAGTGACGTGCTCGGTTCGCTGCGCGTGGCCAAGCGCGCCATCGAGCTATACGGCCCAGAAGCGATTGGCGTCTACGTCATCAGCATGACGCACGACCTGAGCGACGTGCTGGAAGTCCTCGTGCTGCTGCACCTCACCGGCGTGATGCTCGACATCGCGCCGCTCTTCGAGACGCTGGGCGATCTCGAGGCTGCGCCCGGCATCCTCGAGCAGATGTTCCATTGCGAGCCTTACCGCGCCCACCTGCGCGCGCGGCGCGATCACCAGACGATCATGCTGGGCTATTCCGACAGCAACAAGGATTGCGGCTACCTCACCGCGAACTGGGCGCTCTTCCAGGCGCAGGAAACGATTTCCGCGGTGTGCCGGAAGTGGAACTTGGGCCTGACGCTTTTCCACGGCCGCGGCGGCAGCATCGCGCGCGGAGGCGGGCCGGCGGCCAAGGCGATCCTTGCGCAGCCGTGCGGGCTCTACGACGCGAAGATTCGCGTGACGGAACAGGGCGAGGTGCTCTCCACGCGCTATCACGATCCCGATCTTGCCTTCCGCATCATCGAGCAGATGGCCTACGGCGTCCTGCTTGGCGCGGAAGCGGCTCGCGAGAAGACCGCTGACTCCGTGCCCGCCGCTTGGCGTGAGGCGATGACTGAGATGTCGCGCCTGGCCTACAACGCCTATTACGACCTCGTCCATCGCGATCCCGAGTTCATTGAGTTCTGGCGCACCTCCACCCCGATCGAGGAGATCAGCGGGCTCAAGCTCGGCTCGCGCCCTACCTTCCGCAAGGCGACGAAATCGGTGGAAGATCTGCGCGCGATCCCGTGGGTGTTTTCCTGGATGCAAAGCCGCTGCGTTTTCCCGGGTTGGTACGGACTGGGCAGCGCGCTGGAGCAATTCGGCTCTGCTGCGCCGCAAAGCGCAGAATTGCTGCGCACGATGTATCGCGAGTGGATGTTCTTCAAGGCGACCATCGACAACGCGCAGCTCACGCTGCTCAAGGCCGACATGAAGATTGCCGGACACTACGCGTCGCTCGTGCCGAACGAGGCCATCCGCACGCGCGTCTTCAACGCCATCCGGGCGGAGTACGACCGGACGAAGGCGGCCATCCTCAGCATCACGGGCCAGCAGGCGCTGCTGGAGCACGAGCCCGTGCTGGCGAAATCGGTGCAGTTGCGCAATCCCTACATCGATCCGCTCAACTACATTCAGGTGGAAATGATCCGCCGGCTCCGCGCCCTGCCGGACAAGACCACGCTGGAAGCCGACGCCATCCGCAATGTGATCGAGCTGACGATCAACGGCGTCAGCGGCGGGTTGAAGAATACGGGTTAAAGTAGGCGGGGTCCTTCGGATGAAGGAGAGGAAGCGCTTTCGCTTGCCGTCCGTCGCCCGGAGGTCGACGGCTACCGACTGAGGTCGAACGCGGGTGAATCGTTCTCAGACGAAGAGCTCGGCCACGCTGTCCGCGACGAGTTGTCCGCGCGGCGTAAGAAACACGCGGCCCGCACTCTCAATCGCGAGGCCGTCTTGCGCTAGTCGCGCCAGCTGCGGATCGGCGCCGCCGAAGTCGCCGCGGGCCACTCCCTCCCGCATGCGCAGGCCGAACATAATTCGTTCCCTGGTGCGCGTAGCCGCGTCGAGCGCCTCGTGTTCCTGCCGCACCGATTCACCGCGCGTCACACGTTCTATATAGAGAGGTGTATTCGGCACGTTGCGCCAGCGGACACCCGCTATGGTCGAGCAGGCGCTGGGGCCCAGGCCGAGATAATCCGTGCCACGCCAGTAGGCGAGATTGTGTCGCGACTCGCGGCCGGGACTGGCGAAATTAGAAATCTCATAAGGCAGGATGCCGGCCGCGGCCAATGCCGTGCGCGTGCGCTCGAACATGGCGATTTCCAGCTCCTCCTCCAGCCGCCAGAGCCCGCGTTTCTCGAAGAACGGCGTGTCCTCCTCGTAGGTCAGCGCGTATGCGGAAACGTGGTCCGGCCGGCAGGCCAGCGCGGCCGCGAGGGTCGCGTCCCAGCCTGCCAGGCTTTGGCCGGGCAGGGCGAACATGAGGTCAAGATTGATGTTGTCGAAGCCCTGCGTGCGGAGCAGGTCGCACGTCTCTGCCACGTCGCGCGGACCGTGCTGGCGGCCGAGCAGTTCGAGCATCGCGGGATCGAACGACTGCGCGCCCAGGCTGATGCGGTTGACGCCGGCTGCGCGCCAGGCACGGGCTTTCTCCTCTGTCACCGTGGCGGGATTGACCTCCAGGGTGAACTCCGACCAGGAGCGGTCCTTGGGCAACTCCTCGGCCAACTCGGCGAAAAGCTCCGCGGAAAGCAGGGAAGGCGTGCCGCCGCCGAAGTAGATCGTGTCCGGCTCGAGTGCGAATTCAGTCCTCGCCGCGCGCCATTCCTGCCGCAACGCCATCACGAAGGCCCGCTGCTCCTCCACGCCGCCGCGATGCACATGGAACGCGCAGTACGGACAGACACGCGCGCAGAACGGCACGTGCACGTAAAGATGGCGGATCACAGGGAGATCCTAGCATAAATTCCTCTGCAGCTGTAGCGGCGGTCTATGACCGTCGCATTCATCGGCGCAACGCGCCGCCACCTTGTGTTTCCGCTCGGAATCTCGCGCGCGGATTTTGTCCGCCGCGCCCCTGGCGCGGTATTGGCGACGGTCATAGACCGCCGCTACAGTTGACGGGGCCATCTTGACGCGCGTGACCGGGCGGCCGAATCTTATCGCCATGCCTGCCATCGTCGCACCGCCCGCCCGTGTCGATGTCATCGGCCAAGAACTGGCCCTCGCGTGGAGCGACGGCGGCGAGAGCTTCATTCCGCTGGAGGCACTACGGCGCGCGTGCCCCTGCGCCGCGTGCAAGGGCGAGCCCGACGTCCTCGGGCGCGGGGAGAATCCGCGCGTCAGTTACGGCCCGCAAAGCTTCGAACTGCGGGGCTTCAAGTTCGTCGGCGGCTATGCCTTTCAGCCGACCTGGAACGACGGGCACGAATCGGGCCTCTATCCCTTTGCGCTCCTGCGCGAGCTGGCCGCATGAAGCCGCGACCGAAAGCCGGGATAAAGCCTGCGCCGCCCGGCAGCGCGTTTCCACGCAACGCGCCCACGCCGCGCGCCAAGCGCGAGGAGTTGACGACCTACCGCGAACTTGAACTGGGCCGGCAGCTCAAGTCGATCCGCCAGCGCCGGCGTGTCGATGCCGCGGGGAAGCTCCGCGTCATCGGCGACGGGTCGCTGGAGCGCCCGCATTTGGCCGTGCCCGCGGCGCGCTATCGCCAGGTCCGCATGGACCAGCAGCGGC
>CAJCIA010000021.1 GCA_903970275.1 Betaproteobacteria bacterium
ACAATGTGAGCATGTTGTCCACCTAATTCGAGCACGGCTGATCCGCTCGTTGACAGCTAATGTGGGCAGGAAGACGCACGGACAATGAGCACAGGCCCGGATGTTTGCAAGCCGCTACATCTACCGAGCCGTCCTCAAGGCCGCCGCATGAGCCCGCCATCGCCCAGAACGGCTCCGCCGGTCCTTAGCGTACGTAATATTCCGTTTCTTGAGGTCTCCCCGTATCGGTTGTCCCGGAGGTCTGAATGATGGTGAGAGCGGTCATAAACACCCGACAGTTGAGCGCGGAAGTGACACCCTCATTGCGAAGGCTTGCTTTCAGAACGATTCCGCTGAAAGGGTGGTCCCCATCCCATGTCGCCTCCACTTTGCCCGCGTTGGAGTCGAAATCGAGCTTGAGGCATGGCCGATCACGCTTCTCGCGCCGATCCTGATACCAGCCGGACAAGAGTCCGCCAGCGATGCCGCCGCAAATCGCAGCCGCCGCTCCAATGACCCCCGCCACGATCGTATCGGTCATGCGACCAGCATACGCCCATGATCGCGCATGATAAAGGACATTACCATGCGCGGAATACCTCCATCTAAGACGGAGGCCACGTCAGGAAAGACCCTTCAGCAAATTCACCGCTCTATCTATCAGGTTGTTCCAAGTACCACCTGTCGTCGCAGAACTCATCTGGTATGGTATCTCCGTGTGGGTCAATGCCTCGACGTTCCAGTGCTTCAAACCAAGCGTCTCGTAAACTATCTGGAAGTTTTTGACCGGACCACGGGCAAAAATTTAAGAGGATATTACTGGATCCTCCATCAAGGACAAGCACGCCAAATTCCCTGAACTTTGCTACGTAAATGATAGGAATATCAGGGTCTTCGATTGCATGTTTCATACTTGCACAGCACCACCTAGGCGACGTCATAGAGTTATCGTCCTTCCCGGAACTGCAGGCTTTATCATTTGTCCCGTGTCGGGATCAGCAGATCCAAGATGCTGGCCCCGATAGTTGTACACTTCCACGTCTCCATGGGTGTAATCCCATTCATAAAGACGTTGGCCGTCTGTCTTTATTCCCTTTCGGAAACTCTTTAAGCTCTTCCAAAATTTTCCCTGCTTCCCTCCTCCGCTGCCCCCGCCACTACTGCCAACCCCACCAGTGGTACATTTCAAAAATCCGATGCCCGTTCCTACAGACAGTCCGAGTTGGCCGCCCACGCTGGCGCCCTCCGCAGCGCCGCCTAGAGCGAGGGGGATGGACGCGCCTCCGGCTGTTGTCGCAAGCCCAACCCCGGCACCTCCAAGGCCTCCTAACACAGCGCCCGTGCCTGCCCCGTATCCTGCTCCCTTCGCCGCGCTTTTCAACAAGCAACCTTTGTCTCGGGGCGCGTTGAGGTAGTTCCACATCTGGTGCGCGGCGTTTTGGATGGCTTGTGAGGCGTTGTTAGCAACATTGCTGACGGCGTCGGTGACTATACCGGTCGGATTGCATGGAGCTCGCTGATTGTCCGTGACACGACTACCGTCTGCAACCCCGAAAATCGTTGTAGTCACTACTGTTGTGGACTGGTCGCAATCATGCCCGTCGGCGTCGGTGTTAGTGAGCGGATTGTTGAAGCCAAGCGAGTAGAGGTTCAGCGACTGCGGGTTGCTCAAGTCGGCATAGGGGACGGGTTCGGGGTCGTCGCTCCAGTCCGGGGATATGAACCTTCCGATCTGTTCGCTCTGCCGCGTTCCCGACGCTGCGCTCCAGCCAAGCCCTAGAGCCGCCGTGGATTGGAGGACGTTGCGCCCTGGATGCGGTGCTGGATTGCAGCTCGGAACCCCCGGACGCGGTTTTTCCTTTAGCGGCGTCATTGCCGCCAGGAAGCCGTCCGGGATGTCGGTGCCGGAGCTGAGCTGCATTCGCTTTCGATTGTAAGGGTTTGGAGGGCGCGGGGCGAAGGGATTTCGCCGGGGGATCGGAGACGGATTCAGGCCCTCTTTAGCGGCTAAAAGCAGCTACTAAAAGAAAAGGGGATCAGGGGTCTTCGCGCTCGATGTCGGCCTCGGCTTCGGCGTCGAGGGCGGCCAGCAACTCGGCCCTCGCGGCGTCTTTGTCCACGTCCCGGGACGCCGGTTGCTTGCGCTCCAGATTGGCTCCGGGATGGGTCGCCGCGTACACCTTTTGCAGCGTTCGGATGGAGACGTGCGTGTACTTCTCGGTCGTCCTCAGGCTGACGTGGCCGAGCATCTGCTGGATGAAGCGGATGTCCGCGCCGCCCTCCAGCATCAGCGTCGCCATCGTGTGGCGGAAGAGATGGGCCGAGCCGGCCTTTCCGATCTCCGCCCTCTCGACGTAGACGTGGACGAGCTTGCTGATGTGGCCGAGCGCGATTGCCTCGCCGGCGTTGGTGAGGAAGATCGTGTAGTCGTCCGGCTCGGAGACGAGCTTCGGGCGGGCCTCGGCGATGTACTTGAGCACCCATGCCGCGGCCCTCTCGCCGATGGGAACCATGCGGTCTTTGCGCCCCTTGCCCTGGCGGATGAGCACCGTGCCGCCGTCGAAGTCCACGTCGTAGAGCTTGAGTCCGGCGACCTCCATGCGCCGCATCCCCGTCCCGTAGAGGACCTCCATGAGCGCCCGGTCGCGCAAGCCCATCGGGTCGCCCAGCTCCGGCTGCTGAAGCACCTGCTCGGCCTCGCCGACGTTGAGCACATGCCGGGGCAGATTGTGGCCCTGCTTGGGCAGCTCCAGCTCCGATGCCGGGTTGTGCATGATGTGGTTCTGCCGCGTCATCCATTTGAACCACTGGCGGACGGCCACGAGCAGGGTGTGCTGCGAACGGAAGCTCATCGGCTCCCCGTTCTTTTTCCGGTGGTGGAAGAGGCTGCGCTGATAGCGCTCCAGCACGGGCCGCGTCACCTCCAGCGGCTCTTCGACGCCGCGCTCCTTCAGCCATTCGAGGAAGCTTTCGAGCTGCTTGCGCCGCGTCCATGCCGTCGCCTCGGTGAAGCCCTTGACGAGCAGCGATTCGAGGTATTGATTCAGCAGCGACCCGAACGCCGTCTTGGCGGGCGGCCATGCGCGGCCTTTGTGCTTGGGCGATTCGAGGTTCCTGCGAAGGGCCATCAGTCTACCCCCGCCATCGTTAGGACGCGATGGCCGTTTGTTTCCGCTCCTCTATAAGCGATTTCCGGCGGGTCGAAGCCGAGATCGCCGGAAGCCCCTTTGCCTGTTGGGGATGGGCCGGGCGGCCCCCACCCCGACACCCCGCCGATTTGGGGCCGACTTGGCCCCGGCAACCGCGCCTCCGGCCCCGACTTCTTTTCGTCGTAGCCGCGTTTCGGGAGCGGCTCCGCTCCCAGCTTCTCGACCTCGATCAGGCCCGGCAGCGTGGGCTTGCCGCCGTCGCCCTGCCGGGCGAAGACAAGCTCGTAGACGAAGCTCTGGCCGCGCCCGCCGCGATGGACCAGCAGGTACTCCAGCTCCTCCAGCCGGTGCAGATGGATTTTGAGCTGGGTGTCGCCCCAGCCCGTGTGCGCCCGCACGTCGCGGCGCGAGAAGCGGTAGTCCGATCGCTCCATCTTCCGCCGCTGGCACTCGGCGGCCACATGCTCGTCGATCGCCAGCAGCAAGCGCCGCGTCTGCGGCGGCAGCTCGTCGAGGGAGCGGCCCAGCACCTCGTGGGCAAGGCGGTTCGCGACCGCGATGTCGGAGAGGGCGACTTCGATGTACTCGACGACGCGGCCCCGGTGCTCGACCGTCTTGCGCGGCCGCTGATGCTGATGCAGCAGGGCGATGGTTCGGATGAGGGTCAGATACTTCGTGTGGTCGCGGCGGGTGCGCGTCTGCCCGTCCATGAACGTCAGCTCCCGCGCGTAGGGATTCACGACCGGGACGGGCGCCAGCAGCCGTTGCGCGTTGCGGTGCCGCCTCAGCAGCTCGTCCCGGTCGCGCCGCCTCAGCAGCCCCTCGATGGTCTGCGCCTCGCGCTGCGCCCGGTGGATGGCCTGGGTCTGCTCCCGCTCCTCGTTCACCGTCAGCACGAGGCAGCGGTTCAGCAGCTCCTCGTCCAGATGGATGGCCGTCGTGGTCAGGAAGATCATCACCGGGCCTTCGACCCGGTACTGATGCGTGACCAGCCGCCCCGTCGCCGGGTCTTTGCCCGTCGACGCGATGGTCAGCACGCCCTCCGACTGCAACAGCTTCAGCGCGTAGGACGCCGAGTGGGCGCCCTCCTCCTCCACGATGGCCAGCACCTTGTGCTTCAGGTCTTGCTCGCCCATGTAGAAGAGCGACTGGCCCGTCATCGCGGAGTATTGGACGCGCTGCTCCTCGGGCACGAAGGCCAGCACCGCCTCCATCAGCGAGCTTTTGCCCGCCGCCGAACTCGACTGCACGATCACCGCCAGCGGCGATTCCAGATGCCGGGAGACGACGCCCAGATAGCCGACGAGCTTGTTGGTCTCCTCGCCCACGACGCCGCACCGGGCGAAGTCCTCGACGATCCGGTCGAGCAGGCGCGGATCGCGCAGCAGCTCCAGCGCCTCGGCCCGATCCCCGTCGCCCAGCGCGACGGCCTCCTCCTTCGGCGCGAGGGCCTTTTCGATCTGCTCGTCCTGAAGCGCTTCGAGATGGTAGAGCACCTGGCCCAGGTCGCGCCGGAAGACCTCCTCCTTGATCCCCAGCTCCTCGGCGGCTTGCTTGGTGAAGAGGCCGCGCTGCCGCGCCGAGTACAGGTCGAGCGAGTCCACATGGAAGCCGGACTCGCCCCGCGCGTTCGTTCCGGAGACGAGCACGTTGACCTTCAGCAGCTCGTGGCTCATGTTCTTCTGAAGGCCCCGGACGCGGTAGCGGCGGTCGCCCTGCTGCACGAAGACGTCCTCGCCGCGCACCTCCACGGCCGGCGCGGCGGGATGGCTCTCGACGGCGGTTCGCGGCGCGGCCGGCTCCGGCGGGGCGGCTAAGGAAAAAACGGGATCGGGGATTTCAGGCGGGGACGGCTCAGGCTCTTCCTCGATGGCGGCTGCGGACTCGATCTCCGCCATGATCTCCGCTTCGATCTCCGCTTCGATCTCCCGCGCGACGGACTCCTCTTCTCCGATTTTTTCTTTAGCCGCTGGCTCTTCGTCGGCGGTCGCGGCGATCCGCGCCGCCGGCCGCTGGCCCTTGCCCAGCCCCTTTCCTATCCATGAGGCCCGGTTCAAGAGCACTCCCAGGCTCTTCGCCGCCGGAGTCACCTTCAGCGCGTACTCGTTCGCGTCCATGCCTTTGGGGAACTCGACCCGGAAGCATTCGATGCCCGTTCGCATCAGCTCCTCGGCAAGCGCGGCGGCGGCTTTGTCTCCGGCCTCGTCCCGGTCGTAGGCGATGTAAACGCGCTCCGTCCCGTGCCTCTCGAAGGCCGCGCGGTGCGCCGCCGTGAAGCCGTTCACGCCGTAGCTGGCGGTCACGTTGCGGAAGCCCGCGGCCCAGAACGTCAGCGCGTCGATCAGCGCCTCGCACAGGATGACCTCCTTCGACGCGATCAGCGCCTCCTCGTTCCACACCCCGCGATGCCCGCCCGGAAGATACAGGTGGTTGTCCGTCCCCCCGCGCAGGTTCGGCGTGATCTTCCGCCCGTACATCCCGGCAAGCCCGCCCGCGCCGTCGAAGATGGGGATCAGCACGGAGCCGTTGAAGTGCTCGTGCCCGCTGTCCCGCAGGATGCCGAGCTTCTGCAGCCGTCCGCGCATCTCCGCGCCGGCGGCGCGGTTCTTCGCCGGAAGGCGGTAGCCGAGCGTCCGGTTGGCGAAGCCCAGCCGGAACCGCTCGACGATCTCGGAGTTCGTGAGGCCGCGCGACGCCAGATACTTGAGCGCCTCCGGCGACTGCTTCAAAGCCTCGTTGTAGTAGTCGGTCACCTGCAAAAGCAGCAGCCGGTCGTCGGCGTCCCGCGTGATGGGCGGCGAGAGCTTCGGCACCGTGCTCTTCTTCACCGGCCTCTGGCCCAGCAGCTCCGTCGCGCCGCGGCCCAGCGGAAGATAGTCGGCCCGCAGCAGCTCGACCGCGTGGCGGAAGCTCACCCCCTGCGTCCGCATCACCCAGTCGATGGCCGTCCCGCCCGCGTTGCAAGCGCCGAGGCAGTGCCAGAGGTTCTTCGCCGGAGTGATGACCAGCGACGGCGTCCGGTCGTCGTGGAAGGGGCATTTGCCGACCAGGTCGGCCCCGTGCCGGTCCAGCTTGATCCCCCGCGCCTCGGCCAGCCGCTGGACCGAGATTTCCTTCTTGAGCCGCTCGACCTCGTGCTCCGGGATTCGCGCCACTTTTCCGCCCTCCGCTTAAAATCCTGTCAAGGCCTTTTTTCTCTTGACCTGCTGTGCATAAAAATATAGTCCTCAACTATGGAAGTCAACGGAGATTTTGCCATGCCCCTTACACTCGTCTCTGTCATGGCGCGTATCGGAGCGGAAGAAACGGACTCGACGAAGGCTTGGCACCTCGCCCTGGGCCAGCGCTTGGCCCGGCTTCGCAAGCTGCGCGGACTCAGCCAGGAGGAGCTGGCGCGGCGCGTCGGCGCGATTCAGGTCGTCATCTCCGACTATGAGAACGGCAAGACGAGGCTCTTCGCGGAGACGGCCGTTCGCTTCGCCGCCGCCCTCGATGTCCCCGTGCAGGAGCTGCTTCAGGTGTCCAAGCCGATAGCGGTCGAAGCGGCCCACAAGCCCAGCCGCAAGCTCCTGCGCCGCATGGAGCAGATCGAGCGCCTGCCCCGCCGCAAGCAAACGGCCCTGCTCACCACCATCGACACCTTTCTGGAAAACGGCCAGGCGTCCTGACCGCTCCGCCCTCGCTCTTTCATGTGTTTTTGGACACATGAGAAGAAGACATTCTTCTCATACCTGGGAGCCACCCGGAGCGGAGGCGTCGGTCAAGGCCGCGCGTTCTTCGCGCGCCGCGCCAGCGGGCGAAGCGCCTTGACGGACGGCGGAGCGGAGGGTACGCCGCGCCAGCGGCCCCTTCCGGCCGACGCCTACTCGCCCGTCTCCTCGTAGATCCGCAGACGCTCCCCGGCCAGCCGCGCCCGGTGCTCCCGCACCTGCGACACCATGTCCTCGAAGTTCTCCGAACTCATCGTCTTGCCCTGCGCCAGCCACCGCAGCGCGTTCACCAAGAGCAGCCGAAGGCCGATGATGTCGATCAGCTCCACGCTCGGACGCCCGCCCTTCCGGTCGCGCTCGATCTCCGCCAGGATCAGCCCCCGGATGAGCTCGCCCTGCGTCCGCCCGCGCCTCTCCGCCAGCTCGGCGAACGCCAGCAGCTCCGCCCGGTTCAGCTTCGTCCCCACATGGTTCACCCGGAACCCCGCCCGCCGCGCCGCCTCCGCCGCCAGGTCGTCCCCGCCGTCCTTCTTGCCGTCCTTGCCGCCCAGCAGCGCCATCGCCCAAGCCTCCCCGACGCCGCGTTCACGGGTGTGAACAGAGGTTTCCCCGCGGACACCCCGGCGGCCCTATCCGGTTGATGCCGCTAGCCCTCCCCCAAGGTGCCCGCACGGTTCCCCGACACGGCCCCGCAAGGGATGGAGTGTCGACATTCCTCCGGCGCGAAGCGCCGCAGTGCTGCCCGCCACCGATTCGGCTCCCGATCCGCCCGCCCATCGCCGCGCCGTCCCGCGCTGATTCCGCAGCGGTTCCCCCTCGGCAACCGCACCGTTGCCGCGCGGCAACCCGGCCACCGATGTTTTTCCCTTAGCCGCCTGTTTCCGGCAGGTTCCCCTTCGGTAACTTTTCGTTACTCCACAGCACCGATTCCGGGGTGTTGTGTC
>CAJCIA010000022.1 GCA_903970275.1 Betaproteobacteria bacterium
AGATGGGCGGGGGGTGGTGCGCCGGGCTGGGGGGTGAGCAGGATGCTGGCGCGCGGGTTCCAGGTGAGGTCGCTGAGGGTTTCCAAGTTCTCCTGGTCGGTGCCGAGCCGGGCGGTGGGGATGAAGGTGGCCTTGTTGAAGTAGTCGCGCAGGCGGACGAGGGCGTGGGTGGGCTGGCCATCGGGGCTGGGCGTGAGGGTGAAGCCGCCGGCCTCGACGATGTTGGCGGCGATCTCGGGGTCCTCGCGCAGGCTGGGGAGATCGCCCTGGCCGATGGCGACGTTCTTGACGCCGCCGATGAGCCAGAGCTTGGCAGTGTGGCCGGAGAAGGCGCCGACAAACGCGGTGAGCGCCTTGGGAATGCGCGAGGCGGCGGAGATGTCGATGGAGGAGATGCGCAGGGCGGAAAACTGGTTTTGCAGGTAGAAGTTGAGCAGCGAATCCTGCGGCTGCGGCACGGCCACACGCACAAGCGGGCCTTCCGCGGCAAGCGAATCGAGCAGCGGGTTGGTGGTGGTGAGGTGCTCGAGATTGGTGGGGACGATGAACTGGGCCGCGACCCAGCCGAGCTGGAGGGCAATGAGTGCCGCGAGGCTGAGGCCGAGCGTGGCGGGGCGATTTCCCTCCGCGAAGGCGCGCTGCCAGCCGCCGCGCAGCCAGGGATTGACAATGTCCCAGGTTTGGAGGCGGTCGCCGTGCCAGACGGCGATGACGCTGAGCCAGAGCAGGACGCCGAGTGCAAAGGCGAAGCCGAGCGCGACGTGCAGGGTGTGCATGATGTTGGCGATCTCGGTGGGCTGGTAGGCGCCGTCGAGGTACCCGGCGACAAGGATGGCCATGGGATAGCTGCCGACGACGAGGACGAGCAGCACGCCGGTGACGACGGCGAACCAGAGATTGAGCGTGTGCCGAAGCGGGACGTGGGCGATGGAGCGGATGAGATGGGTCGCGCCGTAGGCGGCGAGCGCGGCGGCGGCAAAGTTGAAAATTTCGAGCCACTTGAGCGGGTTGCGCCATTTGTCCATGAGCGGCAGCGCGAAGAGCGGGCGATAAAGCGGCGTGTGGTAACCCCACGAGAGCAGGAGCGAGACGAGGCCGAGGAGGAAGAGGAGTCGGCCGAAGAAGAGCTGGCGGTCGGTGAAGGTGGCGGGGATTTGGTTTTGATTGAGGAGCGGGGTGGCGGAGCGCGGCGTGGCGGAGGCGGGCGGCGGGCCGGGGGGAGCGGTCCAGCCGAGGGCGGCATCCCCGGCGGGCGCGGTGGCGCCGAAGAAGCGCGGTGCGCCGGGCAGCAGGAGGCAGGAGGCGAGGAGCGCGAGGAGCGTGGCGACGGTGCCGGTGGTGCTGATGGCGAGGTTGAGATTGCGCGTGCCCTGGCGCGTGGTGTCGTAGCCGGGCGTCTGGCCGATCCAGCCCCAGTAGGGGCCGGTGGGGTGCGTGTTGGTCCAGCCGTAGAAACCGGGCACGAGGTAGGTGAGCGTCTCGGTCGGGCCGAGGCTGAACTGGGTGGCGATGACGAAGGCCTTGTCGCGGTCGGTGGCGGCGCCGAGTTTCACGCCGATGATGTAGCTCTGGAAAAGCGCGAGGAACGCGGCGAAGGAAACGAGCGCGGCGACGGCGACGCACAAGCCGAGCGAGCGCAGCTGTGCGGCGGTGGGCGCGCGGCGGTAAAGGACAGGGCCGAGATAAAGCGCGGCGATGAGCAGGCTGGCGATGGAGCCGCGGTCGGGCTGGAGGCCGACCATCATGCCACAACTGGCCCCGGCGATGAGCGCGTAGGCCGGATGACGCGAGGCGCGCAACGCGGCCCAGGCGGCGAGCGCGAAGAACGGCCAGGTGGTGATGTAGGCGAAGTGGGCGGGAAAGACGAATGGGAGGAGGTCGCCCTGCCACGCGTAGACGATGCCGCCGACGAGCGCGGCGGGCCGCGGCAAGTGGAGTTCGCGCAGGAAGGCGACCATGGCGAAGAACGCGGCGGTGGCGATGAGCGGCGCGTAGGCGGTGAAGAAGAGCCAGTGCGGCAGGTGCGCAGCGGCGAGGCTGAAGGGGTTGAGCGTGGGCGGGAGGTTGGCGAGGCCGAACCAGTTGAGGGTGAGGAATTCGCCGCGCGGCGGGAAATGGTAGGCGTACTTCCAGATGTTGCTGGGATTCACGTCGATGGTGAACGGGACGATGCGGCCGAAGGCGCCGTCGGGACTGATGGTAAAAAACTGGCAGAGCGCGAGCTGCGCGATCAGCGAGGCGAGCGCCGTGAACCAGAGCGAAGGCCATGGCCGGCGCAGCGCAGCCTCGGCGGGAGACGAATCCATCGTCGGGACGGTAGCGGGAGTCGGGGCTGATGCGAAGAAGGAAGAGCGGTGGTGTGGCCGAGCGGTCGTTTTGAGTTTGTCGAAGGATCCGAGCAGGCGGCGTTGTTCTTTGGGAAAGAGGGGTGCGGATGCACGGTGCGCTGCAGAGGGGCGGATGAAGGAGGTGGGGGTCGTTGGGCTTTACGTTGGTTTGCTTGGGATGTTGGATTTCCCCCGAGATTTTCTGGGCCGCTGAGACGTTTCGCTTGTGCGGTTCCGCTCGCTTTGCTCGCTCCGGCGATGGGGACATCGCCGGCTACCACGGAGCGTTGGCGTCGGGACGGGCTTGCGCGGTGGGAGCGGTTGTCGGGATTGACGAAGCGAGCGGCGGTTATTGCGGTTACTCTGTGGAGGTGATCGCGGGGACGGAAAGGCATTCCGGTCGCTGCGCTCCCTCCGCCGCCCGGCGGTCGGCAGCTACCGGGGAACGTTGTCCGGCGTGGTATAGAGGCCGGACGTAAACGATGACTTCCATGCAGCAACTCCTTCTGAATTTCGTTGGCGTCTTGCTGGGGCAATGGATGTTTTTTTTGAGCGCCGCGGGATTTTTGGGTGAGACGGGAATGTCCGTTGGGCTCGGCGGTCATAGACCGCCGCTACAGAAAGCATCAATCGCCGCAGAAGGCATTAGCCGCCACAGAAGGCAACAATCGTTACCGAGACATCAGCGCCGCAGAGGCTTCAGTCGCGCGCAGGAGGCATTAGCCGCTGCGGAGGGCGTTAGCCGCGGCGTTCGAAGACGTGCTCGGCGGTCTTGGCGATGGAGCCGGCCTTGAGCACGCCGCGCCAGCAGACGCCGGGATAGATCAGCGTGCGGCGGCCGAGCACAGAGCCGGGGTTGAGCACGGCTTGGCAGCCGACTTCGGCCTCGTCACCGATCAGCGCGCCGAACTTGCGCAGGCCGGTGTTGACCACGTCGCCGCCGGCGCGGACGTCGATGGTGGTGCCGTTGAGCTTGAGGTTTGAGACGATGACGCCGGCCGCGAGGTGCACGCGCGCGCCGAGGATGGAATCGCCCACGTAGTTGAAGTGCGGCACCTGGCACCTGGCGAAAAGGATGCTGTGCTTGATCTCGCTCGAATTTCCGACGACCGAGCCCGCGCCGACGATGACGTTCTCGCGGATGTAGGCGCCGTGCCGGATCTCGCAGCCCGCGCCGATCCAGGCCGGACCTTTGATGTAGGCGCCGGGCTCGATCACCGTGCCTTCGCCAATGAAAACGTGCTCGCCGATGAAGGGCGAGCCGATGATGCGCCCGCGATTCCCCGGCCGGATGGTCCGGGCGAGATACTCCTTCAGCTTCGGCAAGACTTCCCACGCCTGCGTCACGCCCTCGAAGAGCGCGGCATGTTCCGTCTGCGCAAGGTCGAGGTATTCGGCAGGGGGGAAGGAGAGGCTCATGCGATGAAGAGGGCAGCGAGCCCGCGTGGTAGCCGTCGACCTCCGGGCGACGAGCGGTCGCGCGGGGAATCTCCGCCTACTTTACCAACCCGGTGCCCGGCTTCCTTATCTCCGTTTCGCTGCGCGGACGCCAGACAAACTGACGCCAGGCCAGCCCGGCGGTGACCAGCAACATGATGGCGGAAAGCAACTGCCCCTGGGTCACGCCGCCGAACCACCAGCCGATCTGCACGTCGGGCTCGCGGAATTGTTCTCCGATGATGCGCAGCACGGCGTAGCCCGCCATGAAGGACAGCGCGACCGCGCCTTCGCGCCGCGCGCGAAACCGCACGACCAGGAGGATGAGCTGCAGCACCACGCCTTCCAGCAGCGCCTCGTAAAGCTGCGAGGGATGCCGGGGCACCTGGAGGCCGTGGACCAGCGGCGCTTCCGGGAAGATCATGGCCCACGGCACCGTGCTGGGCCGGCCCCAGAGCTCGCCGTTGAGGAAATTGGCGCATCGGCCCAACCCGAGCGCGAGCGGCGCGGGAAAGGCGGTGGCATCGGCCAGGTTGTAGAACGGAATCCCGCGCGCGCGCGCGAAGAGGATCATCACGACGATGACGCCGAGGATGCCGCCGTGGCTGGCCATGCCACCCTTCCAGACGGTGAAGAAAAACGTGGGGTCGGTGAAGGTCTCGCGCGGCGCGTAGAGCAGGCAGTAGCCGAGCCGCCCACCAAGCACGATGCCGCCCAGCGACGCCCAGGTCACAAAATCGACGATGGCCTCGCCGCGCAGCTTGCTCCAGCCCTTCTGCGCCTGCCAGCGCAGGGCGACGAAGAGCATGCAGAACCCGATGAGATAAATCAGGCTGTAGTAGCGGATGCCCCACTCGTTCCCGCCGGCCGAGCCCCATTTCCAGAGGAAGCGGTGCGGCTGGACCGTGATGTAGGCGAGGAGATTCATATTTCAAACGCGGTCATTCTGAGCGAAGCCGAGCGAGCAGGCACCTGCGCGTGAATCATGGCGTACGGAGATTGATCGGAACCCGAACGAAGCGCCGGGGCGGAGTGTGTCTGGTCCTTCGGCTGCGCCCAGGATGACGGCTGGGTGCCCGTCACTTCTTGCGCTCGATCGCCACCTTGCCCGTGCGCGCCAGATCGAGCACGCCGAAGGTTTCCATCAGCGCGATGAACTTCGACACCTTCGACTCGTTGCCGGTCAGCTCGATGGTCAGGTTCTTGGGCTGCACGTCCACGATCTTGGCGCGGAAGATGTCGCAGATCTGCATCACCTCCGCGCGGGCCTTGGAATCGATGCGCACCTTGATCAGGATCAGCTCGCGGTCCACGTACTGGCCCTCGCGGAAATCCTGCACCTCGATCACGTCCACCAGCTTGTTGAGCTGGCGGGTCACCTGATCGAGCACGCGGTCGTCACCCTTCACCACGATGGTCATGCGCGAGGTATCCTCGCGATGGGTGGGCCCGACGTTGAGCGTCTCGATGTTGAAGCCGCGCCCGGAGAAAAGTCCCGCGATGCGCGTCAGGACTCCAAACCGGTTCTCCACCAGCACCGTAATCGTGTGACGCATAGCCGACCATGAAAGGAAACCAGCGGCCTGTGGTCAATGTCCAACTGCCGATGTGTGGCGGGCGAGGAGTGTGCATCCTATGGCTTGCGCTGGCGCAGGCATGCGCTCCTCGCCGAGCTTGGATAGCCAACCAAGGCATCGAACAGGCATTTATAATACTTCTTGCGTCGATAGCCGCCGCACCTATAGTACCGAAGTGCGCTGCCCGGTCGGGCGGCGCTGTTTTTCCTGTCTCTTTTTCCATGTCAGATTCCTCGCCCGTCGCGGGCATTCTCGAAATTCACGATAAAGGTTACGGCTTTCTGCGCCGTCCCGAACGGGGCAGCGCACCGACGCCGCAGGACGTCTTTGTCCCGCCGGACATGATCAAGCGCAACGGGTTGCGCGATGGCGTCCAGCTTTCCGGCGTGAGCATATCCAACGGCCGTGGGCCCCAGCTGGTGGAGCTCCAACAGGTGAACGAGCGCCATATCGACATCTACCGCGACCAGCTGCCCTTTGAGGAGCTGACCACGATCAACCCCAACCGTCGCATCAAGCTGGAGACCACGGCGGACAAGCTCAGCGCGCGGGTGCTCGATTTGATGACGCCGATTGGCCATGGCCAGCGCGGGCTCATCGTCGCTTCCCCGCGCTCGGGCAAGACGATGCTCATGCAGGCGATTGCGGACGCCGTGCTGATCAATTCGCCGGATACGTTTGTGATGATCGTGCTGATCGACGAGCGGCCGGAGGAAGTGACCGATTTCCGCCAGTTCCTGGCCGGCCGGGGCGAGCTTTGGTCGTCTTCCAACGACCAGGAAAACGCGAGCCACGTGCGCCTGTCGAAGCTGGTGATCGAGCGCGCCAAGCGGCTGGTCGAGGCGGGCCGCGACGTCTTCATCCTGATGGATTCGATCACGCGCCTGGGCCGGGCGTTCAACCAGGGCTCGAAGGGCAACACGATGTCGGGCGGCATCAGCTCGCGTGCACTGGAGATTCCGCGCAAGATTTTCGCCGCCGCGCGGCAGACGGAGGAAGCCGGCGCGCTGACCATCGTGGCCACCGCGCTGATCGATACCGGCTCGCGGATGGACGAGGTGATTTTCCAGGAGTTCAAGGGCACGGGCAACATGGAGATTGTGCTGGATCGCCGCCTTTCCGAGGCGCGCGTTTATCCGGCAATCGACATCGAGAAATCGGGCACGCGCCGCGAGGAGTTGCTGCTGCCCAAGGCGGTGCTCGAGAAGGTGACCACCATCCGGCGCGGTTTGCACGGCCTGCCCGTCCAGGCGCAGATGGAGCGGCTGCTGATGATCCTCAAGAAATTTCCGGACAACAAATCGGCGCTTGAGCAGCTGCCCGCGCGCCCTCCGGCCTGACCCTTCATGTCCTTCCAAAATCTTGGCCTCTCCGACGACGTCGTCCACGGCGTGCAATCGATGGGCTTTCTCGAGCCCACGCAGATTCAGCTGCAGGCCTTCCCCATCATCCTCGGCGGGCGCGACGTCATCGGTGCCTCGCAAACCGGCACGGGCAAGACGGCGGCGTTCATGCTGCCGCTGCTCACCCTGCTGAAGGAACATGCGCCGCACGGTCCGCGCGTGCTCATCCTCGAGCCCACGCGGGAGCTGGCCGTGCAGGTCGACGCCGCGTCGCGCAACTACTCCCGCTTCGGCACGCTGCGCACGACGGTCGTTTACGGTGGCATGGGCTATGGCGAGCAGGAAGCGCAGCTCAAGCGCGGGACGGATATCCTCGTCGCCACGCCCGGCCGCCTGCTCGACTTCATGGAAAAGGGCACCATCCGGCTCGACACGATCCAGCATCTGGTGCTCGACGAGGCCGACCGCATGCTCGACATGGGCTTCATGCCCGACGTCCGCCGCATCGTGGAAAAGTGTCCGAAGGAGCGGCAGACGCTGCTCTTCTCCGCGACCATGCCGCCGGAAATCGCAAAGCTGACCGAGTGGGCGCTGCGCAATCCGGAAAAGGTGGAGATCGGCGGACGCCGCTCGCCGGCGGAGACGGTCACGCACGCGCTTTATCCGGTCGCCGTCTCGCAGAAGTTCGACCTGCTGCTCGAGATTCTCGAGCGCACGCACTACAAGTCGGTCCTCATTTTTTGCCGCACCAAGATGAACGCGGATCGCATCGCCGCGCGGCTCGAAGCGGCAGGCCACACCGTGGCCGCGATGCATTCCGACCGCACGCAGGGCGAGCGCACCGAGGCGCTGGACGGCTTTCGCTCCGGCAAGTACGAGGTGATGGTCGCGACCGACATCGCCTCACGCGGGATCGACATTTCCACCATCACGCACGTGATCAACTACGACGTGCCGCAGCACCCGGACGACTACGTGCACCGCATCGGCCGCACCGGCCGCGCGCGCACGGAGGGCGACGCCTTCACGCTCATGACCGCGGAGGAAGCGCCGGACGTCACGGCGATCGAGCGGTTCATCGGCCAGGAGATCGAGCGCAAGAAGCTGGATAATTTCAAGTACGTCTACAGCCTCGCGCTGGATGACAAGGCCAAGCACCTGGTCGGTAAAGCCGGCAACGTCCGCGGCGGTCGCGCGGGCAAGGGGCATAGCTACGGGCTGCGGCGGCGCTAGCCCGTCAAGCCGTCGAATCCGTCGAACGAACGAACAGGATTAAGCGCGCGCACCCGAGCGGGGCAGCACGCGCCAGCCGACTAGCCCGGCGAACGCGAGCGCCAGCATCAGGAAGGTCGGGGGTTCCGGCGTGACAGTTAAAGCATTCGCCGTGTCCATCGTGCCCGATACCGCCACGCCTTCGCCGGAAAATCCAACGACACCCAGCTGAACTGTTGACCCCGCCGGCAGGGCGGAAAGGGAGTAGCTGCCGATGGAAGTGCCGTTCAGTGCGCCCGTGAGGAGAGCGGTCGCAGCATCAAATCGCAGGGTGAGAATGTCGTTTGCCGCGCCGATCGTTTCCGTGGCAGGGCTTCCACTCGTGCCCCCAGCCAACTCGACGTAGCTGCTTCCATTATAATTGGAGGCGGAGCCTAGCGTGTTGGTCGCCTGAGGAATTCCGTTCGAATCGACCTCGAACTCGCCGAGGGTGCCAAAAAAGTTCGCCGGCACATCCGAGTTGCTCGAATTGCCGGTGTTGTTATTTTGGCCCAGCGAGATGGCCGCGGTCGACGTGGAACCGCTGGAGGTGATGAGCAGACCGAGGGCTCCCCCGAATATCGGCGAAGCGCTGGAAGGCTTGCTCAGTGTCGCGGACGAGAGATTAACCGAAAGCGAAGCGCTCCAACTGTGGCTTAGGGAAATGAAATTACCGGCGCTACCCGTCAAGGGGAGGTAGGCGTTGTCGTCGCCCGAGGTGTTCGTATCGGTATAGGTGAACGTTTGGGAACCGGAGCTGTAGGCTTCGTTCGCCGAACCGGGATTCGACGAAACTTCGCTTCCGAAGGTAAATTGAGCCCGCGCGAGCGGCACCAAACAGATTAAGCACAAAATGCCCGTGATTAGTGATTTCATCGTTAATCCTTTTAATTTTCCCAAATATTTTAGGAACTTCTATCGATTATTTGGAGATGCGCAACAGTTATTAATAAAAAGGTTCGGTTTGCGGCGGACTTGGCGGGACGAGCGCCGAATCGTGATGGTGGTGCCACCGCTGGTCGGTCCACCCAGACCTGGATGAAGCATGGGTGCAGCTCCACCCCGAGCGCGCAGATGACAGCGTGCCTTTCGCGGGTACAGTTCAAACGATGCCTTTTAAGCTGAAGAGCCCGTTTCCGCCGATGGGCGATCAGCCGCAGGCGATTGAAAAGCTGGTGCGGCACATGGAGACCGGCGCGCAGCATTCGGTGCTGCTGGGGGTAACCGGCTCGGGCAAGACGTTCACGATGGCGAACGTGGTGCAGGCGTTGCAGCGGCCGACGCTGGTGCTCTCGCACAACAAGACGCTGGCGGCGCAGCTTTACTCGGAGTTCAAGCAGTTCTTCCCCGACAACGCGGTGGAGTATTTCGTCTCCTACTTCGATTACTACCAGCCCGAGGCCTACATTCCGCGCAGCGACACCTACATCGAGAAGGACTCGAGCACGAACGAGGAGATCGAGCGGTTGCGGCTCTCCGCCACCAGCTCGCTGTTGACGCGGCGCGACACGCTGGTGGTGGCGAGCGTCTCGTGCATCTACGGCCTGGGCTCGCCGGACGACTACAAGAACATGATCTGCACGATCGAGAAGGGGCAGTTCCTTTCGCGCGAGGTGTTCCTGGCCCGGCTGGTGGAGATGCAGTACGACCGCAACGACTACAACTTCACCCGCGGCAAATTTCGCGTGCGCGGCGACACGGTGGAGCTCTGCCCCGCCTACACGGAGGACGCGGTGCGCGTGGAATTCTTCGGCGACGAGATCGAACGGATTACGCGCATCGAGCCGTTTTCCGGCGACTCGATCGAGGAGCTGGACCACATGCCCATCTTCGCCGCGCGGCATTACGTCACGCCCGCGGACAAGATGAGGCGCGCGCAGCAGACCATCCGCATGGAGCTGGAGGACCGCATCGCCGTGCTGGAAAAGGAGGGCAAGCTGCTGGAGGCGCAACGGCTGAAGATGCGCACCACCTTCGATCTCGAGATGATGGAGGAGATGGGCTTCTGCAACGGGATCGAGAACTACTCGCGCCACACCAGCGGCCGGCCGCCGGGCTCGCGGCCGTTCACGCTGATCGATTTCTTTCCGCGCGACATGCTCACCATCATCGACGAGTCGCACGTGGCGGTGCCGCAGATCGGCGGCATGTACGAGGGTGACCGCTCGCGCAAGACGGTGCTGGTGGAGCACGGCTTTCGCCTGCCCTCGGCACTCGACAACCGCCCGCTGAAGTTCGACGAGTTCGACGAGCTGATCGGGCAGCGGCTCTACGTCTCCGCCACGCCCGCGAAATACGAGGTGCAGAAGGCCGGCGGCGTGACGGCGGAGCAGGTCATCCGGCCCACCGGGCTGCTGGATCCCGAGATCGTGATCAAGCCGCTGGCCGGGCAGATCGACGATTTGATCGGGCAGGCGAAGCAGCGCGTGGAGATGGGCCATCGCGTGCTGGTAACGACGCTGACCAAGCGCACGGCGGAGGACCTGACCGACTACCTGCGCGAGGTGGGCCTGAAGGTGCGCTACATCCACTCCGAGATCGACACGATCGAGCGCGTGGAAATCCTGCGCAGCCTGCGGCTGGGCGAGGTGGACGTGCTCGTCGGCATCAACCTGCTGCGCGAGGGGCTCGACCTGCCGGAGGTCTCGCTCGTCGCCGTGCTCGACGCGGACAAGGAGGGCTTCCTGCGCTCGCAGACCTCGCTCATCCAGACGGCGGGCCGCGCGGCACGGCACGTCAACGGGCTCGTGATTCTTTACGCCGACGTGATGACCGACTCGATCAAGGAACTGATTTCCGTGAGCAAGGATCGGCGCGAGAAGCAGCTGGCCTACAACCTGGAGCACGGCATCACGCCGACCACGGTGGCGCGCGGCGTGCAGGAGAGCCTGGGCAACCTGCTCAAGGGCCGGCAGCTTGCGGGCAGCGTGGTGGGCGAGAACTCGCCCGACATGGACGTGATGACCGTGCTGCAGGAGCTCGAGCAGGAGATGTTTGCGGCCTCCAACTCGCTGGCCTACGAAAAGGCGGCACTGTTGCGCGACCAGATCATGGAGCTCAAGCAGCAGGCCGGCCTGACCAAAATCGAGCCGCGCGCGGGGCAGCCCAAGGTGTATTCCAAGAGCGGGAAACGCGGGCGCAAGCCGGCAAAAATTTAGCCGTTTGGGAACCAAGGGGGGCTAAAAACGCCTCTTTCAGGCTTGGATTGAAACACAGGCGCTTTCGATTGTAAGCAACTCGTACGCAGCTAGTAATCGACACGGGTCCAATCACAAGACGGATTAAAACGATGTTTCACCTCTTGAAACTAAAGTTTTAACCGATAGGAGGAGATACCGGAGTGATTGATGCCTGACGTTGCAAGGCCAATAAACCCAACTATCTGCGTGCCCCAGACGCGAGCAGGTTCTTTTTTGCGCTTTCCCTTTTTCGCGGGTGTGGGGGCTGTTCTGCTGGGCGGCTGCGCGGTGGGCGGATGGCACGAGCACGTGATGCTCCTTGCGCAGGCGATGCCGGACGTCCTGCCGATGAAGTACAACGCAGGGGTCGCGGCCATGGCGTCCGGTTGCGGCCTGATTTTTCTGGCCGCGGATCGGCGGAAAATCGCGGCGGCCTTTGGCCTGTTGTTGGCGCTCTTCATGGCCCTGATGGGGGCCGAGCACCTGACCGGCTTGAACCTGCACATCGACCAGCTTTTCTTCACGTCTTATTCACCCGCGAACGACCAGCACCCCGACCGCGTGTCGCCGCTCACGGCGGGATGTTTCGTACTGGTGGGCGTTTCCCTGATCATGCCGCTGCTGCCCTGGCGGCCCCGCTCGACCCTCACGTGCATGGGCGTGACGGCGAGCATCGTGGGATTCATCGCCGCGGTGGCCATGCTGGGCTACGGCTTTCATCTCGACGTGGCCGAAGGCTGGGGCGCCTACGACCGCATGTCGATCTACACGGCGGCGACGATCCTGCTGGCGGGCCTGGCGTTGCTGGCCTGGGCGCTGGGCGAGGCGCAAGTGATGGGCTTTACCTTCCTGCGCTGGCTGCCGGTGACGGGATCGCTGACGCTCATGGCGATGATCGGGCTGGTCGCCGCGGCCAGTTTTGCCAAGGCGCAAAGCTCGGCCCTCTGGCGGCGCCATACCTACGAGGTGCTCAACGCCGCGCAAAATCTTTATAGCGACATTTCCGACCTGCAGCGCGGCATGCGGGCCTATGTGCTGACGGGGCAGACGCGCTACCTGCCGATCTACCAGGCGGCACTTCCGAAGCTGGAGCCGGATTACCGGACGCTGCTGGGCCTGACGATGGACAATGCGCTCCAGCAAGACAACATTCGGCCACTGCTGGACGATATTCACCAGCTGGAGGCCTACGACGCGCACCTGCTCGACGTGCGGAAACAAGGGTTGCAGCAAGCCGTTGCCCTTGAAGGGACCGGCGCCGGCTTCCAGCTTTCGACGCAGGCTGTGACGCAGCTTAAGCTGGTGACCGACGAGGAGCAGCGCCTGCTGGCCTTGCGCAACGCCGAGGCTGATTCTGATTTCAACAACTCGACCCGGCTGCTCATCGGGGGCAGCGTGCTGGCCGCCGCCATGCTGGTCGTGGCGCACGTGATCGCCACGCGCGAGTTGCGCATGCGCCGCCGCGCGGAGGAGAAGCTGATCGCGGCGAACGCGCACGAGCGCGAGCTGACGCTCAAGGCCCAGGCGGCGGAGCGCGCGAAAAGCGAGTTTCTTGCCGTGATGAGCCATGAGATCCGCACGCCGATGAACGGCGTGATCGGCATGACCCACATCCTGGCCGACACGGAGCTCGACGCCACCCAGGCGGACTGCGTCTCCACCATCCAGACGAGCGGCGAATCGCTCATGGTCGTGATCAACGACATCCTCGATTTTTCCAAAATCGAATCGGGCAAGATGACGCTGGAGACGCAGCCGTTCAACCTGCGCCAGACGATCGAGGAGGCGCTCGACCTTTTCTCCTCGCAGATTCGCGCGAAGAAACTGGAAGGCGTCTATCTCATCGCGCCGGGCGTGCCGTCCCATCTAATAGGCGACGCGATGCGGCTGCGGCAGGTGCTGGTGAACCTGATCGGGAATGCGATCAAGTTCACGGTGCAGGGCGAGATTGTGGTGAAGGTGGAGCAACAGGAGCCGGCGGAAAACGGCGTGCACAAGCTGCTTTTTTCCGTCAGCGACACGGGCATCGGCATCGCCCGCGAAGGCCTCGACAAGCTCTTCCGCGCCTTTACCCAGGTGGACACCTCCACTACGCGCAAGTTCGGCGGCACCGGGCTGGGCCTGGCCATCAGCCGCCGGCTGGCCGAGCTGATGGGCGGGACGATGTGGGCCGAAAGCGAGCCGGGCCGCGGCTCAACCTTTTTCTTCACGGCGCTGCTTCCCCTTGCCGCCGCCGCGCCGGGCGAGGCCGAGACCTCGGGCGTGACCGGGCTCCTCAAGACGCCCACGATCCTGATCGTCGACGACAACGCGACCAACCGGAAAGTGCTCGAGACGCAGGCGCAGAGCTGGCGCATGCGCTCCGCCGTCGCGTCAAATGCAGGCGAGGCGCTGGAGCGGCTGCGCGAGCGCACGTTCGACCTGGTGCTGCTCGATTATCAAATGCCGGACATGGACGGCGTGACGCTGGCGAAGGAAATCCGCCAGGGCCACGACGTGCCGCTGGTCTTGCTCTCTTCCTCCGGCGAGACGGTGCGCGGTCCGGACGGCGCGCTTTTCCAGGCGCAGCTGCTCAAGCCGCTCAAGCAGTCGCAGCTCCTGGCGGTGATTCTGCGGGTGACGGGCGCGCGCAAGCCGACCTCGCCTCTGCCCTCCCTGGCCGTGAAACATTTCGACAGCACGATGGGCGCGGAGCACCCGCTGCGCATCCTCATCGCGGAGGACAATCCGATCAACCAGAAGGTCGGCCGGAAGATGCTCGAGCAACTCGGCTACGCGGCCGACCTGGCGCGCAACGGGCGGGAGGCGCTGGAGGCGCTGCGCGAGACGACGTACGACCTCGTACTCATGGACATCCAGATGCCCGAGATGGACGGGCTGGAGGCGACACGCCTGATTCGCGCCGCCATGGGCCCGCAGGCGCCGTATCTCGTGGCGCTGACCGCCGAGGCGCTGGAAGGCGATCGTGAGCGTTTTCTTGCCAGCGGCTTCGACAATTATCTGAGCAAGCCGCTGAAGGCGGCCGCGCTGCAGGAATTGCTGCGCGCTGTGCCCAGCATGGGAAGTGAGCGGGTGGCCTCCCCGCGGGCGCACGCCTCCACTTGATTGCCCGGGCGGTTGCTTTGTTCAAGCGGGCACACCCGGGCGCGCCGGGCTACTTCAGCGACGCCATGTCGATCGAGAAGCGGTACTTCACGTCATTCTTGAGCATGCGGTCGTAGGCCTCGTTGATCTTCTGGATCGGGATCACCTCGACGTCGGCGACGATGTTGTGCTCCGCGCAGAAATCGAGCATCTCCTGCGTTTCCGCGATGCCGCCGATCGCGCTGCCGGCCAGGCTCCGGCGGCCCATGATGACGCTGAAGGGCGGGAAGGAGATGTTATCCTCCGGCACGCCCACGCAGACCATCGTGCCGTCGAGCTTCAGCGTGGAGAGATAGGCGCTGTAGTCGTGCGGCGCGCTGACCGTGTCGATGATGAAGTCGAGCTGGCCGGCGAGTTTCTTGAACGTGTCGGGATCCTTCGTCATGGCGAAGCGGTGCGCGCCGAGCTTCTTTCCATCGGCCTCCTTGTCGGGCGAGGTGCTGAAAAGCGTGACCTCGGCGCCGAAGGCCGCGCCGAATTTTACCGCCATGTGGCCGAGCCCGCCGAGGCCGACCACGCCGATCCTGCTTCCCTTCCCGATCTTCCAGTGCCGCAGCGGTGACCAGGTGGTGATGCCCGCGCAGAGCAGCGGCGCGACGGCCGCGGGCGGCAGCTTCTCCGAAACGTGCAGCAGGTAATCTTGGTCCACCACGATGTGGGTGGAATAGCCGCCATAGGTGGGCGTCTTGCCGTCGCGCTCATAGCCATTGTAAGTTTGGGTGCAGCCTTCCACGCAGTATTGTTCCAGGCCCGCGGTGCAGGACGGGCACACGCGGCACGAATCGACAAAGCAGCCCACGCCGCCCAGCTCGCCCGTCTTGAATTTCTTCACTTCGCCGCCGACTTCCGTGACGCGGCCGACGATCTCGTGCCCGGGGACCATCGGGTAGATGGAGTTCTTCCAGTCGTTGTGCGCCTGGTGCAGGTCGCTGTGGCAAACGCCGCAGAAGAGAATCTCCATCTTCACGTCGCGCGGTCCGACGTCGCGGCGCATGAACTGGAAGGGATGCAGCTGATCGGTGGGGCTGTGCGTGGCGTAGGCTTGGACTTTCATGGTCCGACCAGTTTGCCACCGATTTGCGGGCGCGCCAGCCAATCGCCCGCATCGGTGCCGTGGCGCGGCGAGCTATTTCACATAGGTGATGACCGGATCCCAATCCACGCTGGGCGGGCCGTCGTGCGGATCCTCCATCGGCAGCGTCTCGAGCTGCACCTGGCCGCCGTCGACCGACGCGGCTGACGCGTTGCTTAGAGTCAAGGCCGAGCCCGCGTCGATTTCAAAATCAGTCGCACCGTTCAGGTTCACCGCAAAAGCCTCGCCGGACTGGCCGACGGTGACTTGCGTGAGTGTCCTGCCGTCCACTTTCACGGTCACCACGGGCGCGCTTGTGGAACCGGAGCTCGCGGCAATCTGGCCGGTCCCGGTAAAGCTCAGCGCCGGCTTCGGGAGATGTACCAGGACGCGACTCGCCGCCGCGAAGGAAAGCCGGTGCGTCTGCTTGTCGGCTTGCAGGTTCTTCCGGCCATCGAGCGCCTCCAGGCCCGGCTCCACGTCGGAGGGCGGCGCGCTGCAGTGCACGATGAAGTAAAGCGCGTTGCCTTTCTTCACCGGCACGTTCACATCGCAGGTCGCCGTCGACCTGGACGAGGTGAGCGCGGCGGTCCAAGCGTTGGCCTCGTCGCGCAGCACGCTGACGTCGAGTTGATCGGAAAACGGGCCGCGCATGACGGGCGTGCCCTCGATGCGCACGGTGCCGTCGTGCGGCGCGGTCCACTTGCGCGTGGCATCGCCCGTGCCGGAGGTCATGCGCGTGAAGCCGATCTGGCAGCCATCGCCCGAGCTCCAGAAAGGCTCGCGGAAGGCCAGGTCGTCGTAGCTCGATCCGTTGCGCTCAAGATTGTTCCACTGGTTCCTGCCCGCCACGCCCGTGAAATCGTCCGAGGCGCGCCATGTTTCCGCGCCGTACTCGAAGAGCAGATGGCGAATCATCGTCCCGGTGGACGGCGCATTCTTGCTGCCGGTCGCCACCACGCGGATGGTGTGGTCGCGGTCGTCGAGATGCCGCTTCACGAAAAGCAGCGCGAGCGGATTCTGCCGGCTGGCCCAGCAATCGATCGTGGCCTGCAGCTTGCCGTCGAGATAAACCTCGGCCTGGCCCGCGTCCGGTCCCTGCACGCCGCGCCAATAGATGTCGCGGCCATGGAAGGTGAAGCTCACCTCCGCGCCTTTGTCGGCCGCTGACTTCGCGTGGCCCTCGTAGAAATCGTCTCCCGCTTCATCCGCCCAGGCGCCCTTGTACATCATCTCCGCGCTCGCGACTCCCACCCGTCGCGTCCGCCGCGCCCAGATCGATTCGTCCGACTCAAGCAATGGTTGATAGCCGTACGCGTTCACATTCGCCGCCTGGACCCCGGCGAAATCGGGCGCCACGCTCGTGGCAGTGAACCCGGCCGCGGCGGGAGTCGTCCCGGCATCGAACGAAGCGTTGAAGCGCCGCGCCGGCGCGCCCGCCGTCCAACCGTAGACGAAGAAATTCTGGCCCGACGCTGCGACGTCGGACTTCGTGTCGTCCGTGGCCACGACGAAATTCGTCTGGCTGTCCCACCATGCGCCGACCGCGTAGGAGGGCGACCAATCCTGCTTCTCCAGATCGGTGCACACGGCGAGGCTGCTGGCGCCGTTGAACGCGACGAACTTTTTCAGGAACGCATTGGAGGTGATGGTCGAGGCGTTGACGGGCGTCGCATCGCCGCCGACGCCGGGCTCGCTCCACGCGCCGTCGGACCACTTGCGCCAGCGCGCGGGCGCCAGCTCGTCATCGAGCGAACAGCGCGCGACGCGATGCTCCAGGATGGGACGCACGCTCGCGCCCAGCTTGGGCCGGAAGGCGTGCGTGGTGTAGAGATAGGCGTAGCGATTCTTCGCATCGACATAGAGCACGGGCTCGCTGTCGCCGCCGTCCCAATAAAGACCGGATTCGTCGGTGACCGGATGCCTCGCGCCCAACGCCTCCGGGTTGGTCACGATGGGGCCGAGGTATTTCCAGGTCATGCCCTGGTCGGGGCTGGAGGCCAGATGCACCTCGCACGGCGCCGCGCCGAAGATGGGCGTCTTCACTTCCACGGGCGCATAGAGCGTCTGCGTCGCCACGTCGTACCAGCCGCCGCCGCAGATCCGGCCAGGCACCGGAAACGTGGCCGCGCCATCCGGCTGACGCGTGCCGTCCTCGATCGTGATGCCCTTGTAGCGCACCACCGGGCCATGAGGCGCTTCCTGATGAATGATCCACAGCTCGCCGCCGATCTTGACCGGCCGGAAGTCGGCGCTGCCGGGAGGGCCGGCCAACAGATACCCCGGCGGCGCGGCGATCTTCTCCTCCGTCGCGCGAAAGGAAAAGGGGAGATCGGCGGGATCCGCGCGCACGGCCTGGGACGAAAGCGTGGCTGCGACGATTAAGAGCGCGAGCCGCCGCCGGGAGTGCGCGGCGGAGAAAGATCGCCTCATGAACGAGAACGATGTTGCGAGACGGTGCGCCGAGCGACGATGACAAACTCGCCGGCAACGGGGAATGAGCCGTAACCCGAGGCCTGATTCAGGTCGCGCCTCTACTGACGTGCCGGGCCGGCGCGGGTACCATGCGGTCATGAATCCGCTCCTGACCACGGGACACATCTCCATCTGGCTGCTTCTCGGCGGGCTGGTCTTCCCGCGCCTGGCGCTGGCCCTGGCCGCGCTGGTCTTCGGCGGCTACCCGCCGAATCCGCTGTCGGACCTGGTGAATTTTCTTCTCTGGCTTTTCGTCCCGCGCTTCCTGATGGCGTACTATATCTACGTGGATATCGGCGTGAACAACATCTGGTTCTGGGCCTACATCGTGACCGGCATCATGGGCCTGATCGGCGAACCGAGCGCGATTCATCGCCGCGTTGTGCGCCGCCGTACCGTGGTCTCGCGCGGCGATGGCACGACGACGACCGTTGAGGAGATCGAGGAATAGGCTCCGAAGGAATGACCCTCCGGGGCGGGCCGACAAAACCGCTTGCGGCGCATCGCCTGCCTTGGGATAGTTCACGGTTCAGCCTTGCGGGTCGTTAGCTCAATGGTAGAGCAGGCGCCTTTTAAGCACTTGGTTGCTGGTTCGAGTCCAGCACGACCCATTCTTCTTCCCGCCTCCCTGGCCACGCCCATGGCAACCGCCGCGTTACTTTCCAGGGAGGAGCGCCGTGCCCGGCGGGAAGCGCGTCGCGAGAAGCAGCGGATGGCGAACGTCGGTCGCGCGGCCAAGATGCACGCCGCCCGTGTTCTGCCGGAGGCGGCCGACACGAAGCCAGCCGTGCTCGCGGCGGCATCTGTTCCTGACGTGCAGGTGGGTTGCTCCGGCTGGTTTTACTGGCACTGGCGCGGGCGCTTTTATCCCCAGGACCTGCCGACGAAAGAATGGTTCGCTCATTACGCCAGCCGCTTTCGCACCGTGGAACTGAACGCTCCGTTTTATGCCTGGCCCACGGTGGGTGCGGTGAGTGCGTGGACGCGGCAGGCCGGCCGGCGGCAATTTATCTACACGGTCAAGGTCTGCGAACTCGTCACGCATGTGCGGCGATTCACGGGCACGACAACGCTGGTGCGCGATTTCGGCCATATCGCCGATCTGCTGGGGCCGCGCATGGGCTGCTTTCTCTTTCAACTGCCGCCCAGCTTTCACTACACGGCCGCGCGGCTGAAGCGGATCGTCGCACAGCTTGATCCCGCGCGGCGCAACGTGGTCGAATTTCGGCATCGCAGCTGGTGGAACGATCGCGTTTACGCGGCCTTCCGCGCTGCGGGGATTATTTTCTGTTCGTGCAGCGGCCCGCGGTTGCCCGATGAACTGGTGAAGACGGCAGACGACATCTACGTCCGCTTTCACGGCACCAGCCGCTGGTACCGGCACGATTACTCGCGGGCGGAACTCGCGGTCTGGGCTGATCGGATCCGCGCCAGCGGTGCCACGCGGGTCTGGGCCTACTTCAACAACGACCGGGACGGATTCGCGATCAAGAATGCGCGGGCGTTGCGACGGATGCTGCGGCCGGCGGGTCGAAATTAGTCGCTCTACCGGGGTCGGGGACGAGCAGCACGGAAGATGCGTCGCACGGCACACCTTGTGCCTTTCCGGTTTGCGCTTAGTTTCGGTCGCGTCCCATGAACCCGCTTGACCAGATTGGCATTGGCATCCCCACCCGTGATCGGTGGGACGAGCTGGCGTTGACGCTGGAAAAACTGGCGGAGTATGGGCTGGGCGGGAATGAGACCATCGTGCTCGACGATGGTTCGCGCGAGCCGGTGCCAGCCGCGATGCGGGAGCGTTTTCCGCACGTGCGGTTTGAGCGCACGACGCGCCCGCGTTATGTCACCGGCGGGCGCAACGATCTGGCCCGCATGCTGACCAGGCCGCTTTTTTTTCAGATCGATAATGACGCTTTTCCCGTCCAAGGCGACCTGGCGGCGGCGGTCGAGTGGCTGCAGGCTCGCGCCGACGCGCTG
>CAJCIA010000023.1 GCA_903970275.1 Betaproteobacteria bacterium
GGTCTATGACCGTCGTGCCTACGCGAAGGGATATCCGCCGGTGGTCATAAACCGCCGCTACAGGAAAACCATACCCACCCTCGACTCATTCCGTGATTCCGTCCCCTTCCCTACTTCGCCGCCGCCAGATCAATATCAAACGTCCCGTACTTGAACGCGATCTCCGCATGGATCGGCAGGCGCCGCGCGTCGTTCGTCATCCAGAGCACAAGGTTGCCGCGGTGACGCGTGCCCTTGCCCGGCAGCACGGTCAGCTTGATCAACGACTGCGCCGGCCAGGTACCGAACGCCTTGGTCTCGATCGCGTCGCAGGTTGCGTTCGCCTGCTTCTCCGAGTCGCTTTCGTAGACGTAGATCGTGCGGCGATCGCCCGCCTTCCACGGCCCGCAGCGCAGGTGATAGAGCATCGTCCCGACATCGTCCACCGCCGGCTCCGCGATCGGGTAGGTCGTGGTCTTGCCCCGGGCCCAATCCTCGCGCGTGCCCAGGTGCGCCGCGTAATCGATCCGCGTCCGCTCCTTGATCACGCGTTTCGGCTCGAAGCGAAATTCGCCGTACTCCACCGACCGCCACGGCGCGCCCGGCCCGGCGATGCACCAGAACACGCTGGTGAAGGGGTAGAATGTATCGACCCAGCTCAGCGACTTGAGATCGAGCCGGAATTCCCAGTGATCCCCCTTCTGGTGCGCGACAAAGATGCCCTGCGCCGCCAGCAGCTTGTAGCAACTCACCACGTAGGTCAGCGACTCGCCGTCCTTCCACGGCAGGTGCGCAAAGTCCACCGGCGGCGAAGGCAGGGGCGGCAACTTGTCCTGTGCGTCGCCCGCCGCGTTCGCCTGCACGAGCGGGGAGGCGGCCAGCAGACAAACGAGGCCTAATAGAAGACGCATCATAGAGAAGAGGGAAGCCGGAGCGCCGCGCCGTTCAGCGCCGATCGCGATCCAGCAGCTTGGCCCGCGCCTTTTCCAGCGCCGCACGCTCGGAGGAGGTGAGGCTGTTCACCCCGTGCTTGGAAATCTTGTCCAGGATTGCGTCGAGCGACTCGGTAGATTTCTTTTCCGTCAGGACCCGGATGTTGTGCTGGCGCGCCAACCGCTCCGCGCGCCGTGTTTCCACCCAATCCGTCAGCCAGTTCAATCCGCGGCCCGCGCCCACCCAGCGCATGGCCAGGTAGCCCACCGCAGCGCTGGTCCAGAGCATGAACATAGCCGTGTACGCGTGGTCGGCGAAATCGTAAAGCGTGTAGAGCCCGAAGAATATCCAGGCCAGGATCCAGACCGGGATCGTCACCCACATCATCGGCATCGCGCCCGGATAAATCGTGGCAAAGGCCACGAACACGCCGAAGATCGCCTCGCCGCAGCCGAGGTAGCCCAGCACCCCCAGGCCCAGGGGCGGCCCGACAAGGCAAAGCAGCACCGCCGGAATCAGCACCAGCGCGGCATAGAGCAACAGGTACGCGCGCCGCCCCACGAACTGCTCCACCTCGCGCCCGCAAAAGTAAAGCAGCAGCAGGCTCCAGAGGAACATCCACGGCCCCTGGGTGAAGAACGAGGGCGTGAACGCCACGTAGCTAAACAGCCGCCAGACCTGCCCGTGCCAGATGCTGCCCGGATGCAGGATGAGCACGGAGGAGACGGCCTCCAGCCCCACGAACGACACGCAGATCGCGCAGACCACGAAGGCGAGCACGTGCAGGGCAACAAGCAGCGTGTTCGCATAAACCGGCCGGCCCGAGAGCCAGAAAAGCGGCCGGTAATCCTCCGATTGCTGCTGATACCACATGCGGTGAAAGGATAAGCGCGCCCGGTAAACGTGTCCAGCGGGGTGCCTCCTACCCCCACGGGAAACGCCGCCGCGGACCAGCGCCGGTATCGGGCTAGTTCCCGGGATCCAGGCCGTTCTTTCGCGGTCGGCGGCGGCGGCCCGATCCGCCACCTGGTTGTCACACTGAGTTGTGGAGCAACTTTTGCTTCACATTGCTGCTTCCTTTTCAACCCTCGCCCGTTAAAGAGGGGGAGACGGAGCATCATCCAACCCCAACCCGAGGTAGCGCAATGAACACCATCACAGTGAAGGACGGCACGGAAATTTTCTACAAGGATTGGGGAACCGGCCAGCCGCTCTTCTTCCATCATGGCTGGCCCCTCACCGCGGACGACTGGGACACCCAGATGATGTTCTTCCTCAAGAAGGGCTACCGCGTCATCGCCCATGATCGCCGCGGACACGGTCGCTCCACGCAGACGGCGAATGGCCACGACATGGATACCTACGCCGCCGACGTCGCCGAGCTTGTCGAAAAGCTCGACCTGCGGAACTCCGTCCATATCGGTCACTCAACCGGCGGAGGGGAGGTCACCCGCTACGTCGCGCGGCATGGCAGGGGCCGCGTCGCCAAGGCGGTCCTCATCAGCGCGATTCCGCCCCTCTTCATCCAGACGGAGAAAAACCCGGACGGTGTGCCGCGATCCGTGGTCGATGGGCTGCGGGATGGGACCGCCAATCACCGCTCGCAGCTCTACAAGGACATCACGATGCCCTTCTACGGCTACAACCGGCCCGGCGCGGTGATTTCCGAGGGGATTCGCGAGAACTGGTGGCGCCAGGGCATGATGGGTTCGGCCATCGCCCATTACGAATGCATCCGCGTGCTTTCCGAAACGGAGTTCTACGACGATCTCGCCATGATCGATATTCCCGTACTGGTGATGCACGGAGAGGATGACCAGATCTGTCCGTTCCCCACTACCGGGGCCAAGTCGGTCAAGCTGCTCAAGCACGGCAAGCTGAAGACCTATCCCGGCTATCCGCACGGCATGCCCACCACGCACGCCCCGCAGATCAACGCGGATCTTTTGGAGTTCATCCAGTCGTAAGAACTGGAGCTTAGCTAAGCTCTGTCGCCAAGCTGCGAGCTAGACGGTAGCCGTCGACCTCCGGGCGACGGAGCCCTAGGACGCGCTTCCTCTTGATCTTCCATTTCACGTCGCGGGGACTGAAATGGACGATCGAGAGGAAGTGTCGCGAGGTTGCCGCACGCCCGATTCCGGTCGCTTCGCTCCCTCCGGCGCTCGGAGATCGCCGGCTACCACTGAGGCGTTTCGCCTGAGCGCCATTTCGCGGCTTCGCGAACAAGCATGGGCAAGCGAATGCATGGTAGCCGTCGACCTCCGGGCGACGGAGCCCTAGGACGCGCTTCCTCTTGATCGTCCATTTCACGGCGCGGGGTACTGAAATGAACGATCGAGAGGAAGCATCGCGCGGTAGTTGCCGCACGCCCGATTCCGGGTCGCTTCGCTCCCTCCGGCGCTCGGAGATCGCCGGCTACCACCGGCGCCTCGCTGATCCTACCGGCGCTCGTTACAAGAATCTTCTAGCGCTTCGCAAACGAAAAAGGCCCGGCTTATCGCCGGGGCCTTTTTCGAGCGTCGTCCGCAACTTCGATTACATCGAGTTCGGGGACTGGCTGGGAGGCGTGTGGCCGAAGCCTGCCGCCGTGCCGGGGACCGCGTGGATGAGCAGGATGCGGAAGAACGTGCCGCCGTTGCCCGGGCCACCGTAGTAAGTCGTGCCGTAGAGATCGCCATCGTCACCGGGGGTGAGCGAATTCGGGATCGTCCCGAGCACGCGGCCCTGGGTGCCGTCGAAGGTCAGCATGGTGTGCAGCGTGCCGTCACGGGTGATCTGGAAGGCCGTGCCGTTACCCGAGGCGCCGCCGCCGGAGGTCGTGCCGCTCAGGCTCACGCCGGAGAACTGCGACGTGCTCGCCTTGATCCACAGATTGTCCCAGAGACGCTCCATGTAGAAGTAGCCGTTGCTCCAGGGCACCAGGGCCGAGGAAGGATGCGCGCCGTTGTTGCCGTTGAACGAGAGCAGGGACTGGAACTCGCCCTTCGGCGTGATCGAGAACACCGTGCCCAGGTTGTTCGTGCCGCCGTTGGTCGTCGTGCCGAAGAACGTGCCGTCCTCCAGCTGCGAGAGCCGGGCATGCGGGTTGGCGCCGTTCGTGCCGGTGAACGTGAACATGGTCGAGACCTGGCCGCCGGGCGTGTACTTGAACACCGTGCCCTGATCG
>CAJCIA010000024.1 GCA_903970275.1 Betaproteobacteria bacterium
GGGGTTGGTGCCGTGCGCGGAGACTGGGATGAGACAGGCGTGACGATGCCCCTCGCCGCGCGCCTCGTGATAGGCGCGGATGGCGAGCAGGCCGGCGAACTCACCCTGCGAACCGGCGTTGGGCTGCAGCGAGACGGCGGCCATGCCGGTAATCTCCGCCAGCGCGCTCTCGAGCTGCTGAAACATCTCCTGGTAGCCGCGGGTCTGGTCCATCGGGGCAAACGGATGGAGGCGCGACACCGTGGGCCAGCTGACGGGCAGCATTTCCGCCGTGGCATTAAGCTTCATCGTGCACGACCCGAGCGGGATCATCGACGTGCAGAGCGAGAGATCGCGCGATTCCAGCCGCCGCAGGTAGCGCAGCATCTCTGTTTCCGTGTGATGCGCGTTGAAGACCGGATGGGTCAGGTAGGCGCTGGTTCGGCGCAGTTTCTCGGGCCAGCCGGGCATGACCGCAAGGGCCATCAATCGGTCGATCTCGGCTGCCTCGCGCTTCGGCGCGAAAATTTCCAGCAGCGTGCGAAGGTCCTCGCGGGTGGTCGTTTCATCGAGCGAAACGGCGAGCGTCTCCTCGTCGAGCACGCGCAAGTTCACGCCGTGCTCAATGGCCGCCTGTGCCAGCTCGTACGCGCTGGCAGAGCCGGTGCATTTTACGCGCACGGTGTCGAAGAAGGGCGCGGCGCCAATCTCGTAGCCGAGATCGAAGAGGGCGACGGCCAGCCAGTTGGCCATCGTGTTCACGCGCTCGGCGATGGCGCGCAGGCCCTGCGGCCCATGATATACCGCGTACATCGACGCCATCACCGCCAGGAGCACCTGCGCGGTGCAGATGTTGCTCGTCGCCTTGTCACGGCGGATGTGCTGCTCCCGCGTTTGCAGCGCCAGGCGCAGGCCCGGTTTGCCTTGCACGTCGTGCGAGACGCCGACGAGCCGTCCCGGCATGTGCCGCTTGAGCGCGTCGCGCGTGGCAAAGAAAGCGGCGTGCGGCCCGCCATAGCCCAGCGGGACGCCGAAGCGCTGCGCCGAGCCGATGGCCACATCCGCGCCCAGTTCGCCCGGCGGCTTGAGCAGCGTCAGCGCGAGCAAATCGGTGGCCATGGCCACGCGCCCGCCGACCTTCTGCATGACAGCGATGAACTTGGCATGATCGTAAATTGCGCCGTCGGTGGCGGGATACTGCAGGAGCGCGCCGAAGCAGGTGGCATCGGGATTGAACTCCGCCGGGTCGCCCACGATCACCTCGATGCCCTGCGGCGCGGCGCGCGTGCGTACCACGTCAAGGGTCTGCGGATGACAGTTGCTCGCGACGAAGAACTGCGAGGCCGCGTCGCTGCCGCGCACGGCGTGCAGCATGGTCATGGCCTCCGCAGCGGCGGTGGCCTCGTCAAGCAGCGAGGCATTCGCGATGTCGAGCCCGGTCAGGTCCGTTACCATCGTCTGGAAATTGAGCAGCGCCTCGAGGCGGCCCTGCGCAATCTCCGCCTGGTAGGGCGTGTAGGCCGTGTACCAGCCCGGATTCTCCAGGATGTTGCGCTGGATCACGGGCGGCGTGATCGTGTCGTAGTAGCCCTGCCCGAGGTACGACTTGAAAACCTTATTCTGGTCCATGATCGCGCGTAGCGCGGTCAGCGCTTCCCGCTCGCCCTTGGGGGCGGGAAGATCGAGCGCGCGCCGGAGCCGGATGGCAGGCGGAATAACGTCCGCGGCTAGCGTGTCGAGCGACTCGTAGCCCAAGGTGGCGAGCATGTCCGCCGTCTCCCCCGGCCCCGGGCCAAGATGGCGGCGTGCAAAGGTGTCCAGGGGGGCGAAGAGATCGGGCGCAGCCGGCAGCGGCGCGACGCCCTTGTCATCGGAACCCGGCGCGGCAAATCGGTCGTAAGGCGGAGCCGTCCGGGTCTCGTGCATGGGTCATGCTAATTTTGCGAGACAACAAATCAAGTGGGGATTGGAATAAAGCTCAGCCAATTGAGCCGCAGCAACTCGCCTGCCGCGCCGTGGACAACGAGATATAGCGTGTGCGTGCCCGCTTCGTTATTCAGGCGCGCGGAAATCGTCTGGTAACTTCCCCAGCCGCCGGTGCCCGGCAGGCGGCAGGTGCCGAGCAGCGGGCCGTTGGGCGCGCCTTCGTGCACTTCCAATACGGCCGGTGCAGAGCTCGCCGCTGAATAGCGGAAGGAAATGGTTGCATGCGCCAACAGATTCATGACATTCGGATATTCAACCCAGCTGCCGTTGTGCAGTCCGCGCAGCTCGAAACCGCCTTCGGGGCATTCGGCTTGGGTCGCACCCTCGATGTTGAAGTAGTTTTCCGCCTCGAGACGCTGACTGACGTCATACTGCCCGACGCCGGTGCGACTGATGAAAATCGGGTCGATCGTGCCGTCGTCATGGTAGTGGACGTAGCTGATGATGGAATCGCGGTAATGGGCCGACGTCCCCGGCCAGCTTTGGTCGTTGCAGGCGAAATACCACTGGTGATGCAGCTGGAAGAAGGAGCCGTGCCGGTCGAAGACAAGCCCCTTTTGGAACTCCGGCGCGGTGCGCTCCTTGGTGATAAAGCAGCCTTTGTAGGTGTAGGGGCCGTAAACATTTTCCGACACGGCGTAGAAGCAGCCCCAAGAGAGATAGTATTTTCCGTTATACTCGTGCAGGAACGATTTGTCGTCGGTCTTGCCGGGGCCATAGGGACCGATTTTCTGGTCGAGCTGGAGCAAGCGCGGCGTCTCGCCCAGTGACACCATGTCGGGGTTTAGCTTGGCGATGTAGTAGTTCCAGCAACCGAATGTGATGTAAGTCGTGCCGTCGGGTTGCTGCAAAATGGCGGGGTCGCGCGCCGCGGTGGGGACCGAACCCGCCGCCACCAGGGGCTTATGGATGGGATCGGTCCAAGGCCCGATCGGCGAGTCGCCTTCCACCACGCCCAATTCCTTGCTGCTGCGCGAAAAGTAAAAGTAATATTTGCCGTTGTGACTAATCGCATCGGTCGCCCAGCACTCCTTCGATGGCTTGCCCCAGTAGGTCTGCTCCGGCTTGAGCGTGCTTTCGTACTTCCAGTGCACGAGGTCGTCTGAGGACCAGGTCCACCAGTCGTTCATCAGGAATTTCTCGGAGGTCGGCGAGGCATCGTGGGTCGCGTAGAGATAGGCCGTGTTGCCGTAAATCCGCACCTTGGGATCCGCCACGCCCTGGTTGACGATGAAGGGATTGTCGGCAAGTGCCTTCCCGTTGAGTCCTAGAAAAACCAGCCCGATAAAAGCCGGGAGAAACCGCCGCTTGCTCATGCGAATGTCTCCGCGACGATTTGGCCGATTTGTTGCACAAGGTCCGAAAGAGCAGCGACGCCCGGCGGATAGGAGGTGTAGACCGCCACGAGCAGCGGCTTTCGTCCCGGCGGGGTGACGATCGCGATGTCGTTATTCGCGTTATCGCCGTGCCCGGTTTTGTCGCCCACGGTCCAGGTGGCGGGAAGGCCTGCCCGCAACATTTGGCGGCCGGTGGTGCAGGCGATCATCCAATCGAGCAGCTTCTGGCGCGAGGAGGCCTTCAGCACGTTGCCGAGCAGGATCGAACGGAGGTCGCCCATCATGGCAAGTGGCGTGGTCGTGTCCTTGGTGCCGTCAAGCACGTTAAGGCCGGGCTCGTTGCGGTTGAGAATGGTGGCTTCGTCGCCCAGCGAGCGGACAAAGGCGTTGAACTTGTCGAAGCCGCCCAGCGCCGTAAGCAGGAGGTTGGAGGCCGTGTTGTCGCTTACGATCAGAGCCGCCGCGCAGAGCTCGGCCAGTGTCATGCCGCCATCCAGATGAAGCTCGGTAACCGGCGCGTGGGGAACCAGATCAGCCTTTCCAAAATGCACCTGGCGTTGCAAGTCCTGCCTCCCTGAATCGACCTCGGCCAGCAGCGCTGCGACCAGCAGGAATTTCCATGTGCTGCAGAAGAGGAAACGCTCCTGCGCGCGGTAGAGAAGACGGCGAGTGGTACCGGTATCGCATGCCGCCAAGCCGATGCGCACACCGCGCGATGTTTCCAACTCTCGAAGCCTGCCGGTCACAGACGCCATGGAGAGTTGCGTCGCCGCTTCACCCACCGAGGGCAGCAGCAGAAGCGCACAGCGGATCAACATGCCACGCCGGGAAACGGAGGATTCCAACATGGTGGGAATCATGAAGGCGTCTCGAGCCGCGTGTCGCTCCAAAACCGCCCTCTCGCAATTTTTTTGCCACCCGCGCCGTGTTGCGCTTCACTTGTCGCCCCATGGCTTACACTGACATCACCCCTCCCGCCGGCGACAAGATCACGATTTCCAACGGGAAGCTGACCGTTCCCGATCATCCCGTCATCCCCTTCATCCGCGGCGACGGCACGGGCCCGGACATCTGGGCGGCGAGCGAGAAGGTGTTCGACGCGGCGGTGAAAAAGGCTTTCGGAGGCAAGAAGAAGATCGCCTGGTTCGAGGTCTTCGCGGGCGAGGCGTCCAAGACCAAGTTCGATAACTGGCTGCCGGACGACACGATCACGGCCTTCAAGGAATTCCTCGTCGGCATCAAGGGACCGCTCACGACGCCGGTGGGCGGCGGCATCCGCTCGCTCAATGTGGCGCTGCGCCAGATGCTCGATCTCTATGTCTGCCTGCGCCCGGTGCAGTACTTCACTGGCGTGCCCAGCCCGGTCAAGGCGCCGGAAAAAGTGAAGATGGTCATCTTCCGCGAGAACACGGAAGACATCTACGCCGGCATCGATTTCGAGG
>CAJCIA010000025.1 GCA_903970275.1 Betaproteobacteria bacterium
TGCGGCCGCGAGCGCTCCCCGGGAGTCATGGAGCGTATCTGCGCCTCGACCCGCCGAAGCGATTTTTCGCCATCGACCGAATCTGGAATCTTAGGCATTCCGGGCATCATGCCAAGCAGATTTTGCAACGGACCCAGCTTCTTGATCATCTTGATCTGGTCGAGGAAGTCCTGCAGGTCGAACGAGTTCTTGGCCAGCTTGGCCGCCATCTTCTCCGCATCCGCCGCGTCAAACTCCTGCTGCGCCTTTTCCACCAGCCCGACGATGTCGCCCATGCCCAGCATGCGGCCGACCAGCCGCTCAGGCTCGAAAAGCTCGATGGCGTCCATCGCCTCGCCTGTGCCCAGAAAGCGGATCGGCACCTGCGTCACACGCTGGAAGGAAAGCGCCGCGCCCCCGCGCGTATCCGCGTCAAACTTCGAGAGCACCAGCCCGCTCACTGACACGCGCGACTTGAAGGCCTGCGCGACTTTCACAGCGGTTTGGCCGGTCGCGGCGTCGGCCACCAGCAGCGTTTCCTGCGGCTCCCAGGTTTTGCCCACGGCCTGCAATTCCTCCAGTAGCGATTCCTCCACGTCCAGCCGGCCCGCGGCGTCGAAGATAGCGACCTCCGCCCGTAGCCGCGCCACGTCTTCCCTCGCCTTGCGTGCGACCACCTCCGGACTCGTCTCGCCCGGATAGGTCAGCACCGTCACGCCCATCTGCTTGCCTAAAATTTGCAACTGCTCGATCGCCGCCGGCCGCGCCAGATCGCCCGCCACGAGCACAACCTCTTGCTTCCGCTTACGGAAATAGCCAGCCAGCTTGCCCGCCGTGGTCGTCTTGCCCGCGCCGTTGAGGCCGCAAAGGAGGATACGTAGGGGCCGATTTTCCGTCAGCCGCGTCTCGCTCGAAAAGCACGCGATCAACTCGTCGTGCACAATCTTCACGAACTGCTCGCCCGGCCGAATGCTCGCCAGCACCTCCGCGCCCATCGCCTTGGTCTTGACCTCCTCGCAAAACTCCTTCGCGACCTGGTAGTTCACGTCCGCCGCCAGCAGCGCCAGCCGCACCTCGCGCACCGCATCGGCCACGTTGCTCTCGGTGAGCTTGCCGTAGCCCCGCAGCGTCTTGAAAACGCTCTGGAGTTTTTCGGTGAGGAGGTCGAGGGCCATGGGGAGCAGAAAAGCCTAGCAAACACGCGCGGCATTCCAACACTTATACGATCAACGCCAGTCGGCTTGACCTGGTATTAATCGACCTCCCACGCGCCGGATTCTAGGCGGTCCCCTTCCGGAATGGCGGCGACCAATTGACTTGCCTCCCTTCGCTCCTGCGGTAATCTTTCCCTTCCCCATGGCACAAGAAGCTCCCGGTACTGATACGATTGAAGTCGAAGGCAAGGTCATCACGATTTTGCCCGGGACGATGTTTCGCGTGGAGCTGGATAATTCGAAGCATGTCGTGCTGGCCCACATTTCCGGGAAGATGCGCAAGCGTTTCATTCGCCTCACTCCGGGCGACCGGGTGAAGATGGAGATGTCGCCGCATGACTTGACTAAGGCTCGCATCGTCTATCGCGTGGATGCGAATCGGATGCCCTACGTCCCGCGCCGCCGCCGGTAGCCGCCCTCCCGCGCGTTGCGCCCAGCCGCCATGCCTTCCTTCGATGTTGTTTCCGAAGTGGACCTGATGGAGGTCAAGAATGCGGTCGAACAGGCCCGCAAGGAAGTTGCCACCCGCTTCGACTTTCGCGAAGCCAAGGCGGAGATCGAGCTCGATGGCGACAAGGCGATCAAGCTTTCTGCCATCGACAAGTTCAAGATAACCGCGCTGGAGGAAATCGTCCTCGGCAAGCTGGCGCGCCGCAACATCAGCCTGAAGAACATCGACCGTGCAGACCCGGATATCTCCCCGCTCGGCCATGCGCGGCAGGAACTGAAGCTGAAGCAGGGCCTGGAGACGGACATCGCGAAGACGATCTGCCAGGCGATTCGCGACGCTAAGTTCAAGGCCACGACGCAAATCCAAGACCGCCAGATCCGCGTGACGAGCAAGGACCGCGACGTCCTCCAGGAAGTCATCGGCTTCCTGCGCGGCAAGGATTTTCCCGTCGCGCTGGCCTACACCAACTTCCGCGCGTGAATCACTGGCTGGTCAAGTCGGAGCCGGAAGCCTACTCCTTCGCCCAGCTCGTGCGCGACAAGAAGACCGCGTGGACAGGCGTGCGCAACTTCGCCGCCCGCAATTTCCTGCGCGTCATGGCCAAGGGCGACGAGGTCTTCTTCTATCACAGCATGACCGACAAGGCCGTGGTCGGCCTGGCCACCGTCAGCCGCACTGCCTTCCCCGACCCCACCGTTGAAGCCGGCGAAAAGGGCGAGTGGTCCTGCGTCGAACTGAAAGCGGGCCGGGCTTTGGCCAAGGCAGTGACGCTCGCGCAGATCAGGGCCATGCCCGCGTTCGGCAAGATGGCGCTCCTGCGCCAATCGCGCCTCTCCGTCTCGCCCGTCAGCGCCGCCGAAGCCGCGCTGTTGCGCAAGCTCGGCGGCTTAACGGGATAGCCGATTTCCCAAGTTCCGAACGCGCAACCAGCCGAAAGGCCATCGCTGCGCGTGAGGAGCCGAGCTAACCATGGTAGTGAGTGGTAGCGCTTAGAAACTTGGAGGAAATACTCGCGTTGCTAACACCGATAGCATGTTCGACCCGGACCATCTTTACCAGCACTTGGCAGACGGAATCACTTTCCTCCTGCTTGGCGGATTGTTTATTTGGGGAGGATTTAAAAAGAAATTAGGCAGAAACCCACGCCCCACTATTTTTTTGGCTTCCGGTTTCATCATTTACGGCATCTTAGCGCTATTCGGCTTGGTTTGAGTTAACGATTCGAATCGTACCACTACCAACCTTGTCATCGCTGGTGCCGCCGTCTATAGCTACGCGATGATCGATGGTTATCGCCGTATTCTGTTTCTCCTGCTGGCCACGGGCTTGACGCTCCGTGCCCAGACCGCTCCGGCCGGCGGAGCTGAACCGGCGTCCACGCCCGTTGCGCCCGCGCCCACCATGGCGGCAGAGCCGAATGGCCCCCCGAGCGATCCGGCTGTTCCGATGCTCAAGCAGGCGTACACCATGCTGACCAAGGGCGACATGGACGGCGCGCTGCAGCTCACCGACGAGGCGGTGAAGAACAATCCCAAGAGCTTTGCCGCCCTCACCCTGCGCGGCATGATCTACTCGCAAAAAAAGCAGTGGACCTCGGCCGACGCCGACTTCACCTCCGCCCTCGCACTCGACCCCACCAACATCGTGGTGAAGTTTAACCTCGCTGAAATCCGCTTCGTGCAGAAGCAGTACGATGCGGCCCGCAGCCGTTTCCTGCCACTTACCAAGGACTCGACGATGGCGGATTTCGCCCAATACAAGGTCTTCCTCTGCGATCTGCTCGCCGGTCACGAGGCCGTGGCCAAAAAGGAGCTGGACGTCTTCAACGCCGCCGAGACGCATCCCTCGTACTACTTCGCCAACGCCGCGTGGGACCTGTATCACAAGAACATCGACGACGCCCGCACCTGGCTAGTCTCCGCGAGCAACATCTACGTCCCGAGCAAGAACCAGTTCTACGCCTCGCCGCTGAAGGATCTCGGCTACCTGCCGCTGCCCGCGCCGAAGGATTCGAGCGGGCTGTAGAGGACGGGTCGTCCCTACTTTTTCTTCTTTTTCGACGGAGTGTCCGACGATGGCGTCAAGTCAGTTTCTACGGTGATACTGTCGAGCGTATCGTTGTCCCGCTCCGTCAGATCGTCGACCTTCATTCCCACCTTGAGGTCGGCAAACTGGCCCGGCAGATTGCCCACCTGCACCTTGGTCATAGCGTCGATGGCATAGGTATGGTCCGTCTTGGCCAGCTTATCCGAAATCACGATCGTGTCGTTCTTCAGGTTGATGGACGTGACCAGTTTCCGCGTGTCGGGCGGCGGCGCGGGCGCCGACGGCTTCTTGCTCTTCGCCGCCGCAGATAAAGTGGCAAATGCGCCAAGATGAATCAAAACAATGAGGGAAAAGGCGAGGGCTTGGCGAAGTTTCATGGGCGGCGATGAGTGCGACGAGATAATAACGCCCAATGCTTCTTCAGCCACATCTTTCTTCGAGCGCGCTTTCGCAAGAACCTCTGTCCGCCTACGCCGCCGGGGCCGGCTCCGGCGCCAACAGCCGCGCCACCTCATCCTGGACGCCTTGGAGCTCGCCCAGCTTCAGCCCGGGATCCTCGATCAGCCAGACTTCGCCCGTTGGGATGTGCTCGTAAACCAGGGTCGACCGCCCCTCCGCGCGCTGGCGCTCCAACTGCCGCAGCACCCGCTTGCGCTCGAGCATGAGCGCCAGGATGTAGCGTGCGTTGCGTGAGCTCCCCTCGCCCTCGGCAACCAGCCGGCGCAGGAGACTTTCCGCGTCATCCTTCTTCAGCGGCTCAACCGGTGCCGGCGGCGGCGGGACGAAGTCGGTCTGCCACGCGGAGAGTGGCTCGATGTTGTCGTTGCGCGCATTCCAGGCGGCTTCCTTCACGTCCAGGCGCTGGTACTTGCCCTCGCGCCAGTAAAGCGCGGAGAAGACGCGCTCGCCCTTGGCGAACGGCTCGCCTGTTTGCGCGCATGCGACCGCGCGCGGCTGAATGTTCCATTCCTGCGAAAGCATGGGGCGTCAATTTAGGGAGTCGGTGGCGTCGATGTCACGCCTTCGTGCGGCGGCCCGGCTACGATGCCGATCATCGGCCCGAAGTGATGCTGGCCGTCTTTCTCCACGTTGCCGGGCGTCCAGAAATCGGAAATCTCGCCGTCGAGATAAAGCGCGTTCGGGCAGTGCAGCTTCTCGCGGAAGAGCTCGGCGAATTCGTAGAACGTCACCGGCTGCTTCGCCAGCGCCAGGATCACCTCGCCCGTCGCGGTGACGCCCACCCCGCTGCGGATTTTGCGGTTCTTCGAGTCCGGCATAAAATCGGGATTCACGTCGCCGCCGTGGACGAGCAGCGGCCCCGATTGCGTGGCCCAGATCGGTGGCGGCAGCAGCACCGGGTATTCGCTCGATTCCACCACGAAGGCGTGATGCCGCGCGTTGATCGCCAGGATGCCGTTCGGCTTCATGTAGAAGTTGCCCGCACCGTCGGCAAGGTTGAGCGGCGACTTCTCCACGCCATTCAACACAAGCAGGCCCACCGGCTTGCTCGCGGGATCGAACATGCCCGCATTCGCCGCGAAAAGAAGACGACCGCCCTCGGCCGTCACCTGCTTATGCAGCGCGTTGAAATCGCCGAGAACGGTGCCTTGGCCGTCGTCCCAATACAGGCGCACATCCTGCCGCGCCGGATCGACCGTGCACGTGACGTACTTCGCGCCGTGGAACGCCAGGCTCAGAGCCGGCGGCGCTGCGACTGGATCCGCCCAGGCCGCGGAACAGGCCAGCAGCGCCAGCCCGGCCGTAACTAGACCGCTAGCGGACCGGTTTGCAAAACCCATCCGCTAAATGTGGATGGGGATGCCTTCCCCCGCCAGCGCCACCTCGTGCACCAGCTCGGAGAGCGTGGGATGGGCGTGAATGGTCGAGCCGAATTCCTCCACCGTCGCCTCCAGCGCCATGCCGAGCCCGACTTCCGCGATCAGCTCCGTCGCGTCGGCGCCGACGATGTGCGCGCCGAGAATCTCGCCATGCGGATCGCCGACGATCAGCTTGATAAAGCCCTCGGAATCGCCCGCGGCGACTGCCTTGCCGCTCGCCTTGTAGGGGAACTTTGCGGTGTGGAATTTAAGATTCTTTTCCTTCGCCGCGCGCTCGGTCAGGCCGATGCTGGCCACCTGCGGCTGGCAGTAGGTGCAACCCGGGAAAACGGTGACCTTGTGCGGCTGCTTG
>CAJCIA010000026.1 GCA_903970275.1 Betaproteobacteria bacterium
GGTCTTCCCTCACGGCATGCTCGATCCCTGGTTCAAGCGCCGCTACCCGGTCAAGCATCTCAAGAAATGGCTCTACTGGCCTTGGGGCGATTACCGCGTGCTGCGCGATGCCGGCGCCGTCTTCTTCACCTGCGAGCAGGAGCGGCGTGACGCCCGGGAATCCTTCTTCCTCTACCGCGCGAAGGAGGAAGTGCTCGGCTTCGGGATCACCGCACCGGTGGATAATGCGGCCGGCCAGCTCGCCGCCTTTCACGCGCGCTTCCCGGCGCTGGGCAACCGGCGCCTGCTCCTGTTCCTCGGCCGCATGCATGAGAAGAAGGGCCCCGACCTGCTCCTGCGCGCCTTCGCCAAGGTACCTTCCGACCTGCACCTCGTCATGGCCGGACCGGTTGACAGCCCCTATGCGGAATGGCTGCAGCGGCTCGCGCGCGAACTCGGCCTCGACGATCGCGTGACGTGGACGGGCCTGATTTCCGGCGACGTGAAGTGGGGCGCCTTCCGTGCGGCGGAGGCCTTCGTGCTGCCCTCGCACCAGGAGAACTTTGGCATCTCCGTAGTCGAGGCGCTGGCGTGCCGCTGCCCCGTGCTCATCTCCGACAAGGTGAACATCTGGCGCGAGATCACCGCCGACAGCGCCGGGCTCGCGGAGGACGATACGCAGGCAGCGACCGATCGCCTGCTGACCCGCTGGCTGGAACTGCCGGCCGCCGAGCGCGCCGGGATGCCCGACCGCGCCCAGGCGTGCTTCGAGCGCCATTTTCAGGTAGAAGAAGTCGCCCACCATCTCCTCCGCACATTACAAACGCTAACAAGCACTTGATGCTGGCACGTTTCCGGCAACTTTACGGGTCAACGGCCCGTCGCTAGAGGGCAGAAGGTGTAACGACAGTATGATTTCACAACGCAAACGGGGTCTCCAGACGGTTCTCGTACTCGTCCAGGGGCTTTTCATCATCATCTCGCTGGGGCTCTGCATCGAGATCACCAGCTTCTTCAAGAATTTCAGTGTCCAGCAGGTTCAGCATTATCCCATCTATGCGGTGGTGATGATGTTCGGCCTCTTCGTCGAGCTCGCGCGGCGCAACCATGAGGGCAAGCAGGTCGACCCGTTCAGCGAATCCTTTCCCGCACAGCATCGCGCCAGCCTGCACCAGACGCTTTATGCCGTGGGCGCGCTCTTCGCCTACCTGACCATCGCGCGCGACACCTACTTCGCTCGCAGCACGCTGTTGCCGCTCATCCCGCTGGTCTACCTCATTCTGCTCTTTACCAATCGCTACATGTGGCGGCTGATCGCCTACCCGCTTTTCCGCGGCGTGCGCAAGGGCCGCATCCTGCTCATCGGCACGCCGGCCGAGGGCGTGCATCTCAAGAAATGGCTCGAGAGCAAGGAAATCTACGGCATGGACACCATCGGCTATCTCAGCGATGAGCCGCAGAACGAGGGCCTCGAGGGCTTCTGCTATCTCGGCACCACGGTGGAAGCCGAGACCACCATCCAGCAGCAGGAAATCACGCAGGTCATCCTCCTGCAGCTGCCCGAGTCGGCCGACGATCATATGCGGCTGATGTCGACCTTGAACCGTCACGGCCTGCGCCTGCTCATCTACAACAATCTCGAGGAAAAGCTGAATCATCCCGTCATCTACATGGAGGATGACGGCCACCACTTCATCACCCTGCGCAAGGAGCCGCTGGAAAATCCGTTCAACCGCATGGCCAAGCGCTCGCTCGACATCGCCGTGTCGCTGCCGGTGATCGTCTTCGTGCTGCCGATCGTGACGCTGGCGGTGTGGGTGCTGCAGCGCATCTACTCGCCCGGCCCCATCTTCTTCCGCCAGATGCGTGCAGGCATCCAGAACAACCAGTTCCTCATCTGGAAATACCGGACCATGCACGTGAACGACACGCAGGCCCGCCAGGCCACGCTCGGCGACACGCGCATCTATCCCGGCGGCGATTTCCTGCGCCGCTTCTCGCTCGACGAGTTGCCGCAGTTCATCAACGTGCTCGGCGGCTCGATGAGCGTGACTGGTCCGCGCCCGCACCTGATCGAGCACAACGAGCAGTTCGCCCGCGAGATCGCCAGCTATCCGATCCGCACCGTGGTCAAGCCCGGCATCACCGGCCTGGCCCAGGTGCGCGGCTTCCGCGGCGAAGCCCGCACCTCCACCGACATCGCGCAGCGGCTCGAGTCGGACATCATGTACCTGGAGAACTGGCGGCTCACCCTCGATCTCGCCATCATCATGCGCACCGCCTGGCAGATGCTCTTCCCGCCGCCCACGGCGTACTAGGAAGCCGGTCGGCCTCCGGGCGACAGACTCAAGGCACAGACGCTTTCTCAATGCGTCCGTCGCCCGGAAGTCGACGGCGATCGGGCCGACGCTCGCCCCCATCATCGCCCGTCTTCTTCAACGTTGCCCGTCACGCATCCGCCCGCTAAAGGAACGGAATGCCCGTTGCGCCCGTCCCTCCCGTAGTGATCCAAAAGAAACGGGGCAAGGGTTGCCTCGGCTGCGGCTGCGCCGTGCTTGCCGCCATTGTCATCCTCCTTGCCGTCCTCGCTTTCTTTTTCTACCGCAAGTTCAACGCCGTGGCGCAGGTCTACACCTCCAGTACGCCCGCCAATGTTCCCACCACCGACGGCGGCGACGCCGTCTACCGCACGGCGCAGGGCAAGCTCAACACCTTCGTCCAGGCCACGCAACAGGGCCGGCCCACCGCGCTGCACCTCAACGCCGACGAGATCAACACGCTCATCGCGCGCGATCCCTCCTACGCCGCGCTGCACGGCAAGGTGCACATCTCCCTCACCGGCGACACCGCGGAACTTCAGTCCTCCCTGCAGCTCGGCGCGATCGAGAAGGCCTACCTCGCCGACCGCTACTTCAACTCCGACGCCACGCTCGGCCTCGGCTTCATCTCCGCCACGCACGCCATCGTGCTCGACGTGCGCCGCCTGCGGCTCAACGGCCAGCCCCTGCCGCCCAGCGCGAACGAGAGCCTCAGCCAGTCGCTCAGCACTTTCCTCAACCAGCAGTTGCAGATGAACCAGCAGGCCAGGGATTTCCTCGCCCACACCCAAAAGCTCGACGTGGAAAACGGCGAGCTGGTGATCGAGAGCAGGTAAGCGGGCAGGTCTCTGTTGGAGACTTTGGTAGCCGTCGACCTCCGGGCGACGGTGTCGCCGCCACGCTTCCTCAAGCGCCCGGCGGGCACCCTTCGGTAGCCGCCATCGGCCCGATGGCGGGCGCGCCCGTAGGAACCCGCTCAAGCAAAACCTTCCCCCGGCGCGCTCCATTGGGCGTCTACTCTCCTTATTCCGTCGGTTGCCGTCGACCTCAGTGCGACGGACGAAAAATGCGGACGTTCCTCCTCTCCGCGTCCGTCGCCCGGAGGTCGACGGCTACCCTCACGGTCGTCGGCGGTCTATGACCGCCGAAGACCGTGCGCCGCGCGCTCTACTGCACGTCGGTCATAGACCGCCGCCACCATAAATGCGCGCCCCGCCCGCCCTACAACTTCGGCACCGCCGCGAGCAGCTTGCGCGTGTACTCGTGCTGCGGGTTTTCGTAAATCGCCTCGGCCGAGGCCGCTTCCACGATCTTGCCCTGATTCATGACCAGCACGTGGTCGCTGATGTGCTCGACCACGGCAAGATCGTGCGCGATGAAGAGATACGTCAGCCCGAGTTCCTCCTGCAGATCCTGCAGCAGGTTGACGATCTGCGCCTGCACGGAGACGTCGAGCGCGCTGACCGGCTCGTCGCACACGATGAATTCCGGCCCGACCGCCAGCGCGCGGGCGATGCCGATCCGCTGACGTTGCCCGCCGCTGAACTCGTGCGGATAGCGGTCCAGATGCTCCGGCTGCAGCCCCACCTGCTTGAGCAGTCCGGCCACCCGCTCGCGCCGGTCGGCCCGCGACATCTGCGGGAAGTGAATCTCCAGCGCCTCGCCCACGATCTCAAAAATCGACAGCCGCGGATTGAGCGAGTTGTACGGGTCCTGAAAGATGATCTGGATCTTCTTCCGGTACGGCCAGAACGCCCGCGCGCTTAGGTCGGAGATGACCTTCCCCTCGTACTTGATCACGCCCGCCGTCGGCTCGTTCAGCCGGATGATGGCCCGCCCCAGCGTCGTCTTGCCGCTGCCGCTTTCGCCCACCAGCCCGACCGTCTCGCCGCGTTGCACGGTGAACGACACGTCGTCCACCGCCTTGACCTCGCCCACCTGGTGACGAAAAACCCCGCCCAGGATGGGGAAGTAAACCTTGAGGTGCTCGACCTCGAGGATGGGTGCTGCGTCAGTTGATGCCGGCATAATCGATCACCTTCAAGCGGCGCTGCTTCTGCCCGAGCTTCGGCACGCATTCGATCAGCGCGCGGGTGTAGGGATGCTGCGGATGCCGCAGCACCTCCGCCGTTGGTCCGCTCTCCACGATCTTCCCGCGGAACATGACCACGACCCGGTCGGCAAAGTCGGAGACGAGGCCGAAATTATGCGTGATGAGCAGGATGGCCATGTTGGTTTTCGACTTGAGCTCGCGCAGCAAATCCATGATCTGCTTCTGAATCGTGACATCCAGCGCGGTGGTCGGCTCGTCGGCCACCAGCAGGTTCGGCTGGCAGGCCAGCGCCATGGCGATCATCACGCGCTGCTGCATGCCGCCGGAAAGCTGGTGCGGATAATCGCCCAGCCGCGTGGCTGCATCGCGGATGCCCACCAGATCCAGCGCGCGCACGATCTCGCCTCGCACGTCGCGCACCTCGGGCCGATGTTGCTCGATCGCCTCGCGAATCTGGTACCCGATGGTGAAGACCGGGTTGAGCGACGAGGACGGCTCTTGGAAAATATAGGCGATCTGCTTCCCGCGCAGCGCCCGCAACTCCGGCGCCGGCATGGTCATCACCTCGCGCCCTTGAAACTGGATCGCGCCGGAAACATAGCGCGCGGGCGGCGTGGCCAGCAGCCGCGTCAGCGCCAGCGCGGTCACGCTCTTGCCGCTCCCGCTTTCGCCCACCACGGCGAGCGTCTCGCCCGCCGCCATTGCAAAGGAGACCCCGTCGACCGCCTTCACCGGCGCGTCCGCCGGGCCGAATTCGATGCCGAGATTCTCGACGCGAAGTAGGGGCGCGCTCATTTGACCTGCAGCCGGGGGTCGACCGCGTCGCGCAGGCCCTCCCCGACAAAGTTGTAGGACATGATGGTGACGAGCATGACCACGCCGGGGAAAAAGACCAGCCACCACGCAAAATCGATGAAGCGGCGCCCCTCGGAAATCAAGTCGCCCCACGAGGGCGTCGGCGCCTGCATGCCGAAGCCAAGGAAGCTCAAGCTCGACTCGAGCAAAATGGCGGAAGCTACGCCGAAGGTCGCCGTGACCAGGATGGGCCCGAGCGAATTCGGCAGCAGATGCCGCAGGATGACGCGCAAGTCACCCGCGCCGAGTGCCTGCGCCGCCTGCGGAAACGACTGCCCGCCGAGCCGCAGAAATTCGCCGCGCACCAGCCGCGCCGTGCCCGTCCAGCCAGTCAGCCCGATCACCGCCATGATCACGATCATGTTATTCTGCGAATCGCTCAGCCCGATGATCACGAGGATGAGCAGGAGCGAGGGAAAACATTCCATCACCTCGATGAAGCGGCAGATCACCATGTCGACCCAGCGCCGGTAGTAGCCGGCCAGCGCGCCGAAGGTCACGCCCACGCCGAGCGCAATGACCTGCGAGACGAACCCGATGGCCAGCGAGGTGCGCGCCCCATGCAGGATGCGCGCGGCCACGTCGCGCCCGGTCGAGTCGGTGCCGCAGAGATGATTCCAGCTCGGGCCCACCAACGCATCGGGCGAGCTTTCCAGCGGCGACCACGCGATGAGCGGCATGAGCTTGAAGGTCGCCGGCCGCGTGCGGTCGTTGGTTACGTCGTTGTACGGCTGAACGAAGGCCAGCGCGATCTGGACCACGATCACGACGACCGCGACGATGAGCCCACCGCGCTGCGGATTTCGAAAGAGCGGCCGGCGCAGCGCGTAGATCAATCCCGCCAGCGGCACGTTGATGAGGAAGCGCCACTCGATCGGCTCCAGACTGCGCAAGACCGGAAAGCTGATCTGCCCATCGGCCACGCGCACGATGGCATGATTATTGGCGAGGAACGGCGCCAGAGCCGCGAGGACAAACGCCAGGATGATCAGCCAAAAACCGGTCAACGCCAAGGCGTCGCGCGAAAACCGGCGGGCCAGCCGCTGGGAGTACGATTCGTCAACGGGCGCGTTCATTCGAAGCGGATGCGCGGATCAACCAGCACGTAAAGGATGTCGGCCATCAGGTAGCCAAAAAGCGTGACGAACGCGGAGATCGTCACCACGCCCATGATAACGAACTGGTCCCGCGCCTCGATGCTCTGGAAAACCAGCTGGCCCATGCCGGGCAGCGTGAAGATTTCCTCCACGATAATGGTGCCGCCGATGAGCGCCGGCAGCTCCATGGCGAACACGGTGACGATGGGGATCAGCGCGTTGCGCAGCGCCTGCGAGAAGATGACGCGGCGTTCCGACAGGCCCTTCGCGCGCGCGGTGCGCAGGAAGTCCTGGCCCAGCACCTCGAGCATCGACACCCGCGTGTAGCGCGAGATCGACGCGAGCGATCCGTAGGTCAGGCAGATGACCGGGAGAATCATGTGCTTGATCCGGTCCCACGCCCACGCCGGCCCGCTCATTTCCGAGGCGTCGATCGAATTGGCGCCATACATCGGCAGCAGGTTCAGGTAATCGCCGCCCGCCACCAGCAGGATGAGCACAAGCGCCGCGACGAAGGTGGGAATCGAGTAGAGCAGAAAGACGACGAAGCTGATCATGCGGTCGGTCCGCTGCCCGCGCCGCAGTGCTGCCGCAATTCCTACCGGCACGGCGATCAGATAGGAGAGGACGAGCGCGGAGCCTGTCAGGCTGACCGAAAGCCCGATGCGCTCGCGAATCTTGGTGAGCACCGGCCGGTGATCCACCAGCGACTGCCCGAAGTCGAGATGCGCCAGCTTGACCAGCCAGTCGCCATAAGCAGTGAGCGGGTCCTTGTCGAGGCCGTAGAGCTTGATCGTCTGCTCGCGCACCTCGGCCGTCATGGCATGGCCACCGTTCTCGCCCGTCTGCCCCTTGATCAACGCCGCATTTCCCGGCGCCAGCCGGATGAGCAGAAACGTCAGCAGCGTGATGCCGAACAAGGTGGGAATGACCAGCAGCAGGCGGCGCAGGATGTAGGTGGTCATGAAAACAGGCACCCTACTATTTGTCGGAGCGCGGATTGTGTCGAGGCTGGGGTGCGAAAGGCCGCCACGCCTGAGCGGCATGTCGAGCCATGCAGCAGGTAGCCGGCGTCGGCCCGACGCCGGTGCTCGTCGCGGGAGCCGAACCATGCGAGGCGCCTCCGCACGAGCATCATCCATCCGCGTAAGCTTGAACAATCGCTCAATGATCGCGTACCCGAGCATTCGCGAAGACGCACCATCTCGCGCGCGCGACCGGCATCGGGCCGACGCCCGCGACCTTTGCAACCTCGACAACCTCGCACCACCCGCCAAAATCCTTCCGCCATGCCCCAACTTCTTCGCCGAGGCAAGGTCCGCGACATCTACGCCTGGCAGGACGAAATCTGGCTCGTCGCCTCCGACCGGATCTCCGCCTACGACGTCATCATGCCCACGCCCATTCCGGACAAGGGCAAAATCCTCACCGCGCTCTCGCGCCACTGGTTCGGCCTGACGGCCGAGCTCTGCCCCAATCACGTGCTCGGCTACGACGTACCCGCGGAGGTCGACCGCCCCGACTTCACCGGCCGCCTGACCCGCGCGCGGCGCGTGGAGATCGTGCCGCTGGAATGCGTGGCGCGCGGCTATCTCGCCGGTTCCGGCTGGGAGGAATACAAGACCTGCGGCACGGTCGGCGGCCACCCCCTGCCCGCTGGCCTGCACGAATCCGACCGCTTGCCGACGCCGCTCTTCACCCCCGCCCGCAAGAACGACGAAGGCCACGACGAGAACCTGACCGAGCCGCAGGCGCGCGCCTTCGTCGGTGACACGCTTTATGAGCAGCTGCGCGATTTGACGCTGAATCTCTACCGCTGGGCGGCCGATTACTCCGCCAAGCGCGGCATTCTTCTCGCGGACACCAAGCTCGAGTTCGGGCGCGAGCCGGCGAGCGGGCGCCTGTTGCTGGCCGATGAAATCTTCACCCCCGACAGCTCCCGGTTCTGGCCCGCGGACACCTACCGGCCCGGCGGCTCCCAGCCCAGCTTCGACAAGCAGTACTTGCGCGACTACCTCAGGACGCTCACCTCCTGGAACCGCACCGCGCCCGGGCCGGAGCTTCCTGCCGACGTGGTGGCCAACACCCGCGCCCGCTACCAGGAAGCGCTCGACCGGCTCTCCCGCTAAAGGCCAGGGCAGCCGCGTCCAATCTCTCGACGGCCTGCGCGGCATCGCGGCGCTAACGGTAGTCGTCTACCACTACCTGCTCGCCTACGGGCCGTTCACATGGCCCGGCTTCACGCTCGGCCGCCTGACCGTGTTGGGTGATTTACCGGTCTGTGTCTTCTTCGTCCTGAGTGGTTTCGTCTTGGCGGAATCGGCGGCACGCACCCGAGTCGGATTCCCCGCGACGATCCTTGCGCGTTACCTGCGTCTGACCGTTCCGATGACCGTAAGCCTCCTGCTGGCCTGCCTGTGGCTGCGCGGTTTTCCGCACTCGCGCGAAGCCATTCAGGCCAGCGGCACCAATTCGTGGCTCTCCACCGCCTTCATCACGCATCAGCCAGTCAGCCTGCTCCACGCGCTGCGTGATGGACTGGCCGACGTCTATCTGACCGGCACGTCGTTTTACAACAGCGTGGTCTGGACGATGAAGATCGAGTTCTTCGGCTCGGTGCTCATCTATTTTATTTACCGGTTCGCTCCCGCGAAGCTTCGCTGGCTGGGCCTCGCCGGAATCGGCGCGGTATCGTTTCGTAATCCGTTCTATCTCGGCTTCGCGCTGGGCGTAGCAGTGCGCGAATGGCGCAGCGCGGGTTTGCCTGCGGGGAACCGCTGGGGCTGGCCGGCCCTCGCGGCTGCAACCGCCCTTGTTCTCTATCCCGCGGGCCGAACCCCAGCCGGCTTCGCATTGCTCGGCGCGGCCGCGGCGTTGATCGTCCTCTCGATCCTGCTCACGCGCGCGCTGCAGACCACGCTCGATTCAGGGCTCGCACAATTTCTGGGCCGCATTTCCTTCAGCCTCTATCTCGTTCATGCACCGCTGCTCGTCACGGTCATGGCCTGGTACCAGTTGCAGGCCGGCGGCCCGGCTAACGTCAAGTTCCTCGCCGGCCTGGTCAGCTTCACCACGCTTTCCATCGCGCTCGCCTACGTCCTCATGCGTCTGGTCGATAAGCCCCTGCTCCGCGCGCTTCATCGTCGCTCCACCTGTAGCGGCGGTCTATGACCGTCGCTGATAGCGGCGCAACGCGCCGCTACCTTGTGTTAACGCGGAACAGCTCTCCGGCGAACTCGGACGCTCTCGCGCCTTCGGCGCGGCATGTGCGACGGTCATAGACCGC
>CAJCIA010000027.1 GCA_903970275.1 Betaproteobacteria bacterium
GCGGTCTATGACCGCCGGGCCATGCGTTCATGTTTCGCGCCGGCGGTCATAGACCGCCGCTACAGAAGGCGCTAACGCCTTACTTCTTCCCAAACCCGAGCACGTCCTGCATCGAGTATAGGCCCGGCTGTTGCGTCCGCACCCACGCCGCCGCACGCAGGGCACCGCCGGCAAAAGTGTCCCGGCTCGACGCTTTGTGCGTCAGCTCCACGCGCTCGCCGGAGCCGGCGAAGACCACGGTGTGATCCCCCACCACGTCGCCGCCGCGCAGGGCGTGCATGCCGATCTCCTTCTTGGAACGCGCGCCCACGTCGCCCGCGCGACCGTTCCGCACCAACTCCTCGTACGAGCCGCCGCCTGCCTGCGCCAGGATCTCGCCCAGCCGCCGCGCGGTCCCGCTCGGCGCGTCGAGCTTGTGATGGTGATGCATCTCGATCACCTCCTGGTCGAACGCATCGCCGAGCGTCGCCGCCGCCAGGCGCGTCAGGTAAAAAAGCAGGTTTACGCCGACGGAGTAGTTGGGCGCCCACACGATCGGCAGCTTGGCCGCTGCCGCCTCGATCCGGGCGCGCTCCTCGGTCGTGTGACCGGTCGTGCCGATGACCAGCGGCTTGTTGCGGGCCAGCGCCAAATCGACGAGGCCCGGCGTAACGGAATGATGCGCAAATTCGATGAGCACATCGCAGCGATCGACAATCGTGTTCAGGTCATCGTCGCGGTCCACGCCGCCGATCAGTTCCAGCGCCGGATCGGCCTGCGCGAGCCGCATCAGCGCCTCACCCATGCGGCCCTTCGAGCCGACAATGATCACCCGCGTCCGCGTGCTCATAGCCCAAAGCGCTTCAGCGTTCCATCCAGCCGCGCGCGGCTCGACTCCTGCAGCCCCACGAGAGGCAGGCGCACCTCCGGGGTCATCCAGCCCGCCTTGGACATCGCGTATTTCACGGGCACCGGATTCGCCTCGATGAACAGATCGCGCATGAGCGGGTAAAGCCGGCGGTGCAGCTTTTCCGCCTCCGCCGCGCGGCCATCGAGGAAGGTCTGCACCAGTGCGACCACGTCGCGCGGCACAAGATTGGAGGCCACGCTGATGACACCGACCGCCCCGACCGCCAGCGCGGGCAGGGTCATCGAGTCATCGCCGCTTAGGATGGCCACGCTATCGGGCAGCACCTGGCGCAACTGGCTGAAGCGTTCGATCGAGCCGCCCGCTTCCTTGATTGCGTTGATGTTCGGGCAGCGCTGCGCCAGCTCGGCCATCGCGTCGACGGAAAGCTCGATGCCCGTCCGGCCCGGCACGCTGTAGGCGATGATGGGCAGGCGCGTGGTCTCGGCCAGCTTCGCGTAGTGCGCGATCAGCCCGGCCTGCGAGGGTTTGTTGTAGTAGGGGGTGACGACGAGCAGGCCGTCCACCCCCCGCTGCTCCGCCTCGCGCGTGAGGAAAATGGCCTCGGCCGTCGCGTTCGAGCCCGTGCCGGCAAAAACGGGAATGCGGCCGCGCACCACCTGCACGGTCAGCTCGATCACCCGCAGGTGCTCGGCCATGTCCAGCGTGGCCGACTCCCCCGTGGTGCCGACCGGGACGACGCCCGCGATGCCGGCCGCGATCTGCTCCTCCAGCAGCGTGGTGAACGCCTTCTCGTCGACGCGGTCGTCCCGCAGGGGCGTGACCAGCGCGGTATACGCGCCACGGTAGGTGAAAGGCTGGGCGGACATGGGAGGGATAGCTTATCCCCCGCTCCCCGATAAGCAATCCGCGCGTGGGGTCAGTCCGCCTTGAAGTAAAAGGCGAAGAACGCCGCGCAGGCCAGGAACCCGAAGGCAACCATGTAATTCCAGCGCATGCTCTCATTGAGCACAAACCGCGCAAAGACGACGAAGACGATCAGCGTGATGATCTCCTGCAAAATCTTGAGCTGATAGCCGGAAAGCTCGGTCGCACCGATGCGGTTGGCCGGGACCTGGAAGCAATACTCGAAGAAGGCAATGCCCCACGCGATGAGGATGACCAGGAAGAGCGGCCGGTTGTGCAGGTACTTCAAATGACCGTACCACGCGCAGGTCATGAACGTGTTCGACGCGAAGAGCAAAAGCGTGGCCTTGAGGATCGGGTGCATCCGCCAAGCGTACGCAAAACCGGTCCCGTGAAAATCGGGTCGTGACCCGATGTCGGTGCCTACAGGGCGCTTTCGATGATCGCCAGCGCCTCGGCGATCTCGTCCGCGGTGACGTTCAACGGCGAAAGGACCCGCACGGTGCGGTTGGCCGCGGGCACGAGCAGCAGCCCGGCCTGGGTCAGTCGAGCCACGACAGGCGCCGCTTCCTCGTCCTTCATCTGGAATCCGACGAGGCCGCCAAAGCCGCGCACGGCCGCAATGCCGCGCGTGCCGGCCAGCTTGTTCAATCCGGCGATCAGCTCGTCGCCGCGGGCGCGGATGTTCTCGGCGAGATTTTCCCGCTCCAGCACGTCCAGCACCGTCAGCGCCACCGCACAGGCCAGGGGCGAACCGCCGTAGGTCGTGCCGTGCGTGCCGGGTCCAAAGACATCCTGATAGGGCTCGCGGAACCAAACCGCGCCCATGGGGAAGCCAGCACCGAGCGACTTGGCCATGGCGATGGCATCAGGCCGGAACGCATCTCCGCCGGGCGTGGTCTCGAGGATCCGCTGGAAGCTCTGCCACTGGCCGGTGCGGAAATAGCCGCACTGCACCGCGTCCATGAGCAGGAGCAGATTCCGGTCATCGGCCAGCTTCCGCAGGCCCAGCAGGTACTCAGGCGTGGCCACGTAGACCCCGCCCTCGCCCTGGATGCCCTCGACGAGAATCGCGGCTGTCTTCGGCGTGATCGCCGCCTCGACCGCCGCGAGGTCGTTGTACGGCACGGTGACGAAGCCTGGCACAAGCGGATCGAAGCCGACCTTGATCTTGTCCTGTCCGGTGGCAGAAAGCGTGGCCATGGTCCGGCCATGGAACGAGTTGGTCGCGGTAATAACCTCATAGCGGCCCGAGGCATGACCCCATTTGCGCGCCAGCTTGATCAGCGCCTCGTTCGCTTCCGCGCCGCTGTTGCAGAAGAACATCTTGCCAGCGCCGGTCAGCCCGACCAGCCGCCGCGCCAGCTCGCCCTGCCACGGATTGTAATAAAGATTGGAGCTGTGGATGAGCGTGGCGCTTTGCCGCGCAAGCGTGTCCGTGATGGCCGGATGCGCATGGCCGAGGCTGTTGACGGCCACGCCGCCGCCGAGATCGAGATAGGTACGGCCCTGGTCGTCCCAAACCCGTGCGCCCTGGCCACGCACCAGCGTCAGCCCGCGATTCGCGCTGGGCACGACAAACTTCGCGTAGAGATCCTCCGCGCGGGGCACGCTGTGAAGAGGCGGCTGGGTGGTCATGGCGCGGAAAGTATCGGGCACGGCAGGGTGCCGGTCAATTCGAGCTTCACTCCTGTGGCGGCGGTCCTAGACCGCCGCCACAGCAAGAGGCGACGGGCGCGGTAGATCGCGCCCGTCGCGGAGAGCATTACGCCCAGTGGCCGGGATGCCAGTAGCCGTGGCGCCAGTGACCGGGCACCCAGACGAGACCGGGACGAGGCGGATAACCCCAGTAGCCGCCGATCCAGACCCATGCACCGCCGCGCCATTCGCGATGGCCGTCGATCCAGATCGCGCCGGGACCCGGGCGATGCCAGCGATGTTCGTGATAGCCGGGCGGCGGGCCGGGCGGCCCAACGTTGACGGCAACGACCTGCGCGGAAGCATTGCTCCCGGCACCAACAAACGTCGTCACGGCGGCCGCCAGCGCCAGCGCGAGGACAAGAAGACGAGTGATTTTCATACGCCAAGTTGGACACCTTCCGCAGGCTCCAGCTTCAAAGAAAGGCGCGCGGCCGCATTTAAAATTGTTAACGCGAATCGTGTAACTTGGGCAGAGAACCCGTCGTCCGCTGGGCGACCGTTCGCTTCGGACGCTCTTTAAATTTTCGCCGAGATCGAGACAATCAGCGACGGCTTTTTCCTCAGCAGGCAGCCGCTAAGAAAAACCGTGCCGCCGAGCAGCAACAATGTCCCGGTCGGTGCCTCGGGCGCGGAGCCAACCGCGACACTAAAGTTATCGATGCCGAAGGTGTTGGAAAACGTCGTCGCGGAAATCTCCCCGACGCCGATGCCAAACTCGATGGGCAGAGCCGTCGCGGAAATGTTGAGGCCCGGCGCCGCGGTGCCATCCGATTTGACACCATAAGCCGATGCAAGGGTGAGGGCATTTATCGTCCCGGAGTAGGTCGTCCAATCCGAAGTCCCGGCGAGCGCCATATACGGCGTGTTGAAATTATAATAGGAGCCGTTCTGCACGGCGAAAAACTGCACCAGGGAACTCCCCGACAGGGAAAACCCCTTCAGGTCGACGCTGACCTGAAGCTGCGTGATGGAACCGTTGACCGCGGGATTGTAGGTAAGTGGGGCCGAGACCATGCCGGCATAACTCGAATAACTCGTTGTCGCTGCATTTTGGGTGACGGACATCTGCATGTACGAGCCCGAATTTCCACCCGATGCGGTTGGGGTGATGGAAACGACGGCCGGCGGATTTCCATGCGTTCCAATGGTGAATGTTTGCCAATCGCTCTGGGCAAAGGTCGAGTCGTTAAAGGAGGTTGCTGCCTGCGCCGTGGAAGCAGCCGTTAGGGTGCAAAGAAGCAGAATACCCTTGAGAAGCAGATGGAATTTCATCGAGATGAACCGTCGGTTTACTTCGACCGACGCGAATTGTCAACAGGACTAAATTAATCTGGAAGAATGGAAGGCCGACTAACAGGCCACGCGGCTAGCTACCTAGAGATACGGCTGCTCCTGGAACTTCGGATACTTCGCCTGCAACTTGGCGCGCCAGTCGGCGGCGGATTTCGCATCGCCCGCCTTGTCGAAGGCGTCGGCGGCGCGGGCCATGGCCTGCGGCTCGATTGTGGCCTGGTCGAAGAGCAGCGCGAGGGTGGCAAACATGCGCGCGGCTTCCGCGTAGCTTTGCGCGGCGTAACTAACTTCCGCCAACAGCATGCGCGCGGCGGCACTGTCGGGGCCTTCGGGCGATTGCAACAGCGCCTGGTTCGCCGTTCCCTTGGCCGCGTCGAGCTGATGCGCGCCAAGTTGCCCGCGGCCGAGCGCGAGCAGCACGGAGGTGGCGTTTTTCGCCTCAGGCTTGAGCTGCTCGTACTGCGTGATGCTGGTGACGGCGGGCGCCCATTCCTTGCGCGCGGACTGGACCTGGCCCAACTGCCACCAGGCGCCGGCGAGCAGGTCGCCCGCATCGGGCGAGACGGTGACGCGGCGATAATATTGCTCCGCCGTGGCAAGGTCGCCCTGCTTCTGCGCATTTTGCGCAAGCGCATAGAAGAGGGGCACGGGCAGCGCACCAGCCGATTCCGCACCGGGCAGCGCGTCGTACTCCTGCACATACTGCAGCGCCTTCGTCCAGTCCTGCCGGCCATACGCGCCGAGCGCGAGGCGCTGGGTGGCGGGCTGCGCCCAGGCAGCGACATCGGCGGCGCGCGCCTGGATCAGGTAGGACTCGGCGCCCGCGTAATCGTGCTTGGTGAAGAGATAATCGCCGACGGAAAACGAGGCAAGGCCGCGCAGCTTCGTCTCGGGAAATTTGTCGAGCAGCGTGCGGAACGTCTGCGCCATCAGCGCGGCCTGGCTCGGCCCGCCATGCGCGTAAATGAGGCCCAGCGATTCCAGCGCGACCTCCTGGTCGGGCGAGCCGGCGGGCGCCTGGGCCTGAACCGCTTTCCATGCCTCGGCCGCGGCGAGCATCTGGTGATCGTTCTGCAGCGCCACGGCCAGGCGCGCCTCGGCGCGCAGCAGGGTAGCCGCCGGAAGCTGCCCACCCTCATCGATCAACGCGCGATAGGCCGCGGCGGCCTGCGGCCATTGCTGGATGTTGTCGTAGGCGCGGGCGCGCTCGAGCAGAATTTCGCGCCGCGGCCAGCCGGGCGCAGCCGGCTCGGCGGCGAGCTTATCCCAGAGAGGCGCGGCATCGGCAAACTTGTTCTGCCGCGAATACTCCTGCGCCTCGAGCAGCAGCGCGCGCGCGCGGTAGGGCGATTGCGGCCACGCCTTCAGGAAGGTTTCCGCCTCGTCGATTGTGCCGGTGGGATCGGCCTGGATGGCGGCCAGCATGCGCTCATAGGCGGCGTTGGGCGCGGCCGGTACGGTCGGGAATTCCTTGAGGAAGGCGTCGAAGGCCACGACCGCGTCGGGCCAGAGTTTCGACGCGAAAAGCGCGTGGCCCCGGTCGTACATGATCTCGCCGTGCGCGCTGGCCAGGACATGGCCGGCCGTCGCCTCGTCGAGCTTGAGCCAATACGCGTAATTTTTCTGCGCAAAGAGCACGCGGAGCAACCCGGTATTGGCGACCTCCAGCACCGGCCCGCTGGCGCCGAGAGCCCGCGCGCTCTCGAACAGCTTTTGCGCGACGTCCGGCTGCCTGGCCGCAATGGCCGACCAGCCGCCGCGCGCGGCCGCGGTGGCCTGCGCACTGGCATTGGGCAGGAGCGCGAGCGCCTTCTGCCAGAGCGCGAGCGCATCCGCCGACTTGCCCTGGGTATCGTCCAATTCCGCCAGCGCCTGGGCCGAGTTGCCCGCCAGCTTCGATGCCGGTTTCGCATCGACCAAGGCCTGGAGCAGCGCGCGACCGGCGGCCTCCTTCTGCGTGGCCAGGAAGGCACGACCGAGCAGGTACTGCGCGTCCTCCTTGAGCACGCCTTCGCCGTGTTCGATGGCGAACTGCAGCGGCTCGATGGCGTCGGCGAGCTTGTTTTGATCGAAGAGAATCGCGCCACGCTGCAGCTCGGCGTTGGTGCGGAACGGGCCTTCGGGAAAGTGATCGACCTGGTAGGTGTAGGCGGCGAGGGCGTCCTTCGTCCGGCCGAGTTCGCGGTAGGATTCTGCGAGGTGGAAAAGCGCTTCCTCCACGCGACGGTCGGCAGGAAAGGTGCGAACGAAATCGGTGAAGCCACGCACCGCGTCAGCGTACTGGCCCGCGTTGTAGGCCGACGTGGCCTCGGTGAAGCGCGCATCGGCGAGGGGAACGACGGTGAGGCCGGGTTGCGCCCCCGTCGGTGCAGCGGCATGGTCGGCACCTGCGGGCGCCCCGGTGGCGTCATCCGTCGCGGTGGAAGGCTGGGCCTTCGGCGGCGTGGGTGCGTCGGGGAAGTCGACCGGCTGCGCCTTGGGCGCCGCGTTGGTGTCGGGCGTGTCGGTGAGATCGGCATGCGCGGCCAGCGCGAGCGCCAGCCAGATCGCGAGCGAAACTTTCATGCGTGCAGGCGCCGCGCCCCTACCCGCCGGAGGCACCCTTTTCCGGATTCACGGAAAAGAAGATGTTGGTGAGCTTGGCGGCGCGGCAGGTGTCGAGCACCTTGACGACGAACTTGTAGGGCACCTCCTCCGCGCCGCGCAGGATGACGGGCTGGTCGGGATAAACCTGCTGGATGGAGGAGAGCTTGGCCTTGAGCTGGTCGATGGAAACAGCGCTGCGTTCCAGCTCGACGGTGCCGTCCTGCCTGAGGTTGAGGATGATTTCGCCGGGTAGATTTTTAGGCGCCTCG
>CAJCIA010000028.1 GCA_903970275.1 Betaproteobacteria bacterium
ACCGGCTCCGGCACCTCCACCGGGACCGGGTCGCTCGCGCTGACCGACGCCGATATCGGTTCACCCGGTTTGGCGGGTTCCGCCGTCAACGGCACCGGCACTTACACCGTCACCGGCGGCGGTTCCGACATCTTCTACACCAGCGACCAGTTCAACTACGGCAGCACGACGCTTTCCGGCGATACGACGCTCATTGTCCATGTCGATTCCATGGGCAACACCAACGCCTGGTCGAAGGCCGGCCTCATGTTCCGCAATTCCTCCGCCGCGGGCGCGGCGAATGTCTGCGCGTTTGAAAATCCCAGCGGCGTGGTGGAGTTGCAATGGCGCGACACCGACAACGGCGGCGCCAACACCACCCTGCAAACGGGTCCCGCGGGCGCCAAGTGGCTCGAGCTGATCAAGACCGGCTCGACCTTCACCGCTTATTACGCCACCACCGCGGGCGTGCCGGGTCTCAGCGATTGGGTGCTTATCGGGGCACACACGACCACTTTTACCAACGCCTCCTACCTGGGTGGGCTTGCCCTCACCTCCCACAGCAGCGGCGTGCTTAACACCGCCATCTTTTCCAGCCTTTCCATCAACGGAACAGCCGGCAGCGGCGCAGGGACGGGCACCGGCACCGGCACGGCTTCGGGAACGTCAACAGGCACGACCACAGGCACTGGCACGGGCACTTCGACCGGCACAACCACGGGCACGAGCACGACGACGACCACCAGCACGGGCACGAGTACCGGCACTTCCACCGGCACGGCAACGGGAACCGCTACCTCCACCGGAACCGGAACAAGCGCGAGTACGGGCGGGTTGGCGCTGACTGACGCCGATATTGGATCGCCCGGGCAGACCGGCTCGGCCGTCGGCGCCTACACCGTCGCCGGCGGCGGCGCGGACATCTTCAACGGTTCCGACCAATTCAACTACGACAGCGAGTCGCTCACCGGCGATGCGGTGATGCTCGTCCATGTCGACTCGATGACCAACACCAACGTGTGGGCGAAGTCGGGTCTCATGTTCCGTAACTCCTCCGCCCCCGCGGCGGCGAACGTCTGCGTTTTTGAGAACCCTAGCGGCGTGGCCGAGCTGCAGTGGCGCGATACCGACAACGGCTTCGCCAACACCACCCCGCAGACCGGACCCACCGGCGCCAAGTGGCTCGAGCTGATCAAGGCCGGCACGACCTACACCGCCTATTACGCGACGACCACCAGCCCGCCTGGAGTTGCCGATTGGGTGCTCATCGGCGCACACACCACGGCCTTTGCCAACACGACCTATCTCGGCGGCCTCGCCGTCACCGCGCACGACAACAGCATGCTCAACACCACCGTGTTCTCCGGTCTGGCCATCAACGGCACGAGCGGCACAGGCACAGGCACCTCCTCGGGCACGGGTATCGGAACCGGGACGGCCACCAGTACAGGCACGGGCACCTCAACCACCACAGGAACCGGCACCGGCACAAGCTCAGGCACGTCAAGCGGTACCAGCACTTCAACCAGTACCGGCACGTCCACGGGTACCGGCACCGCGACCAGGACCGGCTACACCGATCTCGACATTGGCTCTCCTTCCATCCCGGGCTCCGCCGTGATCAATGGCGGCACCATCACCGTGTCCGGGTGCGGCCAGGATATTTGGTACGCCAGCGACCAGTTTAATTACGATTATCAGGTTAATACGACGGACGTAACGCTCATCACCCATGTCGATTCCATGAGCAACACCGACGTCTGGGCCAAGTCGGGCGTCATGTTCCGCAACTCCACCGCGGTCGGCGCGGCGTTCGTGGCGGTCTACGAAAATCCCAGCGGAGTGGCCGAGATGCAAACGCGGGACGCGGACAACAGTCCGAACAACTGGACCTCCAACCAGGTCGGCGGCACCGGGGCCAAGTGGCTCAAGCTGACCAAGACGGGACCGATCTTCACCGGTTGGTACGCCACCACGGCGGGCACACCCGGCGCGGCTGACTGGCTGCCGCTGGGCATGCACATGACCGCGTTCACCAATGCCTCCTATCTCGGTGGGCTGGCTGTCACCTCGCACAATTACTCGCTGCTCAACACCACCGTCTTTTCCGGTTTCTCGCAGCAATAACCCGCTTGTTTCATGAGTGGACTCCCGTTTGCGGTCCGGCACGATGGCGGCTCGTCTGTTTCCACCGTGAAGACCGTTTTCAACATCCAGCAGGCCCGAGCCATCGGCGCCCTGCTCGTCGTCTACGCCCACATCGGCGTGCCGGGCGCCACCTTCGGCCACTTCGGCGTGGACATCTTTTTTGTCATCAGCGGCTTTATCATGACGATGATCTGCAGCCGTTCGCCCCGGAACTTTTTCCGACGCCGCCTCGCGCGCATCGTCCCGCTTTACTGGCTGATAACCGGCGTGGTTTTCCTGCTCAGCTGGTGGAAGCCGCAGCTGATGAACTCGACTCGGCCCAGCCTTTTCCATTTCCTGGAATCGATCTTCTTCATCCCCTACGTGAAGGAGAACGGCCTCGTCCATCCCATGCTCGATGTCGGCTGGACGCTCAATTACGAGATGTATTTCTACACCGCCATCGCGCTGATGCTCCTTGCGGGAGCCGCCGCGCACTACGCCACCCTGGCCGCCTCCGCCCTGCTCGTCGGCCTCGCGCTCGTCTTTCAGGTTGCGCTTCGTTTTCTTCCCGCGACGTCGACCGCGGCCATTCTCACCTCGTTCTATTCCTCCTTCTACGTTTTCGAGTTCATTCTCGGCGTGCTCGTCTTCTACCTCGTGCAACATCCGCTCGCTCGCCGGCCGGGCGTGGCGGCGAACATCGCGCTTTCCCTCGGCTGTCTCGCCTTCCTCGTCTGGAATCAGCTGACGCAGCCGCTCGGTCACGCCGTCCCGCTGCTGACCCAGGGCGTACCCGCCATGCTTTTCGTTGCGACCATGCTCCTGCTCGAGCAGAAGAATTTTGTCCTCACCAGGATCACGCTTCTCGGCGACGCCAGTTACGCGCTTTACCTATCGAATCAATTCGTCGTGGAAGGCTTTCGCAAGGTCGTCGGCCGGTTCCTCCACCTCTCGTTCTACTCGCTGCCCTCCATTGCGCTGATCATCGTCATCTCCTCGCTCATCGCCATCGCGATCTACTTGATATTGGAAAAGCCGCTGCACGACCGCCTGCGCATCCTCGTCGATGGCAAGCCCGCGCCGCGCTAGCCGTCAGAATTCGAGAATTCGCCGGGGATGACTCTTCCCGGTCAGGATGTCCTTCACCGCAACGAGGATTCCCTTGAGCCGCGCCCGGAAATCATGCGACTGATTGCCGTTCGCCAGCTGGGTGAGGCAGATAACCAAGGGCCGGGCTACGCACACAATCCAGAAACGAACCCAAGCCAGCGGCCCTGGCAGGTGTGTCCGCTTGTGCTTGAGAAAATAGTAGTTGTTGGCCACGAGGGAATAGCCGCGCATGTCCTCGCGCACGCGCCCGCTCGGCGTTTCGAGATGCACGCTGATGCAGCCGGCAAATCGACCGATGCGGCCGTATGACTCCAGCCGCAGCGAGAGATCATAATCCTCATTGTAGGAGTAGAGCGGCAGCACCTCGTCAAAATTCTCGTACTCGAGCACGCCGCGCCGGATGACCATGTTGCAGCCGTGCAGCGTGTGTCCGCTGCCCTCCGACTGGAACTTGACCTGGAAGTCGCGCTTCGGCTGATACGCGGCGATCCGCGCCCGTCCGTCCTCACGCGTGACATTCCCATTGCCCAGCACATGCCCGGAGAGGCCGACCACGCCGGGATTGGCGTCGAGAAACGCGGCCGCGCTAGCGAGGTAGTCGTCCTTGAACTCCATGTCGTCGTCGAAAAAGGCAACGTACGGCACCGTCAGCGGGATCACCGCGATACCCTCGTTGCGCTGCACACTCGCGCCGAGCGGCCCGATCACCGTTTGCACGTTGTCATTCCAAAAACTCTCCGGCAGATCCGATGCGGAAGGCACGACCAGGACGATCTGGACGGGCCTCATCGTCTGATGCGAGAGACTTTCCAGCGTCTCCGCCAGGATGGCGGGCCGGCCCTTCGACACGATGACGACGGCGATGGGGGAAGCGGATTCGTGCATCACGGGCCTCACGCAGACGTGGCGGAAAACGTCGCGGTCCTGACCGCGCGGCGCGGGAAAAAAGGCAGCTGGATCTGGCCCTGGGTCAGCTGGCGGTAGGCCAGGCCCAGGAACATCCAGGTGGGCGGGAGAAAAAGTTCCGAGAGCGTCAGGCTAAAAAGAATCGCGATCGCCAGCAGCCCCAGCTTCAGCCCCTCCGATTCCCGGCGCACGGGCAGCAGCAAGATCGGCCGGAAAAGGACGAAAAGAAACAGGCCCAGCCCGATGATGCCGGTATCAATCAGGAGTTCCGCGAAGACGCTCTCGTACACGTAGCCGAAGCCCACTCCAAAGAGCCAGTTCGGAACGGTGAAGCTGGCAAAGAGATCGTGCAGCGCCACCGCCTGGTCGAGCCGCATCTTTCCAGACACGTTGTCACCGGAAAACTTCGAGCCGAACATGTTGTCGAACGTGTCCGGATAGACCATCGCGATGCCCACGAGGAAAAGAGCGAGCAGTCCCAGCATCACCACGTAGCCCAACTTTACGCGGCCGGACCAGACGCTCTTCACCACCAGGCACGAGGCCAGCGTGATGTAACAAGCGGTCGAGGTGGAAAAGAGAGCCGTGAAAAGCAGCATGCCGGAAAGCAGCACCTTGCGGTGATCGAAGGCGAGGAAGAGATAAGGCAGCACCACGCCAGCAAAGAAGGTCGGCTCGCCCAGCGTGCTCTTGATCCGCAACAGCGCGATCGGGCCGAAATCGATGCCCTGCGACCAACTGCCGATATGCTGCTCCTCCCCGAACGCGCGGTTGACCAGGAAGTCACCCGGCTGATGAAACACGAGGAAGTAGAGCCACTCGTAGATGCCGTACCCGGCCAGCAGGTAACCGCCGTAGAAGACGTAGCGCATCCACTCCGGCCGAAAGAAGTAGCGGAAGTAGAGCGCGATCAGCACACAGGCCATGAGATACATCGACTGCGTGAACATTGACGTGCGCAGGACGACCTTCAGGTCGTTCGGATCGATCATGCTGATGTTTTGAAAATCGGTCCGGTCCGAGGCGAGCAGGCCGAGCTGGCTGGCGGCGAAAAGGAAGGCCCACGCCGCGAAGGCGAGCAGGGCTGTCCCGAGGTAGCCGCGCAAGGCCGGGGTCATTTCCCCAAACCGCAACCGGGCCAGCACAAAGAGCACGGAGCCAAATCCCATCATGTATGCCGGGATCGTGCCCTGCACCGAGGGAAGCAGCAGCGTGCCGGTAACGGGCATCAGCACGCACCAGATCGCAACGTAAAATTCCTCCAGTTTTTGCATGGTCAAAGAATCAGGAGATCACGGCATCGGCGGCGGCAATTCGAAACGGTTGCGCAGGCGCGCCAGCACGGGCCGCTCGATCCAATAGTGAGCGAACAAGCCGAAAGCGAGCGCGGCGCCCACGACGACGACCACCAATGGCAGCGCCAGGGCCGGCACCTTCCCGAGATGGCCCTTCAGCAGAAAGGCGAACGAGATCATGAAGAAGGGATGGGTAAGATAGAGGGAATAGGAAGCGTTGCCCACCGGCAGGAACAAGCGCGTGAGAAACGTCTTCTCGAAGGGGATGGCAATGAACGATGCCGTCACCAACAGCGCCGGCACACCCCACGCGAAGAAGCGAAACGCCGGCTGCAACCCGGCCGTGCCGTCGCTGGGCGTGACCGCCGCGGCCACGGCAAAAAGAATCGCGCCCGGAATCCACGCGTGCCGCACCCAGCGGGCCTGCAGAAAGGGCCGGCCCAGGAAGTGGGAGAGCATCACGCCGAACGCGAATTCCAGCGCGATCGGATTTTCCAGCACCGTCTTCCACTGCCCTTCCGGCAGGAAGCGGCTGGCCAGCAGCGCCGCGATGATCACCGCCGTGGTGCCGAAGACGGAAAGCGCCGCGTTGCGCCACATGAGCGTGATCGCAAAGATGTAGTAAAAGTACATTTCGTAGACCAGCGTCCACGCCACGTCGATCACCTGCGGGCGGAAAGGCAGCAGGAAAAGCGCGCCGACAAAACGCGGAAAATCGATTGCCATGCTCTTGTAAAAGTAGCCGCTCGACCACAACGCGAGCGTCGCGGCCAGGCAGATCCAGTAGAGCGGAAAGATGCGCAGGAATCGCTTGAGCAAAAAGACGGGCGGCGGTTCTGGATTCGTCTTTGAGCGCCCGTAGGTCACGTTGTAGATGATGAATCCGCTGATCACGAAGAAGATGTCGACGCCGCACGCGCCAGTCAGGATAAACCATTTCGGAGCGATGTGCGGCGCCAGCGCCCGCGATTCCTCCAGCGAGTGATGAAAGACGACCAGCAGCGCCGCGATGCCGCGCAGCAGCTGGATGCCGAGGTTGAAATTCGTCTTCGGCATGGTCGTGGTGGCGGCGGGGCGGCTGGTCATGACAATGAAGCGTTGCGCAGGCCCGGTGCGATCGGGTCGCGATGACGCGTGACGATTTGCCGCAAACGGCCGAGCGCGCAGTGGCCGATGCCCATCCAGTGCGGCTGCCCCAGAGAAAGCATGCGCGCGATCCGGCTGCTGAGCCCCGAGGCGTTCGCCCACGGCATCGGCTCGTCCACCTCGTCGCGGTATTTCTCGGCGAAGGCGGAAAAGACGGACGCCGCCCGCACGGAGCGCGTGCGCGGATTTGAGTCCCACGGCTTCAGGCCCAGGGCGTGCACCAGCCACGGCAGGTTCAAGCCCACCCCGTTGCGCAGGCGGTCCTTGACCGAGTAACGCGTGACGCCCAGCTCCTGGATTACGCCCGATCCGGCGGGAATCAGCTCGACCGTCGCGGTCGGTGTCCACGTCGCGTCGCCGCAAGTAAGAAGCATCTCCATGATCGTCTGGTCGTAGTGCCACTTGATCATGCGGCGCTCGCCAGGCGTGCCGGTCTGGTCGCGGAAGAACGGCGCGGCCATGCACTCCATCAATTTGCGCAAGAGCGGTTCGTGCCGCGGCGTCATCCGCATCACGCAGGTGTTCACGCCACCCGCCAGTTCGCGCCGGGGTTCCATGGCGTACGCCTCCATCACGGGCCGATTGAATTCAAAGGGATAATCCAGCTCGCGCGCCATCAGCACTGTGTCATCGTCCAAGCCGGCCAGCAGCGGCGCCAAGTCGCGCAGCACGATGAGGTCCGCGTCGAGCCACGTCACGTCGGTGTAGCCCTGCGCGAAGAGCTGCAGCATCAGCCGCGGCTTGACGCTCCAGATGCTCCACGCGTCCTGGAACGCGGGCACCGGAACAAGCACCGCGTGCAGCGCGCGCCGACGCAGCCACTCCGCCATCTCGTCCTGCCCTTCCAGCATTCCGACGCACAACGTGAAGTCGCGGGAGTGCTTTTCCAGCGAAAGAGCGAGCAGCTTGAGGCCGATCCACGACTCGCGCCGATTCTCGAAGGTGCAGAAGCATTTCATCGCGTCACGCCACCTTTCCGCGGCCGGTCAGATGCCGCGCCACGCTGCCGGCCTTCTCAAAGTAAAACGCCGGCGTGAAGATATGGCCCAGCGAGGCCAGCGAGATGAATGCCAATTTTCGCCGACAAATGTAAAGCACCCAGCCAAGCAGCAGCGCATCGACTGAAACCATGACCGCAGGCACGCCGGCAAAGCCCCACAAATGAATCGCCCACCCGGCCACGCTCAAGCCAGCCAGCGTCAGCACCAGATAGGTGTAGTTGAAAACGTGGTGCATGTTCGTCGAGAAAAGCACGCCGCCACAGGCCAGCCAGCAGCACTGGCAGGCCACGCTGATGGCGAAGAGGAACATCAGCTGGTGCGAGATAATCACCTTGCCTGCGGTCCACTTCAGGATCACCCACGGGCCGAACAGCGTCAGGCCGAAAGCCGCCGCGACGGACGCCCAGACAGTCGTGACGATGAGCACCTTGAGGATGCGCAGGTAGGCGTCCCAGTCCTTGCTTCCATAGGTGCGCGAGAGCTCGGAGCCGGAGGCGTTGTTGACGATGCCGACCACCTGCAGCAGCGTCCGGCTGCCCGTCCGCACGGTGGTCAGCGTCACCACCGCGGCCGAGCCGAGCATGCCATTGACGATGAGCGGATAGCCCTGGAGAAAGAAAGCGTTCGCGGCGGAGTTGGCAAAAACCGGCAGACCGTCGATCAGCATCGACCTGGCCTGCGCGAGATCGAGAGGCCCGAACGACCACGTGATCAGCGGGCAGCGGCGCCGCGCATCGAACCAACCGAGGAAAAACCAAACGAACATGTTGCCCAACATGCCGAACGCGACGCCCGTGGCATGGCACCCCGCCGCCAGCACGGCGACCTGTACAAACAACTCGGAGAGCTTCTGGACGTTGAGCAGCGCCACGCCACGCGCCTCCAGCATACTCGCGCGATACGCCGCGCGCAGCAGGCCCAGGCCGTAGCCGAGCAGCATATAAAGAATCATGACGAAGAGAATTTCACCCGCCTCGTGCCGCGCCATGAGCTTGAAGTTGAACATCGCGCTCACGTCGCCCCACCCGCAATAGCAGCCGGCGCCGATGAAGATGATGAGACTCAGGATTCCCTGGATGAAGAGCACGTTATGGAAAATCAGGTTCGCCCGCGCCCAATCACCGGAGCCCGCGGCCACGGTCATGCGGTTACCGGCCAGGCCGGAGAGGCCGCTGTCGAGCGTCCAGAGCACGCTCGGGATCGACGTGATGATGAGCCATTCGCCGTACTCGGTTTTCGACCACGCGTGCAGGAAGGCCGAGACCAGCAGGATCTGCTGCACGACATTCACGGCCTGCCCGAAAGTCTGGGCCGCCGAGTTGTGCAGGAAGCGCTGAAAGGCCGGACCGAAGCGCCGTGTCATGGATTAAGCGGAAAGGTGTTCACGATTGCGACAGGATGGTAGGCCAACGGGCAAACGCCCCGCAACTGCACGTCCCTGGCCAATTCAAGGCCGGAAAGGTATTTTCCCGCGGCTTAAGGCCTTGCGCGGCATTCATCGCACGTGCTTTTCCAGGAAAGCCATGAACTCGGCACGGAAACGTTCCGGGCCGAACTGCTCCGCCTGCTCACGACACGCGGCCGGATCGAACGACATCGCCTCGAACCGCTCCATCGCCTCCATGAGGCTGCCCGGCGTCTGCTCGTCGAAGAAGAGACCGGTCGCGCCGTCGAGCACCGTCTCCAGCACGCCGCCCGCGCGGTAGGCGATGACGGGTCGGCCGGAAGCCATGGCCTCAAGCGGCGTGATGCCAAAATCCTCCACGCCGGGAAAGATGAAGGCGCGGCAGCGGCGCACATGGTCCTGCAGCACGTCGCCCGGCTGCGAGCCGAGAAAGGTCACCGTGGGTCCCGCCATGGCCTCCAGTTTCGCCCGCTCGCTCCCCTCGCCAATCACCACCAGCTTGCGGCCCAGTTTCGTGAACGCGGCGACGGCCACGTCGATGCGCTTGTACGGCACGAGCTGCGAGACCACGAGGCAGAAATCCTCCGGCGGCGCGGACGCCATGGTAAACGCGTCCAGCGCGACCGGCGGGTAAATGATTTCCGCATCGACACCGTAGTAATTGCGGATGCGCTCGCGCACGAAACTGGAGTTGGCGATGAAGTGCGTCACCCGCCCGGCCGCACGGCGGTCGAACTCACGCACATAGGGCGTGACACGGTTGAAAACGAAACGACCAACGGAGCCCCCCACCTCAGAGCTCTGCCGGTAATCCTCCTGCATGTCCCACAGATACCGGGGCGGCGAGTGGCAGTAGCAGACATGCCGCGCATGCCCGGGAAAAGAGAGGCCCTTGATCACGCTCGCATCGCTGCTGATGACGAGATCAACCGGCTCCTGCACGCGCAAGGCACTGATGGCGGCAGGGAAAAGCGGCAACAGCTTCTTGTAATGCCGGGATGCGCCGGGCAGCCGCTGCAGGGGCGAGGTGCGAATCGGATGGCCGCGCAGCGCCGGGCTTAGCTTTTCCGGATTCGCGACCAGCGTGTAAATCGGCGCACTGGGAAAAGGCTGGGCGATCTGCTCGAGCACTTTTTCGCCGCCGCGCATGCCGACGAGCCAATGGTGAGCCAGCGCAACGTGGCCGAAGTCGCTCACGCCGCCTCCTGCAGGACGGCTCGCGTCTTCGCGGCGCACTTGTCCCAGGTGAAAAGCGCCGCCTGCGCGCGACCCTGCGCGACCAGCCGTCCGCGCGCCTCGGAATCGAGGGTCAGCGCGTGCCGCAGTTGTGCCGTCAGGTCATCTGCGTTGTGCGGATCGAAATACAGCGCCGCGCCGGTCTTTCCGTCGAAGGCACCGCCGCAAACCTCGGGCAGGCTCGCGGCGTTCGAGCAAAGCACCGGCGTGCCGCAGCCCATGGCCTCCAGCGGCGGAAAACCAAAGCCCTCGTAGAGCGCAGGGAAGGCAAACCAGTCCGCCGCGCTCAGCAGCACCGGGAGTTCGTCGTCGTCGACCCGGCCGAGCAGGCGCGTGCCGGGCGGCAGGTCCGCAAAGCCGCGCTCGCGAAAGATGCGGCTGGCCGCGCCCGCCAGCACCAGTTCGTGCTCGCGCGGCGCAAGGTTCGTCCACGCCTTGAGCAACGCCGCCACATTCTTGCGCGGCTCCAGCGAGCCGAGGTAAAGCACGAACGGTTTTTCCAGCCCGTGCTTTTTCGCCAGCGCTGCTTGTTGCTCGGCGGTGGCCGGGGCAAAGCGCGGGCTGATGCCGTTGTGGATCGCAGCGATCTTTTCCAGCGGCACGGCGCACAATCGCGCCAGCTCGCGGCGCGAGAATTCCGAGACGGTGATGATCTTCCGCACCCGGCGCGCCAGCCGCGGCAGGAGGAAACGGTACCACTTTGCAAAGGAGCCGGAGAACCATTCCGGATGATCCAGGGTGCTCGCGTCGTGGATGGTCACGACCTGGTTCTCGTAGGTGAGCGGACCCGTGTTGCCCGGGCTCCAGAGCAGCCGCCCGCTGCACAGCCGCGGCAGCAAAAGCTGCTCCCACAGGTGCCCCTTGGCGGAACCCAGCGGCGCGTGCGGCGAGATGACGTCGAGTTCCGGCATGCGGATCAGCAGCTCGTGCGCATACCGCTGCACCCCGGTCAGGTCCTGGTGCAGGAAGCGGCCGTTCATGACAATGGAAGGTGTGGTCATGCGCGGCTACTTGGAGAAGTGAATGACAACGGGCGAGGAAGAAACGCCAATATAGCAAGCCGCCTCGCCTGACTTCGTTGTCTTGATCTGAACGTTGCTCTCCACGCCATTTTCCAAAATAAAGGCATGGGCGTGTAAAAAATTCGATTTCTCCGGGAGATGCAGCGATGGAACAGCTTCGCTTTCCAACGCAGGCGAAGGAAATGGACTAACCCGCCAGACTGCCACCCACCGGTCAGAGGAGTCGGATCGGTGATAGGCGTAGCATCGAAAATCCCCGTGGGATTCTCCTGATCCCAGGCTAAATCCATCCCCGGTCCCGTCACCCTCGAGCCCCGCAAACAGCGTTGTGAACCGCTTGAATGCGTCGAACGCCGGCTTCGGCTTTCCCGAAAAGTCGAGCAGCCCGAAATCCTGCCACTCCTGGGTCGGATCGGTCCCATCGTCGCGCAGGTCATAATAGAACGTCATCACGCTCAGCGCCCGCGCTTCGATCAGCCGCCGCAGGATGTACACCGCCTGCGTCTCCGGCGCGATCGCGTCCTCGGGCTTGTCCTTTGGGTGCCACGTGGCGAAGCCCCATTCCGTGTTCCACAGCTCAGGATGCGGCAAGCCGTCCTTCGCTGCCTCGGCCCGGAACATGGCGCATTGGGAGCGATACGTTCCCGCCACGTCGGCGGTCGCAATGCCGTCGCGCTGCACCAGGTCCACCGTCGCGGGGTAGGGCACGAACTCCGGCAGCTTCATCGCCCCGGAATACGGATGGTCCGTGATGCCGTCGAGCAGCGGCGGCGTGCCCAGCCGCATCACGCGGAAGGTGGCCGGCGGCGACGCGCCATAGCCAATCACTTTCATATGCGGATTAGCCGCCTTGATCACTGGCACCGCGGTCTTGATTAGGTCCGCATACTTTGCCACCCAGGGTGAGACCTTGCCGTCCCCTTCCCGGCCGTTCCACATGCCGCCATAGACCGCTTGGAAGGGCGGGTTGTTCGGCTCGTTCAGGATCTCGATCGCGTCGATCTTATCCGCCAGCGTCTTGGCCAGGAACGCCGCGGCGTTCGCGTAGTCGGGCGGCGAAAACGGATCGGCGTAATTCTTGTTCGCGTAGTAAAGGACAAGCAGGACGTGCAGGTGCAGGGCGTGCGCCGCGTCGATCCACGCGGCTGTTTTCGCCGGGATGACGTAGTGATGTTTTTCCGGCTCCACGTCGCCCCACGAGACCCCATCGCGAATCCAGCCGACGCCCAACTCGGCCACGCGCGGCATTAGGTCCGCCGGCTTCCAGTCCTGGTCGAAGTGCGTGTTAATCCCCACGCGGTCGTCCGCTGCGCGAACGTCCCCGAGCAGCAACCCGGCCGCGAAGCCGAGCAGGCAGGCCAGCCGAATCATGCCGCGAAATTGACTGTCGGGACGCGAACCGTCCGCTTCCGGACGAGCCAGCCGGAGATGAATTCCAACAGCGTCGACGTCTTCTTTTCCCAGGCCTGCGACTCGCAATGCCGTGCGATCGCTGCCCGGTCCACGGGACGATTGAGCATCCGCTCCAGCGCCTGCGCCGCCTCCTCCTCGTCGGAAAAGAGCTCCACGAACTTTTCCTTGCGCCGCGCCAGTTCCCGCGTGCGCCGCGCCAGCACCGGCAGCCCCGCGGCACCGTACTCGTACAGCTTCATGGGGCTGCGTCCCGCATTGGCCAGGTTGTCGATTAGCGGCAGGAGCCCAATGTCGGACGATTGGAGAAAGCCCGGCATCTCCTCATAGGGCCGCGGTCCCAGCAGATGGATGTTCGGCAGATGAAGCGCCGCCACCCGCGGCGTGCCCATCCCCTCACCCGCGAGGACGAACTGCACCTTCGGGAAGCGCCTCGCCAGACGCCCTACCAGTTCGTGATCGAACCGGAAATCGAGCGCGCCCATGTAGGCCACGCGCGGATGCGGGATGTCCTTTACCATCGCCGGCTCCTCGGCGTGGGCGCAGAAAAGCTCGTAGTCCACCCCATTTTCCAGGAGCAGGCTGGGCAGGCCTGGCTTCAGCGAGAGCGTGTGCTGCAGCACCGGTTCCGAGGTCGAGACCACGCCGGCACAGCGGGCCAGCAGCTTGCGCTCGGCCTCGATCAGGGTTGGGTCCTTCTTCATCTCCGCATAGAAATCGGTCGCCCGGTAAAACGTCGCCTTCGGCTTGAGCGTTTGCTCCAGGCCGGCAAAGCGCGGATCGTCGATGATCAGGATGTCGATCTCTCCCGGCTTGAAAACCTTCTTGAGCCGGCGCGCCAGGTTCGACGTCTCGACGAACAGGTTGCCCCGTGCCAGAAAGCGCCGCGCCAGCTGCCAAGGTACGAGCGAGATCGGGTCCATTTCTGTCAGGCTCCCGTGCTTCATGGGAGCTTTCATCGCCCGCCTCACCCGGCCACGCACGCGCGCCTGCCGCGACCGGAGGAGATGGAAGGGTGTGACCGGCGGACCGATGTGCCACACGGTGTGCCCCTTCTCCGCCATCCGGCGGGCAAGATGATGCGACCCGACGACGTAAATATCGCTAAAGGAGGAATGTGCGACGAAGACGATATTCATTGGCCAGTTCCCTCCGTGCCGAGCAAGCGTGGTGCCGAAGCTTGGGCAGGAATGGGAGCGTTCCAACCTTTCCATCGCCCGCGCAGCCGCGCCATATAGAGCTCCGCCTTGCGCGGCTTGAGCATGAGCAGGGAAAGCAAGACGCCGCAGCACGTGCGAATCATCTGCCGTGCAAAACACGACGAAGAGTAGCCATGCTTGCGATAGAAATAGCCATTTCCGCAGCCGTATCGAAACGTCCGGTCAATCTCCTTGGCGTCGTAGCGGCTGACCGGCCGCGGATGCCAGACGGCGAAGGCCGGATCGTAATAACCCCGAATACCCCGCGCCGCCAGTTGCAGGAACAGGTCCGGCCCCTCGTCGCAATGAAAGCCCAGTGCCGAGCCGGGCCCCATCGACTCGTCGAAGCGGGTTGGCCCGAGCGCGGAGCGGCGAATGAAAATCGCAAATTCAATGCACTGGGCATGCACCGTCTCCCGCCGAATCTCGGAGGCGGTCTTGGCGTGCCGGGAAACGGAGTCGTGCCCGTCATCGGCAAAGGACCGGCCGCTCAGGTAGCCAAACTCGGGACGCTGCTCGAAAAAGGCCGCCACATCGCGCAGCAGGGTGGGCGGGAAGGCGCAGTCATCGTCCGGAAATCCGAAGATGTCGCCGCTCGCCGCCGCCAAGCCGTCGTTCCGGCCCCGGGAAGCGCCCCCGCTGCTTTCCACCCGCTTGAGCGGGAAACCCGGATCGATGGTCTTCAGGTAGTTCTCCAGGCGTCCGTCCTTGTTCTGGTCAGCAACGATGACCTCGAAATCCTGGTAATTCTGGTCGCGCAACGACCGGAAAAGCGTGCCCAACTCAGATGTCCGGCCAATCGTTGTAACAATAAGGCTAAACATGTTATAAAATTGATATAATTTGACCTCTTGAAACAGTCAGGTTAATTGAATTTGTCCAACATTTATTGACATGTCTATCACAATCGCTAGGTCATTGAAGTCATGTTGGGGAAAGAACTCGTTTGCCGTTCTGCTCTCGGGTTTTTAGGACTGTTGGTGCTTTCGATTCAAGTATCTTGGGCTCAGGAACTAAAGTCGGTGGGCGACTCGGCTTATACCGGCGGGGACGCTACTGGCGTGCTCGACTTCCCCAAGAATAATCCGGCCGTCACGATCCTTTCTAACAGCAAGGAAACCGGGGACGATACGGCAGTCGAAGAACAAGGCGGGTCATCCTTTTGGGACAAGATGTTCCTCCATGGTGCTCCTTTCTACTACGGCCTGACCATCGGCGAGACGTATGACGACAACGTCTTCATCAGCCAGCACAAGATCGGCGACTTCTACACGCACATCACGCCGCTGATCGACCTCGTGCGCGGTGACAAGACGGCGGCGGAAGGGAACTACTTCAACGTCGCCTTCCGGCCGACCATCTACCTGTACGACCGCGAATCGCAGCAAAACCGCGTCGATTACTACGCCGATGCCTTCTACCAGCACAACTGGAAGCGGCTTACCGTCAGCCTCGAGCAGCGCTTCGAGGAACTGACCGACCCGAGCATCGACGTCGGCAACTTCTTCAAGCAGGACATCTACACCACGCAGTTGACGGCGGACTACAACTACAACGACAAGCTCTCCTTCGGCGGCAGCGAGACGCAGAAGCTTTCCTTCATCTTTAACCAGCCGCCCATCACCGAGACGGCGGAGCGGATCACCGACCTCTACGCCCGCTACCAGGTCGCCTCAAAGCTCTCACTCGCCCTCGGGCCACGCCTCGGTTTCGTCGACATCAGCGGCGCGCCGGACCAGACCTACCAGGATCTTCTCGCGCGTGTGAGTTACCAGGCCAGCGAGCGTATCAGCCTCAGCTTCGAGGGCGGGGGGGAATATCGGCAGTTCCAGGATGCCTACACCCGCCTCTACCCGGTCTTTGCGCTGAACGCGAGCTACGCACCGTTCGACAGCACGCTCCTCTCCGTCGGCGCTTACCGGCAGGACGTGATTTCCTACGGGGAAGTGGGCTCCAACTACATGAGCACCCAGGTCTCCGGCACCATCCGGCAGCGCTTCTTCCAGAATTACTTTGTCATTCTCTCCGGCGGTTATGACCTGGCCCAGTACGATCCGGCGGGGCCCGACTCAGGTTTCACGGGCCGGCGGCTGGATCATTATTATTTCGCCAGCGCGGGACTGGAGTGGGACCCTCGCGAATGGATTCGGGTGAGCGGACGGGTACAAGCCTCGGCTGATGAATCCAACTTCGTGGGAAATTCGTTCAACGACAGCCAGCTCGACATCCAGGCCGCGCTTCAATTCTAAACTTATGGCATTTAATTTGCGAAGGGGCGGCATGATTTTACTTACGTCACGAACCGGACTGGCCCTGGTCCGACGGCCCATTCCGCTGTCGCGGCGCGTGACCACGATCGTGCTCGCGCTGCTCCTTGGGATCGTTTACGCGACCGCCCAGGACGTCACGCCCGCCGCCACGCCGCCGCCCAATGCGGCGCTTTCCTCCTCTGGCAGCAGCACGCACGCGCCCTCCGACAGCTACGTGCTGCGCAACAACGACCTGATCAAGGTCACCGTCTTCCAGGAAGACGACATGACCACGGAAACGCGCATCTCCAAGTCCGGCTACATCACGCTGCCGCTCCTCGGCGCGGTGCAGGTCACCGGGAAGTCTGTCGCGGAAGCGACGAATGAAATCCGGACAAAACTGGACAAGGATTACATCATCAACCCGCAGGTGACCCTCACCGTCATGCAGTACGCCGAGCAATGGGTGACCGTTCTGGGCGAGGTGCAGAAGCCCGGCCAGGTGGAAATTCCGCCGGAAGGCGGGCTGGACCTGCTCGGCGCCATCGCGCTGGCCGGCGGCTACACTCGCGTGGCCGATCCCTCGCGGGTGATTGTTCGCCGGGTCATCAACGGCCGCGACGTGGTCGCGCGGGTGAATGCCTACATGCTGGCGCACGATACGCAAACCCAGGAATTCCTCGTGCAGCCGGGTGACCGGATCAGCGTCGGCGAAAGCATGTTCTAACCACTCCTTCTCATGGAAAATTCCGGTTCCTCCCTTCCCGAGCCCCTGGCCGCGATTCACTGGCAGCAGATCGTCGGGCTGGCGTTGCGCCGGGCCACACTCTTTGCCGCGTGCTTCGGCACGGTGCTGCTGCTCACAATCATTTACCTCCTCCACGCCCCGCGGCTGTATCAGTCCACCGGCACGCTGCAGGTACCCACCCAGGAGCAGCGCCAGTTCCGCAACCCGGACGACGCCAACGCGAGCAACGACGACCTGCGTGGCGACGACGTGATCAAGACGATCGAGCAGAACCTGCAAAATTTCAGCCTGTTCCAGGACGTGGCCAACGACACCAACCTGACCAGCGACCCTCATTTCCTGGAAGGCTTCCCCTCCAAGGACCGGCCGGTCGATCCCACGGATCTCGCGCGGTGGATCCAGAACAACACGCACGTCCTGCAGCGCCACGGCACCCGGCTGATCGACATCAGCTTTGAGCATCGCGACGCAGCGGTGGCGCAGAAGACGGTCCGCGCACTCATCGACGCCTTCTTCCTCGAGAACGCCAAGGCCCAGACCGCGACGGAGCAGGCCGCATCCTCCTTCCTTGTCACGCAGTCGGCGCAGGTTTCCGAGCGGCTGCAAAAGTCGGAGAACTCGCTCCAGATTTACAAGGACGCCCTGCTGCTCAAGGACCGGATTGAGGACCAGCAGCGGGTCATCGACGCCCTGCTCCAGCGCTACCGCGAGAAGCACCCGCAGCTCATCCAGGCCCGCGCCCTGATGGCCGACCTGATGAAAACCTTCGACAGCGAGTTCCAGCGCGTGGCCAACGGCAACACGAGCGAAGCCGCCTACTGGGCCGGGAACGAGGCCGAAATTGCCTCCGCACCGCCCGCCAATCGCACGGCTCTCGAGCTTAAGCTCGTTGAGGCGCGCGCCAACGTCCTGCAGATGGAAGTTGATACACAAAGTGCACTTTACGACAGCGTGCTCAAGCAGCATGGGACGGCCGACGTGAGCACCGGGGCGCTGGCCACCCAGGTTCGCATCAGCCAGGAGCCCGACCTGCCGATGAAGCCGGCCAAGCCGCGCAAGACCATCACCCTCGCCGTCGGCAGCCTGCTCGGCCTGCTGCTCGGCGCAGCCGCCGTCTTCGGCGCCAACGCGCTGGACAGCACGATCAAGACGATGCTCGAGGCGGAGGAACTGCTTGGCTTCCCGGTGCTGGGCGCCATTCCCTTTTTCATTAACGAGGAGAAGACCAAGGGTCCGCCCCGCTCGGCCTCGTCGCGCCGTGCCGGCATGATCGGCACCCGCGGCGAGCTCGTCGTCCAGACCGATCCCGCCAGCGGCGCCGCCGAAGGCTTCCGCTCCCTGCGCGCGGCCATCGGGCTCTTGGGCAAGAGCAAGGATCACCGCTCCATCCTCTTCACCAGTGCGCTGCCCGACGAGGGCAAGACCTTCGTCAGCTGCAACTACGCGCTGGCCTCGTCGCAGATCGGCACCAAGACGCTGCTGATCGACATCGACCTGCGTCGGCCGTCGGTGCACGAGGTCTTCAATCTCCAGAACAAGAACGGCTTTGTGGAAATGGTCACACAGGGCCTCAAGCTTGAGGATGCGGTCTACCGCGACGTGGCAAAGAACCTCGACGTGCTCACGTCCGGCGCCCGTTGTCCCAACCCGGCCGAGCTCCTTTCCGGCACCGGCTTCAGCGAAGTGCTGACGGCCGCGCTCATGAGCTATGACCGCGTCGTGGTCGATTGCAGCCCGATCAACCTGGTCAGCGACTCCCTGCTTATTGCCTCGCATCTCAATTCGGTCTGTCTGGTCGTCCGTGCCGCGGAGACCAATCGCCGGGACGCTCAGCACGCCTTGAACTTGCTGGAACGCGCGGGCATCAAGCTTTCGGGCATCGTGCTCAACGCCGTTCCGCCCTGGAGCGAGAGGCTCTATCCCCATTACCTCGGCGAACGCAGCGCCAAGTACCGCGACGCCTACCGCTACGTTTATCAGGAGTAGACGCAGGGCTCGCTGGTAACCGCCGACCTCCGGGCGACGGATGACAATCGGAAGCGCCTCTTATCATGCGTCCACGCCCGGAGGTCGACGCCTGCCAGCCGCTCATGGCCACGACACGCGGCGCTGCGGTCAGTTGGACGGCGTGCCCGGCTGTTCAGTGGCCGGCGACTCATCACTTGGAATCAGCATCACCGTGAACGTCATCTTCCGATCGGGAGCATCGGCGTTGTAGGCGGAGATGCGGATGCGGCGGGCGCGCAGCACGTTCTTCCACTGCACCGTGCCCACGCAGGTAGCCTTTCGGTCGCCCTTGCGAAAGATAATGGTCGGAAAGCTGATCTTCGGCGACTCGTCACTGCGCAGGACGCAAACAAACACCGCCGGCGCGGGGTCCTGCAGTACGACGGTGGCAGTGGGCCGGGAGGTGGCCTTGTCGGTTGTCTGGCGAAGGGTCGCCGGGTCGATGGTCAGGGAAAGGAGGTTTCCCGTGGCAAAACCGCGGGCCGGACCCGCCAGCGCCAAGGCCAGCCCAAGGAGCATCCCCAGCCACCTCCAACCGTAATTGCGTTGCATTGAAGCTATCTTAGCGGCCCGTCGTCCGACTGGAAACGGATTTGTCAGGATGAGCGGAACGGGACACACGGCGGCTCAGGTGTCGGTTTCCCGGTCGACCTGTACGTTTTGACCTCGTAGCTAAGGCATTTATTGCCATGTGTCTACAAACTTAAGTAATTGAACATCAATAGAAAATAAAAAATAAGGTTCCCGGGAACAGTTGGTGCTTGCACTTATTTTGAAATAAACAAACCTATATATTGCGAGCAATTGCTACATGTACTCACAGAAACTAATGCACGCAATCCCACCGTCCGAGTCGAATCGGGGCGTCACCACGCTCCCCATTCGCGGGGCGATGAGCGATGCGACTCCCGGTAAGGCCGTGGCGATTCCCCCGCCTTCGGCGGAATTCCTCGTGCTCCTGACTTTTGCCGTCGACTTGATCATGATCGCGGCCGCGCTGGTCTGCGCGACCTCGAGCGACAAGCACCTAGCTTTCCGCACCGTCGCATCGGACATCTTTCGTGGACCTTATTCCACCTACATCCTCACCGGGATCGGGGTTTTCATGGTCACGCTGGGCTACATGGGCGGCTACAACCGCCAGCGCTTCTTTAGCTCCACCCAGAGCCTGCAGGTGGTAATGAAGTCGACCTGCGCCTGGATGGTGGTCTACCTGGCTCTGAGCCTGGCTTTCAAGTTCCAGCCGCCGGTCTCACGCTACTTCTTCGTCTTCTCGTTTTTGAACTCGCTGGTCTTCCTTTCCGCCTGGCGCCTGACCTTCTGCCACGTGCTGCTCGAATCAAAGTGGAACGTCGCCTTCCGCAAGAAAGCGATCGTGGTGGGCTGGAGCAAGGAGTCCGATATCCTTTTCGACAAGATCCTGCGCGATCCGGGCCATGCCTATGAGGTCATCGGCTGCACGCCTTCCGCCCATGGCAAGTTCTGGGTTCGGCCGCCCAGCCAGGTGTCCATCCTGGGCGACTACCATTCCCTGCAGGAGATCATGGAGGAGCACAAGCCGGACATCGCGATCATGGCGGACCTCGATCCCATGATGGGCGAGATCATCGCGCTGGCGAATCTCTGCGTGCGCGAGAACGTCCAGTTCAAGGTCATCCCTTCGTATTTCCAGACCCTCTCCTCCGGGCTGCACCTGGAGCACGTCAGCGGCGTGCCGGTGCTCGGCGTGAGCAAGCTGCCGCTCGATCACATGTTCAACCGCATCGTGAAGCGCACGGTGGATGTCGCCGGCGCCTTGGTGGGCCTGTTGATCTCCGCCCCGATCATCCTGCTCTTCGGCTACCTGATTCGCCGGGAATCGCCCGGGCCCATCTTCTACTCGCAGGCCCGCTCCGGAATGGGCGGCAAGAGCTTCAACATCTACAAGCTGCGCAGCATGAAGCTGGACGCCGACGCCAAGGGCGCGCGCTTTGCCGTCGAGAACGACCCGCGCTGCCTGAAGATCGGCGCCTTCATGCGCAAGTGGAACATCGATGAGGTGCCGCAATTCTGGAACGTGCTGATCGGCGACATGAGCCTGGTCGGACCACGCCCGGAGCGCACCGAGAACGTGAAGACGCTCAAGGGCGAGATCACGCACTACAATGCGCGCCACTTTGCCCGCCCCGGCGTGACCGGCTACGCGCAAGTGAACGGCCTGCGCGGCAATACCGACCTGACCGCGCGGCTTAAGTACGATCTCTACTACTTGGAAAACTGGAGCGTGTTCCTCGATTTCTACATCATGGCCCGCACGTTCCTGAAGCAGAAGAACGCGTACTAGCCGGCCTTTTTGCTGTAGCGGCGGTTGCTTTGTAGGAACTCCGTTCGGAACCCTGTTTCCAGGCTAGCCTTAGGCGGAAAACCTCCGAAGGTGGTTGGGATCGGCTTGATGCGGGAATGATGGGTTGAGTCCGTGCGCCAGCGAGCAGGGCTTCGGGCTGGTACCATCTAAGACCGAGAAGTACGCGGAGAAACAGGTAGCCGGCGCTCTCCGAGCGCCAGTCTGAATAATACCCGTCCGCAACCGACCAGCGCTCAGAGAGCGCCGGCTACCACCCCGGGCGATGGGACCGAACCTACGCCCTGCGATCCGCGGCAGAAGTCCTACCCGTCACGATCGTCCTAGTGCGACCGCCGACCGCCGCGCATCACCCAATGTCTACTCGCCTTCGCGGCAGACAGCCACCGCCGCTGATGGGACCTAGCTAACCTACGCTGCTTCATTAAATAGCATATTTCGCAATCGCAACCATACCTCTGTAACTAACTCTAGGCAAAAAGATTTACGTAAAAACTAATGTAAACCGCGTAAGGAGGGTTCCTTTATGACATCTATTTCCCTTTAACACGGCATTTTCTTCTGAAATTGTTCTTTACTCCTGACTTAAACTGCCCGATCATATTGAAAAGAAGGAGATTTTAATGCACTATTTGCCTCTTCTAATGTTCGTGATAGTCGTGAAAGCATTTCTGCTTCGGGCGCTGGGTGGACCGCGCGGTGTTGTGGCTTTCGTCCAAGATTTCTTCGTGGTGGGCGAGGACCACTGGACCTACACAACCGATACTGGGGAATGGTTTGAGGACGCTGAAATTGAAGCGATTGAACGCGGCGAGATCGTGCTTAAGCATCGCCACGGTGTCGCGCGACTAGCCTTTGATGCGCTGACGGAGGATTCGCGCCGTCTCGTGACGCAGACGGAAAAGTGGGCCGACTACGCCGCCACCGTCCCGGTGGCCGAAAAGGTCACGGCGTTCACCCTCGATCCAATCGCGATCGAGGCTGCCTAAGTTGGCGGCCATGCGGACGTCAAGCTCCGCCGATCACGTTCGATAAATCCCCTTCCCTCGCTCCCAAGTTGCGCGGGAGAGCGGTGCATGTGACGGCTTGAACCGGCACGACCAGGCGGTCGACTATTCGCAACTGCCGCCGACCGAACAGCGAATCCGACTGCGCGATCCGCTGTTGTCATTTCCCGCCGCGAAATTATGGTAAGCCGATGCTGGCTGGCTTTTCCATCGCGCGTTGCTTCCTGATCGCAGGCGCAGCTCTCGCGCTGGTCGGCCTGCTGCTCTGGCTTCTGCTGCCGGTCAGGCTGGTGTTGCCGCCCTATTTTTTCACGCCTTTGCTGGCCTTGGGATATGGACTCGTCTGCTGGCGACGCTCCCGAAATGCTCGTGTCGAGACGCGCCTCTAGTAAGACGGCCGGGCCGATCCCGGCGGACGACGGCGGGTTCCGGCTCATTTGCACCGACTTTGACGGAACCTTGGCGGAGCCGGACGGACGGCCGATCGCGAGCAGCTTCTTCAAGCGGCTGCGCGCCTGGCGCAAGCTGGGCCGCGTCTATTGGGTAATCAACACCGGCCGCACGCAGGAGAACCTCACCGCGGAACTCGCCCGCCGCCAGGTGCCGATCTGGCCGGACTGGGCCGTGGCGATCGAGCGCGAGATCTGGATCTATCGCAACCGGCGCGCGGTCGGCTGGTTCGAGTGGAACCGCAAATGCGAGCTGATGCACACGCAACTCTTTGCTTCCGTGGGACCGGTGTGGAAGCTGATTGAGGATTTCGTGGCGCGGCATACCGGCGCGGAGCTGGTCGCCGACGCCGGATCGCCGCTCGGCATCATCGCGCAGAGCGAGGATGAGGCAGACGAAATCTCCGCCTACATGGAGCCGGTGCTGGCCAACTGGCCGATGCTGGTTGCGGTGCGCAACTCGATCTACTTTCGCTTCAGCCACAAATTCTATCATAAGGGCGCGTGCCTCGAGGCCATCTCGCAGAACCTCGGCATCACGCCGAACCAGGTGCTGGTGGCGGGCGATCACCTCAACGACCTGCCGATGCTCGATCGCCGGTACGCGCGGTACATCGTAGGCCCGGCCAACTCGGTGGATGAAGTGAAGGCCCGCATCTTTTCGCAAGGCGGCTGCATCGGCACCCGCAACTATGCGGAAGGTGTGGTGGAGGCGTGGGAGCAACTCCTGCCCATGCCGGGCGCGAGCACCGAGCTGAAGAACCAACCGCGCAGCGATGCAGTTTGATCTCCACGTCTGACCCGCACCTGCACGCGGCACAACCCATGCTAGGTTGTTGATATGGAACTCCCGCAGGAAGTCGGAATCATGACGCTGCCGAACGCGATCCTGTTTCCGCAGGCGCTCCTGCCGCTCTACATTTTCGAGCCCCGTTATCGCGCGATGCTGAAGGAATCGCTGGAGAGCCAGCGCATGTTTGCCGTCGCGTTGCCTCACGATTCGACGGCGGCCAACTCGGCGCTGGTGCCGCATCGCGTGGCGGGCGTCGGCCTCATCCGCGCCTGCGTGGACAAGCCGGACGGCTCCTCCAATCTCATTTTGCAGGGCGTGAGCCGTGTGCGCTTCACCGATTTTGTGCAGGAAAAGCCGTACTACGTCGGGCGAATCGAGGTGCTAAGCACGGAGGAAAGCGACGCACTCGAGGTCGAGGCATTGAGCGTCAAGGTGCTGGAGATGATCGGCACCTTGCACGATGCCGGCGAGATTCAGGCCGAGGGCATCATGAAATTCCTCAACGAGATCCGCGACTACGACGCGCTGGCTGACATTGTTACTTACAGCTTCATTGAGGACGTCGAGAGCAAGCAGAAGATCCTGGAGACGCTCAACCTCCGGCAGCGTTTGCAGAAGGTGATCACGGCACTGCGCCGGCAGTCAAACGGTCCGAAGCTGGGATGATGCATTAGCTCACGTCGAGGGCGCTTGCTGCCTCGGCGAGGATGGTCTCTCGGTCTTCGCTGCCATTCCAAATTGTTTCGCCTGCTAAAGTGGACGCACGTTTCCTTTGGGCAAGTTGCGTCGGATTGAGCGCCAGCAGATCAATGGACTCTGCCAGTTCTTGAGGAGCCGACTCGTGGACCAGCAGGCCTGCACTAGGGCAACGTCGCAGGGCATCATCCAACGCGCGCGTGTGCGTGCCGATGACAGCAAGGCCGCCTGCGAAATAGTGGAAGAGCTTGTTCGGCAGGCAAAGATCGCGGCTGACAATCCCGCGCGTTTCCAGCACCAGTCCGACATCGTGCTGGGCGACGTGACGCGGCAACTCCCACGGCGCGACCGGCGGCTCGATGGAAACAAGGTGTCGGAGTCCAAAGGGAATTAGCCGCTCCAGCCACAGACGATGATTTTCGCGCAGGGCGCCCAGCAGGGTAACGTTCACCTGACCTTTCACCAGCGGCAGCGCTTGAAACAGAAGCTCGAGCCCGCGCGCCGGGCCAATGGTTTGCGAAGCCCAAATGAGCCGCAGCGGACCCGCCACGCGCCGTTCTGAAGAAATCGCGGGCGGAACGGCGTTGGTCACCACGGCAGGCCGTGGTGCGTCGAATGCCGCCGCCAGGGCGTCCGCCATGACCCCGGAGCTGGCCGTTCGATAAGCGGCGTCACGCAGAAGCGTGCCCTCGAGCTGCGTGATTTGTTCCACCGGCCGTCCCTGCCGTTCCGCCTCTGGGAGATCGCGCGAAAACCAATCTTCAAAGTCGATCCCGACCCGCTGCCTCTCTTGCAACAATTGGTGCGCGATCCACAGGCCGGCCTCGCCGTGCGCGATGGTCAGGTCGGCCCTTGTCCGCAGCGCATGACGCCATTGCGCCCGCAGCCCGTAACCCAGCAGCGCGGGACTGAATCGGCCGGCGCGTTCAAATCGGGATCGGGCCCATCGGCCTTGACCCCGTTCCAACCAGCGCCGCCATGTACCCGCGCGTAGATCGACCACGGGCCGGAAACTCAGGTCCAGGCGCCTGGCCAACTGGAAATCGATTTCCGCCAGCCGTTCATCCAGCCACACACCGGCCACCGTCACCTCGTACCCAGCCTCCTGCAGCACCACAGCCTCCCGCTGCGCACGCGGCGACATGGCCAGGTGAGCCGGAATGACCAAATGGATGCGCGCCGCCACTTCTATGGAAACGGCCTTCGCCGGCAAAACGTGAGTGGAACTGCGTTCGCGAAACAGTGGGCGCGGCCAAACACCCGGCAGCACGGTGGTCCTTGTCCGTCCCGGCAACGGGCTGTTCTCGCCTCTCCTTCCGCTGCGCTCTAACCTGCCCCGTCATGTCATCCTACGACGTTGCCATCGTCGGCGCGGGCCACAACGGGCTCACCTGCGCCTGCTATCTGGCACGCGCGGGACGCAAGGTCATCGTGCTGGAGCGGCGCCATATCGTCGGCGGCGCCGTCTGCACGCAGGACGACCTCATCCCCGGTTACCGCCTCGATGTCGGCTCCTCCGCGCACATCATGATCCATCTCACGCCCGTGCTGCGCGAGCTGGAGCTGCACAAGTTCGGCCTCGAATACCTGGAGATGGACCCGTGGGCGCACCACCCCATCCTGGGCACCGGCACCGGCATCAGCTTTTACCGGGACCTCGACAAGACCTGCGCCAGTATTGCCAAAATCTCCCCGCGCGACGCCGAGGCCTACCGCAAATTCGTCCAGCACTGGGGCGAGCTGAACGAGGGCATCTTCGAGACCTTCCTTCAGCCGCCCACGCCCGGCCGGCTTTTCGCAACCATGTTCAAGCGCAACCTGCGCAACTGGCGCTCGCGCAAACTCTGGTCCTCGCTCGACACCTCGCGCCAACTCATGGCGCCCTACGGCTCGCTCGTCGACGAACTCTTCGAGCACCCCGCCGTCCGCACCGCGCTGCTCTGGCTCTCCGCCCAGAGCGGCCCCGCGCCCACCGAGATGGCCAGCGGCGACATGCTGGGCTGGAACGCGATGATCCATAAAAGCGGCGCCAAACGCGCGAAGGGCGGCAGCGGCGCGCTCACCCAAGCGCTGGCGAAATGCCTCGAAAGTCACGGCGGGGAGATTGTGTGCAACGCGGAGGTTTCCTCCATCACGCGACGCGGCAGCACTTGGACCATCACCCATGGCCGCGAGAATCCCACCTCCGTGACCGCCGGCAAAATTGTCGGCGCGTGCCATCTCCACACCTTGTTCGACGCTCTGCCCGACGCCCCGGCCGAACTCAAAAAACGCGTCGCCCGCACGCGCATCGGCAATGGCTTCGGCATGATTGTCCGCCACGCGGTCAACGAACTGCCCGACTACGGCAACGCGCCGCCCGGCCCGCTGCCTGGCACCAAGGATTACCAGACCTCGCTGCAGCTTCTTTGCCCGTCGGCCGAGCATCTCGCCAGTTCGCACCGCGATTTTTCCTTCGGCCTGCCGCCGCAAAAGCCAAGCGTCGTGGCGATGAGCTTTTCCTCGCTCGATCCCACCTTGGCGCCGCCGGGCAAGCACGTGCTTTTCACCTGGGGCCAATATCATCCTTACGAACTGAGCAACGGCGAGAACTGGGACGCCATCGCTGAGCGCGAGGCCGACAAGCTCTATGACCTCGTCTGCCAGTACGCGCCCAATATGCGCGGCCAGATGATCGCGCGGCACATCCAGACCCCGCTGGAAATCGAGCGCACGCTCGGCCTGCTCCGCGCCAATGTCATGCACCTCGAGATGAGCCTCGACCAGATGTTCATGTACCGCCCACTGCCCGAGCTGAGCGCCTACAAAGTCCCCGGCCTGCCCGGCCTCTACCTCACTGGCGCCAGCACGCATCCCGGCGGCGGCGTCTTCGCCGCGAGTGGCTACAACACCGCGCAGGTGATTCTCCGCGACGGAAAATAGCTCAAGCTATCACGAGATCCCGGCAGCCGCCGTCGGCCCGACGGCGGTCGCGCCCGCCAACGTTCGCTCAAGCACAAAGCATCCGCTGCGCGATCAACAACCCCGTCCGCCCGATTAGGGACGGTAAGTGCATCACCTGGCCACGGATTGTCCGCGCAGTAGTGCCGGCCATCCGCCCTTTTTCAGCCGCCGACTTTGCTGTAAGTTCAAGCTTCCCCATGACCACCAAGCCGCGCACCACCACCGCCGCCCAGTCCAACGCGCGACCGGTTCTCGGCGTCCTCTTCGCGCTCTCCGGCTCGCACGCGATCAATGACACGCTGCAGTCCGTCATTCCCGCCATCTACCCGATCCTCAAGACCTCCTTCGCGCTTAGCTTCACGCAGATTGGGATCATCACCCTCGTCAACCAGTGCACCGCGTCCTTGCTCCAGCCGCTTGTCGGCTGGTATACGGACAAGCACCCGCAGCCGTTCTCGCTTGCGGTCGGCATGGGTTTCACCCTGGCGGGACTGGCGCTGCTCGCGGTGGCTGGCTTCTTCCCGCTCATCCTCCTTGCCGTCGCGCTCGTCGGCATCGGCTCCTCCGTCTTTCATCCCGAGGCCTCGCGCATCGCGCGGCTTGCCTCCGGCGGACGCCATGGCTTCGCCCAATCGCTCTTCCAGGTCGGCGGCAACGGCGGCACCTCGCTCGGCCCGCTGCTCGCCGCGCTCGTCATCTTGCCCTTCGGCCAGATTAGCGTGCTGTGGACCTGCCTGCTTGCGGCCGCCGGCATCGTGTTGCTGTACGGCATCGGGCGCTGGTATCAGCCGCGCGCTCACGCCGCCGCCGCGCGTCACGCCGACCGCGCCAACGTCCTGCCCCGCGCCCGCGTCGCCCTCGCGCTCGGCATCCTCGTCGTGCTGGTCTTCTCCAAATATTTTTATCTCACCAGCATGACCAGCTACTTCATGTTCTTCCTCACTGAGCGCTTTCACATCACGCGCGAGGCGTCGGAATTTTACCTCTTCGGCTTTCTTGCCGCCGTCGCAGTCGGCACCATCCTGGGCGGTCCGCTCGGCGACCGCTTCGGGCGCAAGCGCGTGATCTGGGCCTCGATCTTCGGCACTGCTCCCTTTGCCCTGCTCATGCCCTACGCCGATCTCGCGTGGACGGCCGTGCTCAGCGTCGTCATCGGCATCATCCTGGCGTCCGCCATGTCGGCCATCATCGTCTATGCTCAGGAGCTCGTTCCCGGCCGCACCGGCACGATCGCCGGACTTTTCTTCGGGCTCGCCTTCGGCTTGGGCGGCATCGGCTCAGCCGTGCTCGGTGTAATGGCCGATCACATCGGCATCATCCGGGTTTACGAAATCTGCTCGTTCCTGCCCCTGCTGGGCCTGCTCGCCTCTTGGTTGCCGGATGTTGGTGGAAAGCGCATGACGTCGGGCAGCACGTAACTGAACGGGCGCACCTATCCAGTAGCCGTCGACCTCCGGGCGACGGACGTCGAGAGAAGGCTTCTCTGCCTTTCGTCCGTCGCCCGGAGGTTAACGGCTACCTGCTCCGCCCCTCCGCACCTTCCAGCTTCGGGAAAAGCGGCGTCTCCCGTGCGGGCATCGCGCGCGGGATCACCTCGATCGGCGCGGGGCTTTTCAACTCCTTGTCCGTGTGCGTCGCCCTTAGATCCTCGAACTTGCGCGCGCTCACCAGCACGCGCGAGTCGAGCGAGTTTAGCGTCCGGTTGTAATTCTCCACCGCGCTCGCCAGCGATCCACCCACCTTCGCGAAGTGGTCCGTCATGGTCGCCAAGCGCTCGTGCAGCTCGCGGCCCAGCGCGCTGATGGCCTGTGCGTTTTCCGCCAACGCCTCCTGACGCCAGCCGTAGGCGAAGGCGTGCAGTAGCGCGATGAGCGTGGTCGGCGTGGCCAGCACCACGCGGTTTTCCGGCGTCAGTTTTTCAATGAGGGCCGGCTCCTGCTCCAGCGCCGCGCTGTAAAAATTCTCGCCGGGGAGAAAGAGCACCACGAACTCCGGCGCGGGCTGGAACTGCTCCCAGTAGGCCTTCTTGCCCAGCGCCACCATGTGATCGCGCACGCTGCGCGCATGCTCCGCCATCTTGAGCTTGCGTGTTGCCTCGTCCGGGGCGCTCATCGCTTCGAGGTAGGCGGTCAGCGGCGCCTTGGCGTCGACCACCACGCTGCGGCCGCCCGGCAACCGCACCACCATGTCGGGCCGCAACGCGCCGCCCTCGCCCGCCTGGTGCACCTGCTGCTCAAAGTCGCAATGCTGCAGCATGCCCGCGATCTCCACCACGCGCCGCAGCTGCACTTCGCCCCAGCGGCCGCGCACGCCCGGCGAGCCGAGCGCCTTGACCAAGTTGGAGGTCTCGCGCTGCAGCGTGTCCTGCGTCGTCGCCAGCCCCCGCACCTGCTGCGTGAGGCCCACGTAGGCCTCCAGGCGCGCCTTCTCCAGCTCGCCCATCTTCGCGTCGAATTTGCCCAGCGTCTCGTGCACCGGCTTGACCAGCTGGTCGATCGCGGTCTGCCGCTTGTCGAGATCGCTGCGGGCACCCTCCTGAAACTTCTCCAGCGTCGCGCGTGCCAGGCCGAGGAACGCCTCGTTGTTGCTCCGTAGCGCGTCGGCGGAAAGCGCCTTGAACGCATCCGACAAGCGCGCCTGCGCGTCGCGCAGCATTTCCACCTTTTCCTGCGAGGCCTTGCGCTCCTCCTCCAGCCGCGTTTGCAGCGACGCGAGCTCCTGCTGCAGCGCCGTGCGCTCGCCCTGCGCCACGCCGGCGTTGGCCATCTGGTCGGCCAGCCGTGTTTCCAGCTCCGCCAAACGCACATCGCGCGCGGCCACGCGCTCCTGCAGCGTCGCCGTCCGCGTGCGCGCGACCAGCCACGTGACTGCCGCGCCGACCACCGCGGCCACGATCAGCGCGAGCACAGATTCCATGCGCAAGATTAACCCGAACGCACCGGGCGCGTCATGATTTATCCGGCTCAGCCTCGCGATGAAATCATCAGCTGAACGCTCGCGTGAACATCGCTTAGCGCGCGATCCCTTCCAGCATGCCCTGCGCGCGCATGACGTTGAACTCGCCCAGCCGGGCCCGCACTGCGTCGAGCAACGGACGCAGCGCGGTCGAGCCCAGCACGATGCCGACCGCCTCCGCCTGCACGAACCAGCGTGGTTGGAGCTCGGCCGCACTTTCCACCCGAAACGCCGCCCGCCCGCGAAACTCCGCGATGCGCTGAATCTCTCGCAGGTGATCGCACTCGCGATCTCCCAGCAGCAGCACGATGCGCGCGTCCGCCGGCAATTCCCAGAGTGCCCCTACATAAATGGTAATCGTTGATGTCTCGTTCATGGTCTTGAATTCATTTACGCTTTGTTACGCAAAGCATTCGTCCAAATAAAAAGTTCTTATGGTTTTGCGCCCCGCACCATCTCCTCCAGCGCCTTGAGATAAGTCCGAAATGCCGTCCGGCCCCGGTCCGTCAACTCGTACCGTGTCTGCGGACGAATGAGTATCTCCTTGCGAAACGCCACGTAGCCAGCCTGGTGCAGCGTGCGCAAATGGCTGATCAGATTGCCGTCGCTCATTTTCAATTCCGCCTTCAAATCCTGGAACGGCCAACTGGCACGGGCGGCCAGCAGCGTCATGATGGCGAGCCGTCC
>CAJCIA010000029.1 GCA_903970275.1 Betaproteobacteria bacterium
GAAACGGACCGGATTCGGTTTCCGCTCAATCACTTCGGGATTGCCCCCGGGCCCTGGATTCGGAACTGTTGCCAGATGCCTGAAGCGGGTCCCATCGGAATTATCGGCGGAAGCGGTCTCTATCAACTGGCGGCATTCACCGTCCGCGAGGAGGTCGCGCTCGACACCCCCTTCGGCACGCCATCCGACCGCTTCATCTGCGGAACACTCGCGGGACACGAGGTCGTCTTCCTGCCCCGCCACGCGCGCGGCCACAAGCTCCTGCCCAGCGAAATCCCGCACCGGGCGAACATCCATGGAATGAAGGACCTCGGCGTGGAGTGGATCATCAGCGTCAGCGCGGTCGGCTCGCTGCAGCACGATTACGCGCCCGGCGATGTGGTGCTGCCCAGCCAGTTCTTCGACCGCACCAAGGGCCGCGCCCAGGACACCTTCTTCGGCGAAGGCATCGTGGCCCACGTCGCGTTCGGCGATCCGATCAGCCCCGAGCTGCAGGACGTCCTGCACGCCGCTGCGCAGGCCGCTGGCGCCAAGGTCCACCAGGGCGGCACTTACGTGAACATCGAGGGCCCGCAATTCTCCACCCGCGCCGAATCCGAAAACTACCGCGCCGCCGGCCATGCCATCGTCGGCATGACCAACCTGGTGGAAGCCAAGCTCGCGCGCGAGGCGCAGATCGCCTACGCCACCGTGGCCATGGTCACCGATTACGACTGCTGGCATCCCGAGCACGACAGCGTCACGGTGGAGATGGTCATCGGCTGGCTGACCAGGAACACCGCGCTCGCGCAAAACATCCTGCTCGAAGCCGTCCCCCGCGTCGCGAAGCTCACGCACGCCAAGGCCCACGACGCGCTCAAGTACGCCATCCTTACGAACAAGGAGCATTGGCCCGAAGCCACTGCCAAGAAGCTCGCCGTCATCCTCGGCGAAGCCGCAAGGTAGCCGCACGCAATGCGGATGCGCTTTCTCTCCGGCCGGTAGCCGGCATCGGCCCGATGCCAGTGCGCGCCAACCGATTTCGGTCGCGCACGGAACGCTCTCCGCGCGCATCCTCAAGCGGTGCCCGCCGACGTCCCCGAGGATCGCGCCATGCACGATTGATTGTTGAGCAGGCTCTTGCGGGCGCGACCGCCGTCGGGCCGACGGCGGCTACCTTGGACAGACCGGCATCAGCAACCCAACGCCCGCTCCAGCCTCCGCCCAATCTCCGCCAGCTCCTCTTCACTCGCCTCCGCCGGCACGCGGATCATCTCCGCCGTGGATAAATGACAGCGCGAAAACGGCAGCGGAATCTGGAACTTGTCCCAGCTCTTCAGCTCGATCTTCCACGCGATGCGATTATCAATCGCCACGATCGGCCGCCCTGTCGCCTGCGCCAGCCGCAGGATGCCCGGCTGCACGCGATAGACCGGTCCGCGCGGCCCATCCGGCGTGATCGTGATGTCGTTGCGCACATCCTCCGCCTTGCGCAGCGCCGCCAGCGCGGCCGACATCCCGTGCCGCGAGCTGCTTCCCCGCACCGCCCGCACGCCGAAGCACGCCGCCACGTCCGTCATGAACTCCCCGTCGCGACTCCGGCTGATGAACGTGTAGGTCGTCCGCCCCACCCGACCGCAATAGCGCTCGTAAAATGGCGCCATGAGAAACGTCCGATTATGCCAAAAGGCCAGGATCGCCGGCTCATGGTCGGGCTTGAGAAGAATCCCGCCGCGATCGTCCGTCGTGACGCGCAGCGTGGCCACGATCGCGCGGATGAGCAGCGCCGTGAGTTTCGGAAGCAGCCGTGCCATGACCTACATTCCCGGCCCGCGAAACCTACCCACCACTCGCGACACCGCGCGCGCCGGCGTGTTCACCAGCAGCTCGCGCGTAAAGTCGTTCCACCGCATCGGATCGCCCGATTCGTGCACGCCCCGCAGCAGCAGCAACGCGACCGCCATGGAGAGCGCCAGCGTGAAATAGAAGATCGTAAAGCTGTTCCAATTCCATCGCCCCCACGCCAGCTGCCACGTACCGAGCGAATCGAAGACCGGTCCCCACAGCAACGGCACCAGCGCCAAACTCAGGTTCACGCCCACGCTATAAAGCGCGAGAAAATGCGCGCGTCCCAGCACCGGCACGATGCCCATCACCGCGCGCAAGTTGGCCAGGTTGAAAAGCGCCGCCGCCAGCCCGGACACCACGCACTGGAAGAGAATAATCTCGCGCGTGCCCGCGATCAGGTGCCCCGCCACCGCGCACCACAGGCCGAAGTGCACCACGAACAACCCGGCGGAAAGCGTCAGCGCCGGACGGCTCCCCGTGCGGTCGATGATCTCGCTCACCAGCCACAGCGCCAGCGCCATGGCCAGCGTCGTCACCGCGCCCACCAGCAGGATGTTCGAGTCGGTCTGATGCAGCGCGATCCGGAAGAATCGCACCCAGAAAACGGTCGAGGCGCCCAGCACCATGTTCACCAGCACGGTGTAGCGCATGAAGCGTTGGAACGGCGGATAAAGGAACATCGCGCGCCACGGCAGCGGCGCCGGGTTGGGATTGGATTTCTCCACCGGCACGTCCGGCACCAGGCGCAGGAAGCGCACACTCACGAAGGCCGACACCGTCGCGATCGCGTAGAGCATTCCCAGCGAATACCACCGTTCCCTTCCGCCGATGATCCACGAGAAAAACGCCAGCGAGGCGACTGCCGCCACCGAGCTCGCGATCTGGTCCTTGGCCAGGAATTCGCCGCGGCGCGATTCCGGCACGATATGCGTGAACCACGGCAGGATGCCGCACAGCGAAATCCCGCGCAGCAGCGTGAACCCCGCCATCAGCAGCAGCATCAAAAAAATGTTCGCCGTCGGCGCCAGATGCCCCGGGATGAACGTCACCACCGTCATCCCCACGATGAAAAGCGACCGCGCCGTCCAGCCGCCCACCACCATCCGCCGATAGCCAATCTTCTCCACGTACCGAGCCGCCGGAATCTGGAGCGTGCTGAACGCCGGCGCCAAACCCGAGGCCAGCGCCAGCACCGTGGCCGAAGCGCCCAGCCGCTGGAAATAAAGCAGCATCGGCGCGCCCAGCACCACCACCCACGTCACCGAGTTGAAGCACTCGTAGCGATAGACGTTCTGGATGCCGTCCGGCATGGGAACCCGCGGCGCGTCGGCCAGCGCGCTCATTGCTTCGGGCGCAGCAACGGAAAGTAGATCACGTCGCGGATCGATTCCGCGCCCGTCAACGTCATCACCAGCCGGTCGATCCCGA
>CAJCIA010000030.1 GCA_903970275.1 Betaproteobacteria bacterium
GCGAAAGATGGAAGCGAAACAATCGCGATGAAAGAACAGGACGGCGCCCAGGCAGTGATAAATCGGGGAACGGCCCGGCGCGTTGAGGGTTTCGTCGATGCGGCCTTCCTTCAATGCATTAGCGAGAAAGAACGAGTTCGATTGCGAGAGATCGCGCACGAGCTTGCCACCAAAACCGGCCTGGTGTGTCGCCATAAGGGCGATGCAGCGGTCGAGATACTGGTGCTTGAGCGGCAGCAGATCGTAGTCGGTGATAAAGACCCAGTCGGCAGTGAGACCCTGCTCCTGCAGATAGGCGCGGGTCTCCGGAATCAGGCGGGCATAGGAATACAGATAACTGAGGCCGCGCATCAGCGGGTCATCGATGAAGACCTTGTGTTCCCAGGCGATGGAGGCGAAATGCTCACGCGGCCCGCCATAGACCAGCACCACCGTGTAATCGCATTGGCTTTGAATGTATTGGAGAATTTGCCCCGTCTCCTGCGGCGGGAGATGACACACAACGAGGTGAATGACCGATCCGCTCGTGCCGGGTTCAACCGGCGGACCGTCGCTCACGGTCACATCCGGGGCGCGGCTTATCCGCGCCGTATAAGGCGAGGTGTAATCCAGCTGAAGGTATTCATGCTCGCTGCCCAGCAGGCGCAGGCGGCCTTTCCACACGACGGGGAAAATCCGCAGGGTCTTATGCTCCGTGCCATGGGTAATTTCAACCCGCCGGCCGAAAAGTTTCGTGAGGATGATCACGAGCCACCAGGTCAGGCGCTCGCTGGAAAGCGGCTTGCGGTTGACCTTGATCCGGCCAAGAAGGTCGTCCCATTTCATGGAGAGCCCGGCAAGGGGCTACCAAATCTTCCACGGCGCCGTGCCGGTGGTCCACATTTTGTTCAGTGCTTCCATCTCGCGTGGGTTGTCCATGCATTGCCAGAAGCCGTCGTGGCGGAAGGCGGTGAGCAGGCCCTGCTCGGCAATGAGCGGCAGCGCATCGAACTCGAAGCTGCACTCGTCACCGGTGAGGTATTTCTCAATGCCGCGATTGAGGACGAAGAAGCCGCCGCTGACGAAGCCGGTTTCGCCCTTCTCCGTGAAGGTGGGCACCTTGTCGCCCTCGAAGGTGAGCTCGCCGAAACGGCCGGTGGGTTTCACGGCCGTGAGCGTGGCCAGGCCGCGCTTCTTGTGATGGAAATCGATCAGGGCGGGCAGCGGGACGTTGCAAACTCCGTCACCATAGGTGAGCAGGAATTCCTCATCGTGGATGTGCCGCAGCGCCTGCTTTACGCGACCGCCGGTTTGTGTGGCCTGGCCGGTGTCGATGAGCGTGACCTGCCAGTCTTCCTCCGGGTGCTGGTTGTGGTAGGTGATCTCGGGATGGGCGCCAAGCCGAAGCGTCACGTCACTGCGGTGCCACTGGTAGTTATAGAAGTACTCCTTGATGGCCTCGCCCTTGTAACCAAGGCAGAGGATGAATTCCTTGAACCCGTAGTGGGCATAGAATTTCATGATATGCCAGAGGATCGGGCGCGGGCCGATGGGCACCATGGGCTTGGGCCGGAATTCCGTTTCCTCGCGCAAGCGCGTGCCAAGACCGCCGCAGAGAATGACGACTTTCATGAGTTTATCAGGACAGGAAAAACATGAGGGACATGAGGTTGAACCACAGAAATGATTTTGAAAACGTTAACGGTAAGCTTCATGTTTCTCATGTGCTTCCTGTCTAAATTCTGTCGTGGATGGGTATGATACCGATCTCTAAAAATTAATCCGTTCCAGCTCGACCACGGGCGGCCGCTTCAACACCTGTGTGTGAATCGCACCTATATATTCACCCAGGATTCCGATGAAGAAGAGCTGCACGCTGCCGAAGAAGAACATGCCGACGACAAGCGGCGCCAGGCCGAGCTCGAAATAATTCCAGAAGGCGAGCTTGAGCGCGACGTAAACGACGGCAACAAGCAGGCTCAGGCCGGAGAGCGCAAAGCCTATCATGGTGGCGATCCGCAGCGGCACCTTGCTGTGGTTGGTGATGCCGAGCATCGCCATGTCATAGAGGCTATAGAAATTGTTGTTGGTGATGCCGCGTTTGCGCACGGGCTGGTGGTAGAGAATCTTCGCGGCGGGAAAACCGATCTCGGAAACCAAGCCGCGAAAATAGGGATAGGGATCGTCCAGCTCGCGCAGCACATCCATGAAGCGTCGATCGTAAAGGCCGAAGCCGGTCGCATTCTTGTTCAGCTCGATCTCGGCGAGGCGCGCGACGAGGCTGTAGTAGGCCTTGCGCACGGCGAAGAAGACGGGCGATTCGTCACTGTTTTCCTTGATCGCGACGACGACGCGAAAACCTTCCTCCCACTTCGCGATGAATTCCCTGATCAGCTCGGGCGGGTCTTGCAGGTCGGAGACGAGGCTGATGACCGCGTCGCCCCGCGCCTGAAGCATGGCGTGATAACCGGAACGGACGTGGCCGAAATTGCGCGCGTTGAGGATCACCTTGACGTTAGGGTCCTCCGCCGCGAGCTCGCGCAGGATCTTGCGCGTGCCGTCCTTCGAGGCGTTGTCGATGAAGACGTGCTCGTAGCGGTAGCGGCCGATCTCGGCGAAGACTTTCTTCACCCGCTCGTGGCATTCGCGGATGTTGGCCTCCTCGTTGTAGCAGCCGCTGACCACGCTGATCAGTTTCGTGTTCGGCGCGTCGGGAACGAGCAGCGCCGCCACCTCCGCCGGGGCCGTGGCCAGACAGGCGGAGTTGGTTTTCAGCACGGGAGCGGCGGCTAGATGCCGCGGTCGTAGATCAGCTTCTTGAGATCGTCGTGGTAAGCGTAGGCGCTGTCGATGGCGTCGATCATCACGGGTGCGTCCTTCTTCACGGGCTCTTGCAGAGTCTCGCCGCTCATCAGTTCGCGGCAGGAAATCTGCCCCTTTTGCAGCGGGATGGCGAGATAGACGTCGTTCTCCATGTCCTCGCGCTGCAGGACGTGGCCCTTGGGCAGATCGCGCTTGGCGTAGACCCCGCGCACGAGTGCGTTGAGATATTTCGCCTCGCTCTCGGTCACGTTCCGGCGCGTGTCGCCGCTACCGCCGCACATGACCTTCGCGCGATTGTAGGCCTTGAACCAGGAGTCAATCTGGGACGGCACGCTGCAGTAGGGCGAGACCGGCTTGCCATCGTCGTCGATGTCGATGTGGCGCTCGAACGTACGCGCGCCTTTTGCGTAGGCGATCTGCAGCGACGCGTCCCAGTCGTGGTACTCGTGCGTGGAAAGCCCGATGACGTGGTTCGGATAACGCCGGCGTAGAAAGTCGATTTGGTTCAATTCAAGATCGCCGTCCTCACACGGATAAAGCGAAACGCAGTGATTGATGGCCAGCGGCAGGTTGCGGTTTTCGTAGAAGGTGACGAGATCGTCGAGGTCCTTGAGCGACGTGCCGCCGGTCGAGCAGATGACCGGCTTGCGCGTCTTGGCGATGCGCTCGATCAGCTCCCAATCGTTGACATCGGAACTGGCCAGCTTGATCAGCGGCAGCGCGAGCTCCACACAGAAATCGACCGATTTCTCGTCGAAGGGCGTTGCCATGGGAATGCAGCCGGCCTTTTTGATCGCATCGGTCAGCGCATGAAAACTTTTGCGCGGCATTGCGGTGTCGATCGTCTTTTTGACGTACCGAATGTCGGTGCGATCGCGAAAATCGCGGTGGATGAACGAGTCGACATCACGCAGCTGAAACTTGATTGCGGCGCGCACATTGTTGAAGCGGACGATGCGGCTGTATTCGCGCACAATCTTCAGGGCGCGATCGAGCTGGCCGTAATGGTTGTTGGCCATCTCGAGGACAAACAGATCTTCGAAGATGATGTGATTCATGGAATCAGCGACTTGTTGTTAGCAGATGGGGGCGGGATCAGCAACGGGCGGGAAATGTCCGGAAAAGGAAAATTTATCAGTCGATGGGGGGTATCCTGTGTCTGATATCGGTACAATCCTCGCTGTCCCTGAGCCGGTATAAGCAAAATATTCCGCTTTTTCGACCTCGCCCGCTAGCTAGCATGGGGTCGTGAAGGCCAAGGAAATCCACGATCTTCTGTTATCGCTCTTTTGCCGTGCGAGTGGATTTTGGCTTCTGGTCCAGGCGGTGCAGAACTATTTCGAAGTCGGCGACGATATAGAACACGCGCTGTCTCAAAACCGATCCCAGCCGGTTGATTGGTGGTCCATCTACTATCTGGCTTTACACCTTTTCGCCGCCGGTTACTTCATCCTTGGCGCGCCTCCGTTTCTCAAGTTGGCGACCCGGGAACGCCCTTGACGGAAAAAGCCGCGCAACCATAATGGTTGCATGGCTTCCCTGACACTGAAGGCCCTTCCCGCCACCTTGCATCGCGCGTTGAAAAAGCGCGCGGTTCACCACCGACGAAGTCTCAATTCCGAGATCATCTCCATGCTGGAAGAAAAGCTCGCGTCGGAGAGACCGGTCGATGTCGAGGCAATGCTGGCAAGAGCAAGAGAATTACGGTCAAAAATGAATTTCACGGCGACGCCTGAAGAGATCGATCGCTTCAAGCGCGAAGGGCGAGAGTGATCGTCGTCGATACAAACATCCTCGTTTACCGCTTTGTTGCAGGGCCGAGGAGTAGCGAAGCTGATTCTTTGACCAGGCTGGCGCCGGAATGGGCTGCTCCGCTCTTGTGGCGTTCGGAATTTCGAAATGTACTCGGCGGCTATCTGCGGCGCGGGCAACTGACTCGGCAGTTGGTGGAGACGGCCATGGACGAAGCTCACTACGCCCTAACTGCGGGCGAGCATCAGGTTAAAGACTCCGTGGTGTTCGACCTCATTCAGGGATCACGGTGTTCGTCCTATGATTGTGAATTTGTGGCGTTGGCGCTTGCTATGAAGACCACGTTGGTCACCGAAGACCAGGCGCTCTTGCGCAGCTTTCCCGCCTTGTGTCGCTCGCTGGCGCAGACGCTGGCGGGCGCTTAGCGGCCGCCTTCCGGCGGGCGGTGCGGTGGCGGATCGAGCTCGTGCGGGATGAAGGGCGTGAGATCGATCGCGGGCCCGGTGCCGGAACTGAGCGTGATCTTCACCGGTTGCAGGCCTTCCAGCGTGATGAATTTCATGCCGGGATGATCGCGCAAAAGCGCGCCGCGATACTCGGGGATGCAGGCGCCGAAGGGATAGTAGGAAACCGTGGTATAGAGCTGGCGCCGCGGCGCGGTCGACGAATAACCGGAAACGTTGATGATGCCATCGATGCACGCGTAGTTATACGTGCCCAGCAGCGAGTAGGGGATGTCGAAGCGGTCGCTGCCGTAAAGCTTGGTCGGGATGAGCACCGCCACGCGATCGTCCGGCTGAAGGAGGCGCCGCACCTGCCCCCAGTATACCTGGTCCTTGCCGGAGAGAACGAGGCGCCGGTCCCAACTCATGGAATTCAACGTGGGCGGCAGGCGATAGGTGAAGAGCGGCAGGACGTAGATGGCCACGCCGAACCACGCCAGACGCCGGCGCCAGGGCGGCGTAAAACCAGGCCGGCGCAGCAGCAGGAAGAGGTGCAGGAAAAACTGAAACTGCAGCAGTTCGCGAAACGGCCAGCGCAGCGATTTCAGCAGCGGAAGATGGGTCATGACCGTGTTCAAGGCCGCCGGCCGGCACACGAAGAGCCCGACGATGACGAGGAGGGCCCCGGTCAACCGGTCAAGCGGCCGCCATCCGCCCCGGCCGGTGAGCGCGGGCAGGACGCACCACGCGGCTGCGCTGGAACCGAACGCCAGGATGTAGGTTGAGTGCGCGTTCATCAGCCCGGGATCGGAGGCGTGCGCCCACCACAACGCCATGCCGAAGAAGATCGAGACGGGGAAGGAGATGGCGGGAACGTTGTTGGACAGCATGTCCGACGGCGTGACGCCGCCCGCCCGCGCGCTGGTCAGGAAACCGGTTAGCGCGGGAATCAGAACCGGCAGGACAAGGATGAGCGCGATCAGGTTGCCTGCGCCCCAGCAAAGCGCCGGCCGCCATGAGCGCTGCTGCACCGCCAGCCCGGCGGCAAAGAGGCTAAAAAAAAGCGTCGTGGAGATCGTGGGCGCCAGGTGCCCGCCGAGGATTTCGTGGGCCGTGAACACCGTGATGAGAAAGAGGCTGCGCCGCGCGTCACGCTGCAAGAGGCCGAGCATGAGCCAGGGCAGCGCGCTCTGGCTGCAGGCGAAATTGAGCCAGCTGGCGGAGGTGACCAGCACGATCTGGCTGTAAACAAAGCTCAGCGTATAGAAGGTGATCCAGCCGTCGCTGAGGAAGGCGCGGTCGTCGCGCCGCAAGAAATCGGCCAGGCAGACATAGCCGGCCGTCGCGATCATGAAGAACAGGTAGGCCGCGACATCGATCATGGCCAAATGCAACGGCGTGCCGGCGAGCAGCGAGACTAGCAGGTAGACAGGATGCCAGAGAAAGTAGGTGGGATCGCGCAGGACGTTGTAGTGCCCGCCGAACAGATGGTCCGTGATGAAGGGCGACTGCCCGTGCAGCAAGTGGTGCCCGATCTCGGAGAGAAACGGGTAGCCGCCGTCGAGATTGTCGTCGGTCAGGAAGAAAAAAGGCCGCCAGATTTCCAGCACCAGGAAGATCAGCGTGGCCGCGATCAGATTGCGCCGCAGCAGCGTGAGGAGCGAGGTGGGCTGGGGGCTCGGTGTCGCCATGGCGCGCGAGCGAGCCTAGAGGCAGCCCGCCCAGCCTGACGAGGCAATGTCGCGTAGCGCGACGACGACCGCATGTCGCCATGGGTGGTGCGACTCGGGCCTCCAGATCAACCCGCCTTTATCTTCCAGCGTAGGTTCGCTTGCGGACGCAAGCTCCGAGGTAGCCGGCGCTGTCCCTAGCGCCGGAGCGAGCAACGCGAGCGGACCGGGAGCGAGAAAACGTCTTGCCTAGTTCTCTGCATTCCGGCCGCTGCTGCGGCCTCCGGCGCTAGGGACAGCGCCGGCTACCTCGGAGCCTTTTCGGGCTGCCGACAAAGGTCCGGAGCGATTGGAGTAATTCCTCCCGTTGATCATGTCTGGCTTCGGCAGGCGACTTCTGGCGCAATTCCTCCGATGTTTCACCTCGCCCGGGCCGATCTCGATGAAATCGCGCGCCTGGGCGCGCGGGATTTCGAGGCGTTGCGGGGCGCGCGGTTGTTCATCACCGGCGGCACCGGCTTTTTCGGCAAATGGCTGCTGGCCGGGCTTGACCAGGCGGATCGCGAACTGGGGCTGAACCTGAAGCTGACGATTCTGTCGCGCGATCCGCGTCGCTTCGCCACCCAGTGGCCCGAAGTGGAGAGCCGTAAAAACTGGACGCTCTTCGAGGGGCACGTGGCGGAGCTGCCCGTGCTGCTGGAGCGCTTCGACTACGTCCTCCACGCCGCCGCGGACGGGCCGGCGCAGGCGACCGAAGCGGCGGAGGCGGAACGGTCGCGCGCCATCGTCGAGGGCACGCGGCGCATGATCACCTTGGCGGAACGCAAAGGCACGCAGCGGCTGCTGTTCGTCAGCTCCGGCGCGGTCTACGGCGCCGCCACCGGGAAGCTGGAAGGAGCGCGCGAGGACGAATTTGCGCAGGCGCGCGCCCTCGTGCCCTACGCCGCGGCAAAGCGTGCGGCGGAGGAGGCTTGCGCAAAATCGAAGGCCGATTGCACCGTCGCGCGCGCGTTCGCGTTTCTCGGGCCGCACCTGCCGCTCGATCAGAATTTTGCCGCGGGCAACTTCATCGCGGACGCGCTGGGCGGCGGGCCGATCCGCGTCCGTGGCGATGGCACCGCCCTGCGATCCTACCTTTACCCAACCGACTTGGTCGTGTGGCTGCTGGCGATCCTCGCGCGGGGCGAGCGGGGCGCGGCCTACAATGTGGGCTCGGACGAAGTGGTGAGCACGCGTGATCTGGCCCGCGCCATCGCGGCGGAGACGAGCCAGGACGCGCGGGTGGAAATCCAATCCACGCAGCCGCCAGGCCCGCAAAATATCTACCTGCCCAACATCACCCGCGCGAAGGAGGAGCTCGGCCTGCGCGTCACCGTGCCCCTGCGCGAGGCGATCCGGCGGACGCTGGCGTTCCACCGGTAGCCGTCGACCTCCGGGCGGCGGACGCATGACAGAGGCGCCTTCGCAAAGAGCCCGTCGCTCGGAGGTCGACGGCTACCGCGAAGCGCTTTAACTACGCGCAAGATGACGCCGCACTCTACGCCGTCACCAAAGTCCCAATCTTCTCACCCAAGACCACACCCTTGAGGTTGCCTTCCTTGAACATGTCGAAGACGACGATGGGCACGTGGTTGTCCATGCAAAGGGCGAAGGCGGTGGAATCCATCACCTGCAGCCGTTTTTCCAGCGCCTCGCCGTAGCTCACCTGTGCGTAGCGCTTCGCGTCCGGATTCTTGCGCGGATCGCTGTCGTAGATGCCGTCCACCTTCGTGGCCTTGAGCAGGATCTCGGCGCCCATCTCGCTCGCGCGCAGGGCGGCGGCGGTGTCGGTGGAGAAAAAGGGATTGCCCGTACCCGCGACAAAGATGACCACGCGGCCCTTGTCCAGGTGCCGCATGGCGCGGCGGCGGATGAACGGCTCAGCCACGTTTTTCACCTCAATGGCCGTCTGCACGCGCGTGTCGACGCCCACTTTTTCCAGCGCCTGCTGCAGCGCCAGGCCGTTGATGATGGTGGCCAGCATGCCCATGTAGTCGGCCGTGCTGCGGTCCATGCCTTTGTTTGCGGAGGTGATGCCGCGCCAGATGTTGCCGCCGCCGATGACGACCGCGACCTTCACGCCCAGGTTGTGGATTTCGGCCACCTCGCTGGCGATGCGGTTGGCCACGGAAGGATCGATGACGTCATCCGCGCCCTTGAGCACCTCGCCGCTGAGTTTGAGGATGATGCGCCGGTAAACAGGGCGCGTCTGCGGTTTGTCCGGCGTCGGTTTGGTCGGCATAAAACGCCCGAGTTAAGGGGAAGGCCGATACGTTGTCGAGAGCGGCGGGATGGCACGAAGAATTGAGAGCGAAGAATTCAAAAAATCGAGCAGAGGATGCGAGCGGCCTAGCCGCGCAGCTTCCGTCTTTCGACATAAATAACGATCCCGGCAGCGATCAGCACGCAAAGGCCGACGCTCGCACCGATGAGGCCGAGGTAAGTCGCTAGGAGAGTCTCGGCAATAGACCCGGCAAGTTGATCGGGCGAAGTAGTTCCATGATGACCTAAATGACGGAACGAAGCCATCATCCCGAACACCGTCAGGATCAATCCGACGCTCGGCGATCCGAAGGTAAGCATCAAGCCAACTACCAACAGAATTTTCGCGCGTTTGCTCATGACCCTGAACGATGATCCCCCTCGGCCGGCTTGAAACAAGCCATTCCGCGCTTTCCAGTTCTACGTTCTACGCTCTTCGTTCTAATCTCGGCCCCATGCCCGGCCGCGTCCTCATCCCGCAAGACCAGATCGCCGCCCGCGTGCGCGAACTGGGCGGCGAACTCACGCGCCATTATGCGGACCGCCGTCCGCTTTTCCTCGGTGTGATGAACGGGGCGCTCTTCTTCCTGGCCGATCTCGTGCGCGAGGTGGAGCTGGATGTGGAAATCTCTTGCGTGCGCCTGGCCAGCTACGTCGGGCGGCAAAGCAGCGGCCTGGTGCGCGGGCTGGACGACAGCGATCTGCGCGAGGCGGTGCGCGGGCGCGAGGTCCTCATCGTCGACGACATTCTCGACACCGGCCGCACGCTCAGCGCGCTGGTCGGCAGCTTGCACGAGCACAAGGCCTCCGACATTCGCATCTGCGTGCTGCTGGAAAAGGAAAGCGCCCGCGAAATCCCGGTGCGTGCGCACTGGGTCGGCTTCCGCGTTGCAGACGAGTTCGTCGTGGGTTACGGGCTGGATGAAGACGGGCGGCACCGGCAGTTGCGCGACATCCAAATTATCGAAAAAGCGTAAGAAGTCCGCGCCGAAGCACGCCGATTCCTGTAGGGATTTCGGCCCGAATGCGCGACCATGGGGGTCATGGACAAATACACCTCGCATCGAATGGTCTTCGACAAGTGTCCGTGGAATCTGGGCGATCCCATGGTGTGCGGCATGAAGGACGACGCCGGCACGCGCCTGCCCTACGGTCGCCGCGCCATGGTGGACAGCATCTACCACAACACGGTGAGCCAAAAGTTCATCGTCACGGTGAGCTGCTATCCGATTATCAAGTAGCTGCGAAGGATAGAGCGACCGTTCCGCTGGGAGTCATTTTCGGAGCAGATTCGCGCCTATATAAAAACGGACCAACCGGTCCGGGTATCGCTCTGTAAGCAGGGACATTAGTTTGGACCATTCCGCCTTGGGATAAGCACTGGCGGAAATCTGGTACGCTCGGCGATCATCCTCGAACTGGATCATGAAAACGCCGCGGCCCCACGCGTAGCCTCCCAGCGTCGACCACCGATAGGTCGACGTTCCTAGAATCGTCGAAAGGGTGATTTCGTTGTCCGAGAAGGCAAGGCGGCGCGGCACGAACATAAACCAAACGAGAACTGAAAGACAGGTAGCCCCAACCACGACACCTAGGACGCTTTGAATGTCAGGCCAGTGACCGGGATGGCCGCATAGATAGCATAGGCCGGTGATCAAACAACAGGCCCCACCCACCTTTAGCAGGACGAGCAGGAAGCTGGGCTTGAGTACCACCATAGGGTTTCCGCCTAGCGTAACGCGCTCCAAGTCGCGGCGGCCACTCTTTCCCGGCACGCCGGCCCTTGACTCCCGCCCCTCTCTGGCCGTTTAGTAAGGGGATGTCCGACGCCACCCTGAGCCCGGTTCCCGGCACGCCTGTGCCAGCCGGGCCCGTACCTGCTGCCGCCACGGCGCCCTTGCCGAAGAAGAAGCGCACCAATCTCCGCACGCCGGAGCTGACCAAGCTGGTGCAGGAACAGGTGGAAAGCCATTACCGCAGCCCGGTGGTCGATTACCTGCGCCATACCAAGCGGTTCCTCTCCGCCGCCGGGCTTACCGTCAAGTTGGCCAAGGCCTTCGGCTTCTGCTACGGCGTGGAGCGGGCGATCAACCTGGCCTACGCCTCGACCAAGGCGTACAAGGGCCACAACATCTACCTGCTGGGCGAGATCATCCACAACCCGGAGGTCAACGACCAGCTGCGCGAGATGGGCATCAAGCAGCTCAAGGAAACGCGCGGGGTCTACGATCTCGATGGATTGACCGAGGAGGACGTAGTCATCGTGCCCGCCTTCGGAGCGGAAGTGAAGGTGCTTAATCGTCTCGACGAGATCGGCTGCTTCCAGGTCGACACCACCTGCGGCGACGTCATGAGCGTGTGGAAACGCGTGAAACAGTATCGCCGGCAGGGCACCACCTCGATCATTCACGGCAAGGCCTGGCACGAGGAAACCAAGGCGACCGTCTCGCAGGCCATCAGTGAGAACGGCGGCACGCATTATCTCGTGGTCTTCACGCTGGCGGAGACTGATTACGTCTGCGACTACATCCGGCACGGTGGCAACAAGGAGGAGTTCCTGAAGAAGTTCGAGGGCGCCTACTCGCCCAATTTTGATCCCGACCAGCACCTCACGGCCGTGGGCGTGGCCAACCAGACCACGATGATGAAGGGCGAGACGGAGGAGGTGCAGCGGCGCTTCGAGCGCGCGATGATCGACCGTTACGGGCGCGAGAACCTTGAGGCCCATTTCCAGAAGGCCGACACCATTTGCGGTGCCACGCAGGAGCGGCAGGACGCGCTTTCCGAAATGCTGACGGTGGAGAAGATGAACCTGCTGCTGGTCGTCGGCGGCTACAATTCCAGCAACACCTCGCACCTCGCGGAGATGGGCGAAGCGCAGTTGCCTACTTACTTCATCAAGAATTCCGACAAGCTGATCTCGCCCACGGAAATTTCCCACTACGACCAGCACGCGCAGCAGGAAAAGATTTCGCGGGACTGGCTGCCGACCGGCAACGTGGTCATCGGCATCACCGCCGGCGCCTCGTGCCCAAACAACTTGCTGGAAGAGACAATCCATCGCCTCTACGAATTCCGCGGCGTGAATGTGGAGACCCTTCTGCCCGCCGACTACCGCGAGATTGTCGGCCTCGCGCCAGCGGCAGCGCACGCGGGACATTAGTTCACGCAGTCGGCACACAGGCACCTGCCTTCTGTAGCGGCGGTCAATGACCGCCGGGGGTAGGGAGAGATTTCGCTTTTCGTCGGCGGTCATAGACC